>JBDHFN010000030.1:0-40551 GCA_039590375.1 Gemmatimonadota bacterium
GTCTTTGAACGTCTTGGTTCTGACGATGAACGAGACACGGCCCTCGGGGTGGATCCGAATGTCCTCGAACACGGGCTGGCGGTCCCCCTGATAGTCGTAGTAACGGCAGTCCGCGCCCCCAAATTGGGTGGTGGGGTCGGGCCCCGCCTCGAAAAGGCCCGACGCGACGGTTCTGGATCGCCGTCTCACTCCGTCGAGCGGGCATCTGGAAGGCGCTGGGTGGGGCGGGGGGCCCGGGCCCGCGTACAGCCGCCCCGAGATGGAGTGAGACGGCGATCCCACTTCGCGTCAGGGCACCAACCGGTTTCTGAGCCGCGGAAACGCAATCATCTCCCGAACGTGGGGCCGTCCCGTGATCCAAGCCACGGTCCGTTCCAGCCCGAGTCCGAAGCCCGAGTGGGTGAAGGTTCCGTACCGCCTCAGGTCCAGATACCAGGAGTACGTCTCCTCTGGAAGCCCCTCCTCCCGGATGCGCGCCAACAACTTGTCGAGGTCGTCCTCACGCTGACTCCCTCCGATGAGCTCGCCGTATTCTCGTACGAGCAGGTCGTTGCATCGGACGGTTCTCGGGTCGTCCGGATTCTCCTTCATGTAAAAGGCCTTCACGGCCTTCGGATAGTCGTGGACGAAGACGGGTCGATCGAATTGCTCGCTCAGCAACATTTCGTCGGGCGCCCCCAAGTCGCGCCCCCACTCGATCTCGCTCCCCTTCTCCTGCAGGAGCGCGACGGCATCCGTGTAGGAGATGCGAGCAAAGGGGGAGGCGATCGCCTCCAGGTCCGCGGTGTCGCGCTCCAGCACCTCAAACTCAGGAGCGCACCGATCGAGCGCCCTCTCCACGAGATAGCAGACGAACTCCTCCTGGAGTCGCATGTTGTCATCCGAATCGGCGAACGCGACCTCGGGCTCGACCATCCAGAATTCGGTGAGGTGTCGCCGTGTCTTGGATTTCTCCGCACGAAACGTGGGGCCGAAGCAATACACCTTCCGAAAGGCGGGGCACGCCGTCTCCACGTACAGCTGGCCGGTCTGGGCCAGAAACGCGGGCTCGCCGAAGTAGTCGGTCTCGAACAGGGTGCCCGCGGACTCGCCGATGGCGCCGGTGAGGATGGGAGTGTCGATGCGGACGAAGTCCCGATCGTAGAAGAAGTCGTGTATGGCCTGCTCGACTTCGTGGCGGACCCGCATGCCGGCGCGCTGAAGGCTGGACCGGAGCCAGAGATGGCGATTGTCGAGGAGGAACTCGACTCCGTGCTCCTTGGGCTGGATGGGGTATTCCTCTGAGGTCCCGAGCAATTCCAAGCCCGTCACGCCCATCTCATGTCCGCCGGGCGCACGCGGTTCCTCGCGCACTTCTCCACTCAGGGCCACGGAACATTCCTGCGTGAGCGACTCCAGGAGCCCCCAAACACTCTCGGGAAGCTCCGCTTTGAGCAGCACGCCCTGAACCAGCCCGGTTCCGTCCCGCACCGTGACGAAGCCGACCTTCCCGTGGCCGCGGGTGCTCTCCACCCATCCGAGAATGGTGACCGACGTCCCTACGTGGTCGCCGAGCGACCGGACTTCCGTGATCTCTTCCTGACTCATATCGCTCGATTTCTGGAGTTGTGTGTCGGCTCTCGCCGGCCGGAGAGTAGTGGCGTTATCCGACCGAGAAAAGCTTCAGCCGCTCGGCGTAGCGATGGTCCATCAACTCCCTGATCCGGGTGACACCCTCGCCACTCAACTCCGGGTCGGTCTCGACCAGAGCCCGGGCGCGAGTCTGGGCCTCCACCAACAGGCCCTCATCCCTCGAGAGGTCGGCGAAGCGCAGGATAGGATCTCGTCCGTGCTGTTGGGCGCCGAAGAGGTCTCCCTGCCCGCGTATACGCAAGTCGGCGTGGGCCACGGCAAAGCCATCGGACGTGTCTCTGAAGATCTTCAGTCGCTCGGCCGCGGCTTCGCCTGGTTCGGCGATGAGCACGCAGTAGCTCTTTGCGGCCCCGCGCCCCACTCGACCCCGCAGCTGGTGCAGTTGCGACAATCCGAAGCGCTCCGCGTGCTCCACCACCATGACCGAGGCGTTGGGCACATCGATGCCGACTTCGATCACGGTCGTCGCGACCAGCACGTCCAGATCCCCGGCGAGGAACGCGCGCATCACCTGATCCTTCTCTGCGCTGGACCGTTGTCCATGAATCAGGCCGACCCGCCGTTGCTGGAAGGCCTCGGTAGAGAGGCGTTCGTACTCTTCGGTGGCCGAGCGCAGGTCCATCTTGTCCGACTCGTCGACCAACGGATATACGATGTAGGCCTGACGCCCCGCCTCGAGCTCCTGATCGACCAGGCGGTAGACCTCGTCCCGCTTGCTCGGATACCGGAGCAGCGTCGTCACGGGCTTCCGACCCCCGGGCATCTCGTCCAGGAGGGACAGATCGAGATCCCCATACAGCGTCATCGCGAGTGACCTGGGGATCGGCGTGGCCGACATGATCAGCGTATCCGGCGGAATCTCCCGCTCGCCCAACGCCATCCGCTGTCTTACGCCGAAGCGGTGTTGTTCGTCGACGACCACCAGACCGAGGTCACGAAACTCGACGCCCTCCTGGATCAGCGCGTGCGTGCCTACGGTGAGCGCCGCGGAACCGTCGCGCAGCGCGGCCAGAGCCTTCTTCCGCTCCGCGGCCTTCAGTTGACCCGTGAGTACCTGGACGCTCAGACCGAGGGGCTCCAACAATTCGCTCATCTTTCGCAGGTGCTGTTCCGCGAGCAATTCGGTCGGAGCCATGAGGACCGCCTGGCGTCCGCTCTCCACTGCCAGGAGCATCGCGAAGAGCGCCACGATCGTCTTCCCAGACCCGACATCGCCCTGCAAGAGACGGTTCATCCTGCGGTTCGAACCCATGTCGGCGTAGATCTCACGCAGGACTCTCGCCTGCGCTCCCGTCAGCTCGAAGGGCAGCGCCTGATGCAGAGGCCGGATGAGCTCGTTGGTACGCTCGAAGACGAGCCCCGGCTTCTGGGCGGTTTCGTGGTAACGCACCTGAGCCTGGACGAGCTGGAGGAAGAACAACTCGTCGAAGGCCAGGCGACGGCGAGCGGCCTCGACGGAGCTCAGCGAGGGGGGTCGGTGCAGCGCCCCCAGTGCCTCACCGAGGCCAGGCAACGAGAGCCCTCTCCGTTCCCCGTCGGCGAGATACTCCTCCTCGGCTACCTCGCTCAGGAGCGCGTCGAGGTTCTTCTCGAAGAGCCCTCGAAGAATCCACTGCGAGACTTCTTCACTCGCGGGATACGTGGCGAAGACGTGCCCCTTGGTCGCGTGAGCCGGAGCATCGTCGGCAGCGCGAGCCAGCACCGTGAATTCTCGTGGCTGAAGCTGCCTCCCGTGGAAGAACTTCACGGGCCCGGTCACGAGCAGCAGATCGCCCTCCTGAAGCTTCCGCTCCAACCATGGCTGCCCCGGCCAGGCGCACGTGATCATCCCCGAATCGTCCTGGATGACAGCCTGGAAGATCCGGAGCCCCTTACGGGTGGGGATCACGCCCTTGGAGCGCACCCGCCCGACAGCCGTGACGTCCGCACCGACCTTCAGGTGCTCCACCGGCTCGATCGTGGAGGCGTCGTCGTAGCGTCGCGGCACGTGGTAGAGGAGATCGCGGGCAGTCACGATTCCCATTCGCCCCAGTGCCTCGGCCCGAACCGGACCCACCCCCTTCAGAAACTGGACCGGCTTGTCCAGCCTGAAAAAGCTCACTCCTCGAAGACCCCCTCTACGAAGTCATCGGGATCGAAGTCGGACAGATCGTCGATCCCCTCTCCGGACCCCACGAGCTTGACCGGCAGGCCGAACTCCTGTTGGAGACCCACCACGATACCACCCCTCGCGGTGCCGTCCAACTTGGTCAGGATGATCCCGGACAGCTCGACCGTGCCACTGAAGGCGCGGACCTGAGCCACCGCGTTCTGGCCGACCGTCGCATCCAGCACAATGAGGCATTCGTGTGGCGCTCCCTCACAGCGCCGGCGAATCACACGATCGACCTTCTCGAGCTCCTCCATGAGGTTGCGCTGGGTGTGAAGGCGTCCGGCGGTATCCACCAGAACGACATCCAGACTCCGGGCCTGGGCAGCCTCGATGGCGTCGAAAGCCACGGCGGCCGGGTCGCCACCCTGTTGCCCTGCCACGAAATCCGCGCCCACGCGCTCCGACCAAATACGAAGCTGCTCGACGGCCCCCGCCCGGAAGGTGTCCGCCGCGGCGATCATCACGCTGCGACCCTCGCCCCGGATGCGATGGGCCAGCTTGGCCACGGAGGTCGTCTTGCCCACCCCGTTCACGCCAACGATGAGGTAGATGGTCGGGCCGTCGTCGGCCAGCTGCAAATAAGAAGCTGCGGCCGGCTCCAGAATCCGCGCGATCTCATCCGCGAGGGCGCGCCTCAGCTCCGAACCACCGGACACCTTTCCCCGACGCGCCAGCGAATCGACATGATCGACCAGACGCATCGTGGCGTCGACGCCGAAATCGGCGGCCAGAAGACGTTCCTCGAGCGATTCCAGCGACTCGTGGTCGACACCCCCGACCGCGACCCGGACATCGGTGAGCGCGAGATCGACCGCCCGTCTCCACAGCCCCTTCTTCTTTTCGCCCCCCCGCTTGAACAATCGGGCCATGGCTACGTCCCGCTCATCTCGAGGTCGAGCTCATCCGGCCTATGGGAGAACACCTATCGAAGACCGCCGCGTCGGCGGCCAATCCATTCGGCGGAAAGAAGCACGAGGATGAGAAGATAGGGGCCGGGGTGGGTTCGAAGCGGAGGGCCGAGGCCGGCTCTTGTCCGGCTTCCGCCCTCCTCAGCAGACTCCCCGGTCGAGACATCCACCGGCCGGCGAAGAAGCTCCAGGCTGTGACCCTCGCTCTCGATCCGTCCACTCCCGATGGCAACATCCTCCCCGGGGCGCGTGATCTGGTACGAGTACTCGGCCACGGGGAGCGGCCGGCTCCGTGCCTGCCCGGTGCCGTCCACCACCACAGTGGTGTCGAGCACCACGGAGTCGGCCAGGCTCAGCGTGAGGTCGACTTCCCCTCCGATCGAACCGGGGGCTCGCCACTCCATCGACTCGCTGGCACTCCACACGCGCTTGGCGGGCCGCACGTCCACGGTCCCGTCCTGTGGCGCGGAGGCGAGCAGCCATCCCGCAACGCCAGCCCATAATCTGCGATACGCCTCGCGATCCGGACCCTCGCGGAAGGCCCATCTCCAAAAGCCCGAGGCCAGAACCACCGCCCGACGACGACCCCCGTTCTCATTCAGCACGAGCCCAGCCTCCGTGGTCCCAACCCCCTGGCGCTGAAGCGGGATCGGGGAGGGCACCGTGCCGGACGCTTGGCGAGGAAGGATTTCGGTCAACGGCGGCAGCCCCGTCAGATCCGCTCCCGACAAACTGGCCGCGAGAGCGGAGGGGGGCAGGTCCGGCGTGACGTACCACTCTCCATCCAGCTGGGGCCGGGCCTCTACTCCCGCGGCGAGGGCACCGGCAGCGTCGGACGGAAAGACGATCGACCTCGGGGCCTCCCCGAGGGTGCTCCCGACCCAACCCGGCGCGCCCCCACCGAGGCCGTGAAGCACGACGAAGTCCGCTCCGGAGAGGGCCTGCCGCACCTCGGCCTCTTCTACCGGAGGGCCGACCTGGGCACCCGACCCCAGTCGAAGAAATCGACCCCCGCTCATGCCTAAAAACCCACTCGCCTCGAGGCCAGTCACCTGGGAGAGTACCGGGAGTAGAAAGCGGGGCTCCCAGTCGGGCTGAAGAGACAGAAGAACCAGACCGCCCACTTCAGGATCGACTTCCGTGTAGGCGGACTTGGCGTCATCGGCTTCGAAGCGGTCGCCCGGCAAGCTCACCAGAAGGCGATAGCGAAGCCAGCCCGTATCACGTGGAGCCGGCAACCCGATCGTGGCCGTGGCCAGAAGGCCGGGCTCGGCCGGCAGAACCCCGGCCGAGGCGACGAGACGGTCCTCCTCCCACACCTCGACGCGGATCGTATCTCCCGGATCGGTCTCCTCGGAGAACAGCGCGACCCCAACGGAGAGCGGCTGCCCAGATTCCGCGCGGGCCGGAAGCTCGAAGCGGGCGATACCCGCGTTACGAATGGAGCCCCCCCTTCTCTCGATCTGCACGCCGAAGGGGGATCGGTCGACACTGATCTCCGCTTCCACCGGATCGTCGAGCCGTAGATCCGAGAGAACCGTTACGTCGCTGGCCCCGGCTTCCGCCGCGCGGGCAAGAGCAGGCGCCAGTCTTGAAGTAGACGCGACTGGTAATAGTGTGGCGAGGGAATCGAGGGGGACCACGCGAGGAGTCTCACCGAAGAGCAGGACCTGGGCGCCCGCACGCGCGAGTTGGCCGGCACGCTCCAGCGTCGAGGCCCAGTCGGCGCCGTCGGCCCCATCTTCCGACGCGGCAGCCGACATGCTGGCGGACGCGTCCAGCAGGACCCAACTACCCTCGAACGCCCCGCCCTGTGGGCCACCGGGCAGCCGGGGGTCCCAGAGCAGGAGAAGCACCAGCGCGAGGGTGAGGCCACGGATGGTACCGAGGATCCTCCGACCGGGGATCGGCAGCTCGCGCCGGACGTATATCCACGCCGCGAATCCCCCAGCACCGGCCGCCAGAATTCCAAAGGCCAGCCAAGAAAGGGTCACCGCGCTCCTGCGTCCGGCGTGTCATCGTCCCCGAGGACGTTCATGGCAAGCCGAACGTCCCAGGGAAGAGGAAGCCGGTCGAGAAGGCCCAGGCGAGCACTGCTTTGTGCCTCCCACGCCTCCAACTGCTCGCTCGGCACCGGATCGCCTGGCGGCAGATCGATGGCGAGCGGATCCTCGGGGGCTCCGTAGTAACGCATCTCATAGTGGAGGTGCGGACCGGTAGCCAGACCCGTCATCCCGACGTACCCGATGAGGTCACCCTGGTCGACCTGGCTGCCGACCGAGATCCGAGCGGCGAAGCGATTCATGTGCGCATACCGCGTGGTCCATCCGTTGGAATGCCGAATCAGGATCGTGTTTCCGTAGGTGCTTTGCCTGGCACGCTCGATCACGACGCCCCTCCCGGTCGCCTGCACCGGCGTCCCTCTTGCCGCGGCGAAGTCCACACCCCGATGCGCCCGCCAGGTCTGTAACACCGGATGGAATCGGTTATTGCTGAATCCACTCGAGATCCGGTAGCGGAGCTGGATAGGGCTGCGAAGAAACGCGAGTCGCACGGAATTTCCGTTTTCGTCGTAAAACGTGCCGCTCCCATCTCCGTTGGGATCGAACCAGGCCGCCAGGTAAGCGGTCCCACGATTCACCAACTCTGCGGAGAGCACGTGACCGACGCGCATGGTCCCGTCGGGCCGAACCGCCCGTTCGTACGCGAACCGGAAGAAGTCCCCCGGGCGGATCTGCCGGACGAAGTCCACCTGCCACTGGAAAATGTCGCTGAGATCCAGGAAGAGCTTCGCCTGGTCACGAGCGTCTACGTGTTCCAGGCCCTCACTCCCGATGACCGCTTCCCAGAGTGAGGACTGAATCTCACCAGCGGCCCACACGGTATCGGTGACCACGGGGGTCGTCATCACACTCGAGTCCCACCCACCGGAAGTCGGAGTCAGCCGAACCGTCATGTCCGAGTCGAGCGCGACATCGACCGCCCGCAAGTACGATGGATCGGCGGTGAGCCAGCGGAACGCCACTTCCGTACCCGCTCGCATTCGGCGAGGATCGGCCCGTTCCCGAAACGCGAGGACGAAGCTGTATTGGTCGTTGGCGTCCAGCACGTCCAGGAGCAGATCGCCGAGCGTCTCGTCGCGGTTCAGCTCTCGAAGTTCGACCCGCTCGGGTGCCGCCGCGAATACGGGCTCCACGAGTCCCACGGTGGGCACCTCATTACCCGTGAACAGGACGAACGCCAGGCTTGAGGCCATCACTCCGATGACACCGACGAATCCCAATATCTTGGAGCTCGAGTTCACCCCGCCTCCTTCAACCATCGTTACCGCCGCGAGCCCGCGTTCATACGGACCCACGCCGCTGCCCTTCTCGTCCTGCTACCACTCAGCGGCGTGTCAGTCCATCTGCCGCCGAATGAACGTCGGAACGTCCAACTCCCCGATCTGCTCTCGCGTCACGACCCGTTCCGGCGGTCGTGGAAGGGGAACCACGCTCGCCGGTGCTCCACCGACCTCTGCCGCCGCTGCCGCCGCCTGCGGGCGCGGCTGCACCTGACGATGAGGCGTTGGAGCCGGGGTCTGCCTTCCAAAATCCGGCCTGATCACGTCGTCGAAGCCGGTGGCGATCACCGTGACCCTAATCTGTCCTTCCAACTCCGGATCATGGACCGCGCCAAAAATGATCTCCGCCTCGTCTCCGGCCTCTTCTTGAATAATAGTTGATATCTGGTGCACTTCGTCAATGGCGAGATCCATCCCCCCCGTGATGTTGATCAGCACGCCCTGTGCACCACGGATCGATACGTCGTCCAGCAGGGGCGAAGAAACGGCCTCCTGTGCGGCCTCCTGCGCCCGGTTGTCTCCCTCTCCGAACCCCGAGCCCATGAGGGCCGGCCCGCGGCAGGCCATGATGGTTCGAACGTCCGCGAAGTCGACGTTCACCTCGCCCGACACCCGGATCAGATCGCTTATGCCTTGAGTCGCGTGCAGGAGCACCTCGTCGGCCTTCTTCAAGGCGTTCCGGAAGGAAGTCCCCCGCGGCACCACGGACAGGAGGCGGTCGTTCGGGACCACGATCATCGTGTCGACCGTCCTGCGAAGCTCCGTGAGACCCTGCTCGGCCTGCCGCTCCCGCTTCTTCCCCTCGAAGGAGAAGGGCTTGGTGACGATGCCGATGGTCAGAGCGCCCATCTCTCGGGCGATTTCACCGATGATCGGGGCGGCTCCGGTACCGGTTCCACCACCCATGCCGGCCGTGATGAAGACCAGGTCGGCCCCCTCCAGCACCCTGCGGATCTCATCCTGGCTCTCGGCGACGGCCTGCCGGCCCACCTCCGGCCGGGCACCCGCGCCCAGCCCACGGGTCAGTTTCTTGCCGACCTGCAGCGTGACCTGGGCCCGCGAACCTTTGAGCGCCTGGGCATCGGTATTGGCCGTGATGAACTCGACACCCTCCAGGTCCTCGTCGACCATGCGGTTGACGGCGTTCCCGCCGGCCCCTCCGACCCCGACCACCTTCATCCGGGCCGTTTGGATCGGCGTGTCCTCGAATTCGAAAATCATCATTATTTGACTCCCATGGATGGGTGGTTCGATTTGATTCACGGTCGATGTTCCGAGTCGATTGTTCGTCGGAGCACTAGAAAAATTCCTTCAGCCATGACCCGACCTTGGACACCAGGCCGGATGTGAGCGTCGAAGCGCCGTCGCCGGTTTCTTCGTACCGGTCGGCGCCGTATAGCGCGAGTCCCGCGGACGTCGCGAATTTCGGCCTTCCAACGGAGTCGGACAGACCGGAAAGGCCTTCGCTGGGAATACCGCTGCGTACCGGGGCGGCGAACACGTGCTGGGCCAATTCCACGGTCCCGAACAGCGTCGACCCCCCTCCGGTGATCACGATGCCCGCACCGAGCTTGTTCAGCAGACCCTGCCGCTCCAGCTCCGCGTGGACCAGGCCGAACATTTCGTCGAGCCGCTGCTCGACCACGTGGGCGATCAACTCGCGAGCGACGAGCCGTGTCTGGCCCGGACTCGGTCCGGGCAGCTCGACCGTCTCTTGCGGATCCACCAGTTGCGCGAAGGCCACGCCGAAGTGCTCCTTCGCCCGCTTCGCCTCGGCAAAGGGAACCGACAAGCCCCTCACGAGATCGTTCGTGACCGTGGCCCCCCCAAAGGGGAGGACGGCGACGTGTCGGAGATCGCCATTACAGTAGGCGGCGACGTTGGTCGTGCAGGCGCCGATCTCGACCATCGCCACGCCCACCTCCTTCTCGTCCTCCGTGAGGACCGACCGGGCCGCCGCAAGGGATTCGAGGACCAACTCCTGAACTCGATAGCCTGCCCTCTGGACCGCCTTTCTGATGTTCTCGGCGGCGGTGGAGGAGCAAGTCACCAGATAGACTTCCGCCTCGAGCCTGGTACCCACCATCCCCACCGGATCCTTGATCCCGGCGTGGTGATCCACGATGTAGTCCTGGGGGATCGCATGCAGGAGTTCGCGATCGGGCGGATGAGCGACGGCTCGGGCCACCTCGTGAACACGTCGGAGGTCGAACGAGGAGATATCGTCCTCCATCACGGCAACGACGCCCGGAGACGTGGCTGCCTGGACATGCTCGCCGCTGATTCCCACGTACACGCGATCCACCCTCGCGCCGGCCATGAGCTCGGCCTCATTCATGGCGGCCTTCACGGATTCGGTGGCTTCATCGATATGCGTGACCACGTGCCGCATACCCGTGCTCCGGGCCTGCCCCACGCCGAGGATCTTGAGATCCCGCCGGAGGAACGGATCCTCGTGGATCTCCGCGATCACGGCACAGGTCTTGGTCGTGCCGAGATCGATACCAGCGACCAGAATCGGTCCTCGAAGCGGAGGTCGAGGACGGCCGCGGTCTCACTGGGGTGGCGTAGGACGGCATCCTCCAACACGGTGAGGCCGTCACGCAGCAGACGGTTCGAGAGGGGCGGGCGGAACCGGAGGAGAAGGTCTCCGCCCACCACGGCGGTCGCATCCCCGTTGTCGTCGATCGCCATCTCCGAGATCGCGGCCAGGAACGTGGGATCGTCCGCCGCGAGCCGGTCCACTTCCATCGCCAGGACTCGCAACTGGGAGGGAGAGAGAGCGGTGCCCGCTCCGCCTCCGACCAGGACGGGCAGGTCCAGACGGTGCTCGACCGGGTCCAGAGGGAGAACCTGACCATCCCGATCCACGGGCTCGAGCACCGGACCCGCCACGAATCCGACCGGAATCCGCTCTTCGATCGTGACCACAAGAGTCCCGGGGAGCTCGGCCGTAACCTGCGCGCGCCGAATCAAAGGGTGCTGCTCGAGACGCAACTCGATCGACGTCAAATCGTCGAATACGCTGACGAACGGTGAAATGGCCGCTACGGCCAACACCTGCTTCGCCCCGAGAAGACGAGATCCCTCCACCCTGAAGTCACGGGCCCGGAAGAATTCGAGTTCGGCGAGAGCGTCTGGAAGCCAATCGGCCGCCAACGCCACGCCTCCAGCGACCATTCCCCACAGGGGGATGCGGAGCAGCTTACGCATGAGGGGTCTCCTTTAAGCGTGCCATGATCTCATGCGCCACGTGGTCCACCGACCCCGCGCCCATCGTCAGGAGGAGGTCACCCGAGGCGAGTTCCGTGAGGACCGTGTCTGCCATCGTATTCACGTCGGCGTGATAGCGTACGTCGCCACCCGCCCGCTCTGCCGCGAGTGCAATCAGTTCACCCGTTACGCCCTCGATCGGAGCCTCGCGGGCCGGGAAGACGTCGGCGACCCAGATCGAATCGGCTTCGGCGAGCGCCTCCCCGAACTCCTCCGCGAAATCCCGAGTACGCGTGAACAAGTGCGGTTGAAACACGGCCACGATCCGCCGGTCCGGATGGGCGCCCCGCGCCGCCGCGAGTGTGGCCCGGATCTCCGAGGGGTGATGCGCATAGTCGTCCACGACGAGGATGCCCTGCTCCAATCCGAGCGTGTCGAATCTCCTCTCGACACCCCGATACGCCGTCAGCCCCTCTCGGACGTTATCCCAGCTCGCCGCAAAGCAGCGAGCGGCAGTCGCCGCGCCCAGCGCGTTTCGCAGATTGTGAACACCGGGCACCGAAAGGCGGAAGTTCCCGCGGTCGATGCCGTTCTCGATCACCCGGAAGGACATGCCATCGGGGCTCGCCTCGACGTCCACTCCACGCACGTGCGCGCCGGACTCCAATCCATACGTAAGCACCTCTGACGCGAGGTCCGTGGCGAGCCCGCTGGCCCCTGGATCGTCCGCACAGATCACAGCGTATCCGTCCGGCAAGAGCCCACCGAGGAACTCCTTGAAGGCGTCCACGACACCTTCAACCGCGCCGTACGTGTCGAGGTGGTCCGCTTCGACATTGGTCACCACGGCCACCGCGGGTTTCAACTCCAGAAACGATCGGTCGTATTCGTCCGCCTCGACGACGTAGAGATCGCCCCCGCTGCGAAGGTTTCCGCCCCAAGCGGGCACGCGGCCTCCGACGAAGCCGGTCGGATCCTTCCCTGCCGCCACGAGAATTTCCGTCGTCATTGCCGTGGTGGACGTCTTCCCGTGTGTGCCCGCGACCGCGAGCACCCGGCCCTGATTGACCCACTGGCCAAGGGCCTCCGCACGTTTGAAGACCGGGATTCCTCGTTCGAGGGCCTGCTGAACCTCCGGGTGGTCCATCGGGACCGCCGCGCTCACGACCAGGGCCGCCGCGTCATCCACGTGGCTCGCTTCGTGCCCCTCGTGTATCGGCACATCCAGGGTCCGGAGCTTGTCCGTGCTCGATCCCGGCCGCAGGTCGCAGCCCGAGACGCTGCCTCCGTGGGTCACGAAGAGCTCGGCGAGGGCGCACATGCCGGCGCCCCCTACTCCCATGAAGTGCACCCGCCCCTCGATGGAGAGCCGGCGTAAATCCCTCTCACCCACGGTGCTCGAGCTCGGATTGGGCGCGATCATCGGGCGCCTCCCCGCTCCGGAGTCGCAAGGAGGCCCACCATCTGGCCGACGATGAAGGACGTGGCGTCGGGCCGGCTGCGCTCCCGCGCGCGCGCGCTCATCGCGGCCAGCGTCTGAGGGTCCTCCGCCAAGCGCGCGATGGTCGCCCAGAAGTCCTCCGCGGTGAGTCCCCCCTGGGTGAGGTGCACGGCCGCGCCGGCCTGTTCCAGGGCGAGGGCGTTCATTTCCTGGTGGTTCGCCGCAGACGTGGGAAGCGGCACCAGGATGGCCGGCACCCCCCACGCCATGAGCTCGGCGGTCGTCATGGCGCCTGCCCGCGACAGCGCCAAGTCGGTGACCGCCAGCACGTGGGGCACATCCTCGATGTAGGGAACCACTCGGACCCATGGCGGATCGCCCAGCGCGGCAAGCTCTTTCGCAATCGATGCGTGGTGGGCCGGCCCCGTCATCCAGAGCACCTGCCAACCCGCGAGCAGCGTCTGCCCACCCATGGCCGCCCGGACGGCTTCGAGCATCAACTCGTTCAGCGCCAGAGATCCCTGGCTTCCCCCGATCAACAGCAGGAGCTTCCGCTGTGGATCGAGGCCCATGCCGACCAGAGCGCTGTGACGGTCGGGTGTGGTGTCGGGAAGGGCTCGGATCGGACATCCCGAGACCTGCGCCACATTCCGAGCCCGGGAGGGCAGCTGCGCCACCGCTTCCGGAAACGCGAGGTGTACCTGAGACGCCCACCGCGACAAGAGCCGAGTCGTGACCCCGGGCCACGCATTCTGCTCCTGGAGCACCAGCGGCGTCCCCAATCCCGCTGCCACCAAGCCTGCCGGAGCTCCGGCGTACCCTCCCGTCACCACGACCAACTCCGGCCGGATGCGGCGGTGAAGCCCGACCGTGGCCGCAAGCGAGGAAGCGAGGGCGAACGGAACTCCGAGATTCGACCACCACCGCCCACGCTCGACACCTCGCACCGGTAGGAGCCGATGCTCCAGGCCCCGCTCGGGGAGCACCCGAGCCTCGAGCCCGCCACGCGCGCCGACGAAGAACGGCCGCACGTCGGGACGCTGCCGCACGAATTCCTCCGCCAACGCCAAGGCGGGATAGAGATGGCCCCCGGTGCCGCCTCCGGCGAAGACCACGACGGGACCCTCATGCACGGGCTCTCCTTCCAACGGGAAGGGACCTCTCGCTCGCCCTGGAGATGCTCATGAGAATCCCCAGGGACGCCATGGTGACCAACAGGTTCGAGCGACCGTAGGAGATCAGCGGTAGCGCCAAGCCCGTGGCCGGCACCATGCCCAATCCGACGGCCATGTGAAGAACGGCGTGCATGGCGATCATGCTGGTCAGCCCGACGGCCACCAACTGTCCAAAGAGATCGGGAGCACGCGCGGCGATTCGAAAGCCGATGAGGATGAGGCACAGATAGAGGAGTACCGCCACCGTGACGCCAACCAGCCCCCACTCCTCTCCGATCATCGCAAAGATGAAGTCGTTGTGGGCCTCTGGGAGAAACCCGAGCTTCTGGCGACCCTGTCCGAACCCCACGCCGGCGACTCCGCCCGAGCCGAACGCGAGCAGCGACTGGTGCACCTGGAAGCCGGCGCCCGCGGGATCCGCCGAGGGGTCCAGGTACGAGACCATGCGGCGAGCCCGGAAGGCGACCTCCAACTGCGTGTACATTACCGGAACGGCGAGCAGACCCAGGAACAGGAAGTGGGTCAGCCGCGCACCCGCCACGTAGACCACGAGGCTCCCCATCACACCCACGAGCAACGCCGTGGACAGATCGGGCTCGAGCGCGATCGGTACCATGAGCGCGGCCCACACCAGGAGGAACGGCAGAAGGCCTCGCCTCAGGCTCGAGAACTCCCCTTGCTTACGAATCGCGACCGCCGCCGTCCACACAACCACGGCGACCTTGGCCAATTCCGAGGGCTGAAGCCCCGGGCCGACCCGCAGCCACCTGCGTGCCCCGTTGACCGAGGGCGCGATGGACTCGGTGCCCGGAGCGACCACGACCACGAGGAGGATCCAGGCTACGATGACCATCGGCCATGCAAGTCGCCGCCAGACGTCATGCGGAATCCACGCACATACACCGAGAATCGCCAAGCCGGCCGCCACCGCCGTGGCCTGCCGGAGAACGTAGTAGTAGTCCGGCAGGGCCTGGCGCTGAGCGAGAAAAGCGCTGGCGGAATAGAGCGTGACCAGTCCGATGGAAAGGAGCAGGACGGTGAGTATCAAGATCGCGCCAGCCTCCCACCCTCTCCCGATGCCCGTGATGGGCAGGGCGAGTGGCCCGGACGGAGCGAGATCGACGGCCCGTGCCATCAGCCCTCGGCCTCCTCTGCCGCAGCCCTGGCCAGCGCCGTAAAGCGAGCGCCACGCTCCTCGTAGCTCGCGAACATGTCGTAGCTGGAGCACGCCGGCGACAACAGGATCGTGGTCCCCGGAGTCGCGAGCTGGGCGGCGGCCGCCACGACCTCGTCGAACCCCACCTGCAGCAACTCCACCGGCACAGGCCCGTCCAGGGCTTGAAAAATGCGCGGTCCGGCTTCGCCGAATGCCAGAACACGGGCATCGGCCTTCGAGAGCGCGGTAACCAGTGTGGAGAGGTCCTCGCCCTTGTCTTTCCCGCCGAGCAGCACGAGGAGCGTCCCGTCCAGGCTGGAAATGGCGGAGCGAGCCGCGGCCACGTTGGTGGCCTTGGAATCGTTGACCCAGCGAATGCCCTTCGCTTCGGCCACCACCTCGGTCCGGTGCGGCAGGGACTCGGCCGTCGCCAACCCTCGTCGAATGGATTCCGGTGAGGCACCCGCCAGAGCGGCCGTCGCCGCCGCCGCCAACGCGTTTTCCAGATTGTGGGCTCCGAGCAGGGCGATGTCGTCGACGGGGCCCAGCACCTCAGCATCCCCGGATACGTCGAGCACCACCGCGTCACCATCGAGGTAGGCGCCCCGACGGTCACCACCGGCCCTCCTGAAACCCTCCCCACTCGTCCCGCTGAAATAGAAGTGACGGCCGGCAACGCCCTCCGCGAGAGCGGCGACGGCTGGATCGTCTCCGTTCAGGACCCAGCGACTGTCGTCGTCGGCGTTGCGGAAGAGATTGGCCTTGTCGGCGTAGTAGGAGTCCACGGACGGATACCAGTCGAGATGATCCGGAGCCAGATTGGTCATCACGCCGATGTCCGGCTTGAACCGGTCGATCGCTCCCAACTGAAACGAGCTCATCTCCACGACGTACCACGCGGGGCTTCGCTCCCGGAGCGCGAGCTCGGAAGCGGCGGGGCCGAACGCGGCACCGATGTTCCCGCCCAGGGCCACATCGAGCCCGTCCTCTTCGAGGAGGTGCGCCACCAGGGTCGCCGTGGTCGTCTTGCCGTTCGTTCCAGTCACCGCGATCAGTGGACCATCGAAGAACCGAAAGGCGAACTCAGGCTCCGAGATCCAACGTACGCCCCGGTCTCGCAGCTCGGTGAGCACCGGAGCGTCTGGGCGGATTCCCGGGCTGACCACGACCGCGGCGGCGGCGGCGATGCGATCGATCGGGTGTTCTCCGAGATCGACCTCGGCCCCGAGTGCTCGGAGCTCGGCTCCACGAGCATGAGTTGAGGCGTCAGTGCGCAAATCCGAGACATGGACTTTCCCTCCTGCTTCGAGTGCCAACCGTGCCGCAGCCCGTCCGGACTCGGCTAAGCCGACAACAGCAATCGTTTCGCCTTTCAGCGTGTTCACAGCGCTTGTCCTTCACCGGATCTTGAGCGCGCTGAACGCGACCATCGCGCACAGAATTCCCATGATCCAAAAGCGGACCACGACCTTGCTCTCCGGCCACCCCAACTGCTCGAAGTGGTGATGGATCGGAGCCATTCTGAAGAGCTTTCGGGGGCTACCGTACTTGGCCCTCGTGTACCGGAAGTACCCGACCTGCAGGATCACCGAGAGGACCTCCATGACGAAGACGCCCCCCACGATCACCAGGAGAAACTCCGCCTTGAGCAGGATGGCCATGACGCCGATGGCGCCCCCCAGAGCGAGCGACCCCGTGTCGCCCATGAAGACCTCGGCGGGATGCGAGTTGAACCAAAGGAAACCGAGGCAGCCGCCGGCCAGGGCGAGCGCGAGCACGGACAACTCGCCCGCGCCGGGTAGGTAGAAGAGCCCCAGGTACGCGGAGCTGTCCACGCGGCCCAGCAGGTACGCGAAGATCCCGAACGTGGCAGCGGCGATCGCCGTCAGGCCGGCGGCCAACCCGTCCAGTCCGTCGGTCAAGTTGACCCCGTTGGAGCTCGCCGAAATCACGAACGCGACGAACGGCACGTAGAGCCACGGATGAAAGACCAACGCGATGTCCGAGAAGAACGGCACCATCGTGTGGTTCGGGGGCACCGGAGAGATCGGTCGGAGGACCAGGAAGAGCCCCAAACCGAGCCCGAACGTCCACTGCCCCAACATCTTATAGCGCGCGACCAGGCCCGCTGTCTTTCCCCGAACGACCTTGAGGTAGTCGTCCATGAAGCCGAGGGCCCCCATCGATACGAAGGTCAGGAGCGCCAGCACCGTATACCAGTTGGTCAACTCGGCCCACAGCAACGTGGACACACCCGCCGACATGACGATCAGGGCCCCGCCCATGGTCGGCGTCCCGGCCTTGGGAAGATGCGTCGCCGGCCCCTCCTCACGAACGACCTGGCCGATGCGGAAGCGCTTGAGGCCACGGATGGTCATCGGCCCGAGTACGAAGGCGAGAAGGAGCGACGTCACCAGCGCGCCCGCAGCCCGGAACGTGATGTAGATGAAGACGTTGAACACGCTACTCACATCGGCGAAACCAGGGAGCAGGTGATAGAGCATCAGGCCTCGACCCCGCCGGCGCCCTGGGTCGATCCGCCGAAGTCGCTTTCAAACAGGGGAATCAGCCGCTCCAACTCCACGCCTCGCGAGGCCTTCATCAGCAGGACCTCGTCCCCAGCGAGCCTTCCGCGGAGCTTCTCGTACGCTTCGAGAGGATCCACCACGGAAAGGATGGTCGACGCGGCCCCTCGCGACTCCTCCGGCCGGTCGTCCGCTGCGGCCCGGGCGAACTCGCCCGTGGCGACGAGCAGATCCAAGCCGAGGGCCGAGGCTTCGCGCAGGAGTGTCGTGTGGAGTTCTTCGCTACGGGCTCCGAGCTCGAGCATGCTACCAAGGACGGCCACCTTGGGCCGTCCGGGCTCGATATCGACGAGCAGGTCCAACGCGGCGCGCAGGCTCTGCGGGTTCGCGTTGTAGCAGTCGATGATCAGCGTGAGTCCACCGATCCGCCTGATCTCCCCGCGCATCGGCCCGGCCTCGACCCGCCCGACACCGCGGGCGGCTTCGTCCGCGGGGACGTCCAGCAGTTCGGCCACGGTCAACGCGAGGAGGGCGTTCTGGACCGAGTGGCGCCCCGGGACCCGCAGGTGGACCGGCTCCCCCCGCCAGACGAAGCTCCAGCATCCCTGTTCGTCCATCGAGGATTCGCTGGGGCGATACTCGGCGTCGGCGTCCGCACCGAGGCCGACCACCAGGACATCGTGGCGGATGCTACGGGCCTGCTCGGCGAGGATGGCCGGCTCATCGCCCACGACGGCGCGACCGTCTTCCGGAAGTCCCCGCAGGAGATCGAGCTTCTCTTCGATCACGCCATCGAGAGACCCCAGCTTCTCGATGTGGGTCTCGGAGACGGTGGTCACGATACCGATTTGCGGTTCGGCGATATGAGTGAGCGCGGCGATCTCCCCCGGCTCATTGGTACCCATTTCGAGCACCACGACCTCGGCATCGTCGGGAGCGTCGAGCAGGGTCAGGGGCAAGCCGATACGGTTGTTCAGGTTTTCCGGAGTGGCGTGGACCCGGCGCGATCCCTCGATCGCCGCCCGGGTCAACTCCTTGGTTCCAGTCTTGCCGGAGGACCCGGTGATGCCCACGACGACGGCATCGAGGCTCCTCCGGCGATGTCCGGCGAGTTGCCCCAGCGCCAGCAGCGTGTCTTCCACGGAGTAGACGCAAGCGCCGTCCGCCTCGACGGGTCGCGCCACCACGGCGCCCCTCGCTCCCTTGCCGAGGGCGTCGGACACGAAGTCGTGTCCATCGAAGTTGTCCCCGCACAGAGCGACGAAGAGGTTTCCCTCTCGAGTCGTGCGGCTGTCCGTCGAGATGCCCGTGAAGGTGAGGCCACAATCCTCCTGAGGTGCGACGTCCAACGCGGATCTCACCTGCGCGTCCGTCCACACGAAGGGAGGATTCACGCCAGGTCTCCCATCCGACCGAGGTGCTCCTCGACGATCTGCCTCTCATCGAACGGCTGGCGCTCGGTGCCGACCACCTGGTACCGCTCGTGCCCCTTGCCGGCGAGCAGCACGAGGTCCTCGGAGCCGGCCTGCGCGAGCGCGTAACCGATGGCCTCACGGCGGTCCGCCAAGCGCTCGAACGGTGAGCCGTCCATTCCCGACACGATGTCGTCTATGATCGATTCCGGATCTTCCGTCCGGGGATTGTCGGACGTGATCACAACGAGATCCGCCACTTGGGCGACGGCGCGGGCCATGTCGGGTCTCTTTCCGCGGTCCCGGTCACCGCCCGCGCCGAACACGACGATCAAGCGTCCCGCCGTCAGCGGGCGCATGGTGGTGAGGACACGGCGGAGCGCGTCGGGCGTATGTGCGAAATCGATCACGACCACAAACGGCTTCCGGGCGACCACCTCGAGTCGGCCGGGAATCTGCGGCACGCTGGCGAGACGGTCCGCGACGGCCTCGAGCGACATGCCGGCCACCGCACCCACACCCGCCGCCGCCAGACAATTTTCAACGTTGAAACGGCCGATGAGCGGCAGATCGACGTCGACCCCACCGGCTTCGCCCACCATGCGGAAGCGGGTTCCGGACGAACCCGGCTCGATCCCGTCCGCCCGAAGGTCGGCCGGCTCGTCGATGCCATAGGTGACGGTGCGGCGCCCTTCGGTCGGCAGGTCCTTCCAGTTCGCGTCGTCGGCGTTGACGACCGCGCAGCCGTCCGCCTTCATCAGGTTGAGAAGGTGGGCCTTGGCCTTGAAATAGGCCTCCATGTCGGCGTGATAATCCAGGTGGTCCTGGGAAAAGTTGGTGAAGACCACCGCATCGAAGCGCACCCCGTCGAGCCGCCTCTGCTCTAATGCGTGGGACGATGCCTCCACGGTTACCGAACCGACGCCCTCTTGGACGAGATCGGCCAACCAGGTGGAGACGGCAACGGGACCCGGCGTCGTGAGACCCTCGGTCCCCTCCCGCACGGAGCCATCGGGCTCGACGAGCCCAAGCGTGCCCACGGCCGCGGACGCGCCCTGGGAGCCGAGGAGGTGCCGAGCGAGAAGCGCCGTGGTGGTCTTGCCGTTCGTACCGGTCACCCCCACGGTGAACAGGCCGGCCCACGGAGAGCCGAGGACGGCGTCCGCCGCCAAGGCGGCGGCCAAACGCCCATCCGACACCTGCACTTGTGGAATCTCGGCCTCGGGGACGTACCGCTCCACCACGGCGGCAGCCGCGCCCATCTCGGCAGCTGGAGCGACGAAACCGTGGGCGTCATAAGCCGATCCGATCCAAGCCAGGAAGAGGTCACCGGGTTCGACCGTACGCGAATCCTGCGTCACACCGGAAATTTCGACGTCGGTCGGTCCGTGGATCTTCTCGATCAGGCCGGCAGCGCCGAGCGCGGCCGTGACCACCTGAAGAGGGGACGGCGGCCTATTCATCGGTGAGCCCTCCCAGCGAGACCACACGCACGGTGTCCCCCCGCATCACGATCGAGCCGGCTCCCGGCACCATGCGTCCCGCCACGCCCGATCCATCCCACCGGACCCGAAGCCCCGCCTCGTGGATGCGCCGAGCCGCCGCCCGAGCGGAGAGTCCCAGGACGTCGGGAACCGTCACGGTGGCCCGGCCCTCGGTCGGCGCTGGCTCGCGCCACGGGGCAACGTTCGACGGCCCCGTCAGCGCAGCTGCGGGACTCGCACCCGACCGCAGACCCGCGAATCGTGCCACGAGGGGAGCCGAGCCGCCGTCACCCTCCCCGGAGAGAGCGTCCAACCGTACAGGCGTCTCGAACTGCGCAGACCGGGCGCTCTGCACGAGGGCCCGCCGATCGATGGGTGTCTGCTGAGCCGCCAGAACGGCCTCCATCGTGGCCCGGGTCACGGGAGCCGCGGCCGAGCCGCCGTAGTGGGCTCCCTGGGGACGATCCAACTTGACCATGACCACGAGCTGCGGGTCTTCTGCGGGAAAGAAGCCGACGAACGAAGCGAAGTAGTCCCCGGTCTGATAGGCCCCGTCGGACCAAGCGCGTGTCGTGCCGCTCTTGCCAGCCACCTTGAAGGTGCTGAGGCGGGCGCGCGTTCCCGTTCCGACCTCGACGGCGTCTACGAGCACATCTGCCACATCGCGCGCCACATCAGACGAGACCACCCTCCGCACCATGCGGGGTTGAAAGCGAGAGGTCACTTGGCCGTTCGCGTCCCGGAACTCCCTCACGAGCCGGGGCTTCATGAGAAGACCCCCGTTGGCCAAGGCTCCATAAGCCATGGCCATCTGCAGAGGCGTCACGGAGACTTCGTATCCGATCGCGAGGGACGCCGAGGACTGCCCGCTCCAGCGCTCTGGGTGGCGCAGGGTGCCCCTTCCCTCCCCGGGAAGACCGATACCCGTTGGCGCACCGAGCCCGAAGTCGCGCAGGGTCTGGTACTGCACCGCAGGACTCATGGCCTGGGCGGCCTTCGCCACACCCACGTTCGAGGATACCTGCAGCGCCCGTGCCAGCGTCATGGGACCGTGGTCGGTGTTCACGTCCTGAATGGTCCGGCCCGCCACGGTCCACGACCCGGACTCGGTGTCGATCACGTCGTCGAGTGACGCCAGCCCCGTCTGTAGGAGCCCGGCCACGGTGAGCGGCTTGAGCGTAGAGCCCGGCTCGTAAGGCGTGTTGATGGCCGACAGGGCATTCGTGGACTCATCGTGGATGGACACCATCGCAAGAACGTCTCCGGTGCGCGGATCCGTGATCAGGAGATCTCCACCCCGGGCCTCGGTCTCTCGAATGGCCTCCGTCAGCGCCTGCTGTCCGATCTCCTGCAAATCCACGTCCAGGGTCAGAACGACCTGGCCCCCCTCCTTCGGCCCTTCCACGACCACGCTCTCCCCCGGGATCGGCTTGCCGGTGGGATCTCGCGCCAGTACGGCTTGGCCCACGGCGCCCCGGAGGATGTCGTCGTATGTCTGCTCGATGCCCCCGGACGCCTCTCCGGACCGCACGACCCCGAGGAGGCCCCTGGCCAGATCACCCTGGGGATAGAACCGGCGGTGCTCGAGCTCCAGGTACACGCCGGGAACGCCGTCGAGCGCTTCCCGGACAGAGGGCGGGAATGTGTTGGGGAGCACCCGCCAGGGCTTCGAGGATGTCGTAGCGCCACGTATGGCCCGCTCGTTCATCCCCAGCGTCTCGACCAGGAGGCGCGTCACCGCATCGACGTCCCGGATCTCTCCCGGAGCGATGCTCACCCTGAAGGTCTCACGACTCGTGGCCAACTCGACGCCGGCCCGGTCGAGCACCGATCCCCGCACGGCGCCGATCTCGACGCTCGTGCGGTGCTGTCGAGCCGCCTGTTCCTTCCACAACGGCCCTTGGGCAACCTGGATCTGCGCGGCCCTGGCGACGATCAGGCCTCCACTCAACAACCAGCACGCGAGAAGGACCCTCCGACGCACCTTCACCTTGGTCTCCAGCCCACGCTTCCGGCGTCTCATCGGGTGCCCCCCGAGAGCAGAACCATCTCAGAGGCCTCTGGACGGTGCATCCCAAGGTGCTCCTGGGCGAACGACGAGATTCGAGTCCTGCTGTCCAGGCCCTGGATCCGTCGCAGGAGCTCGGCACGTTCCGATTCGGCGAGGGAAAGCGACCGCTCTACTCCGTCGAACTCCGCCAGCGCTTCGAAAGCACGGCTCTGGCGCCAAGTCACGAGACTCAGGGCCGAGAGAAGGCCGGAGAAGGCGAGCACCATCAGGCTCGCGGTAGCCCACGATCGGCCGCGCCGGCGCTTCATTCCTTCCTCCAAACCCGAAGCCGGGCGCTGCGGGCCCGTGGGTTACGGCGCACCTCGATGTCACTCGGGATTACGGCCTTGCGGGTGAGCACACTGCCCAACGGTTTGCCACGGCACGTGCACACAGGCATCCCGGACGGGCAGACACAGGAGCGGCTCCAGTCGCGGAAGGCGTTCTTGACCAGCCGATCCTCCAGGGAGTGGTACGAGATCACCGCGATGCGCGCGTTCGGCGCCATCGCCTCGCGAAATTCCACGAGGCCACGTTCCAGGCACAGGAGTTCTTCGTTTACCGCGATTCTCAGTGCCTGGAAGATCCGAGCCTTTTCCTTGACCCTCGGGGCCCTGCCCAGCGTCCTATAAAGAACGGCGACCAGATCGTCGCTCGTCCGGAACGGTTTGGAGGCCCTGCGCTCGACGACGGCCCGTGCAAGTGCCCGGGAACGGGGTTCCTCCCCATACTCGTGGAAGATCCGAGCCAAGGCCTCTTCCGACTCGGAGTTGAGGATCTGAGCAGCGCTTGGTTCGTCCGCTTGGGTGGCGTCCATGCGCATGTCCAGTTCCACCCCCTCTCTGAAGGTGAAACCCCGGCGGTCCGAGTCGAGCTGATGAGAGCTCACGCCTAGATCGAGAAGGACACCGGCGAGGGGCTCCGACAGGTCGGCGGCTGGAAGCGCTTCGTCGAATCGAGCCCCAATGAATTGGACTCGGGTTCCGAACTCGGCCAGGGCGGCCCTCGCCGCCTCCAGGGCGTCCGGGTCACGGTCCACCGCGATGACACGGCAGGCAGGGCATTCCGCAAGCAGGATGGCGGAGTGTCCTCCGCCACCCACCGTGCCGTCCAGGTAGAGTCCGTGGCCGGAGGGAGCCAGGAACTCCATTACCTCCCTCGCGAGAACGGGGTCGTGAAAACCGGCCGCCGACTCGGTCCGCTCGCTCACGGGCGTCTCAGCCGCTCGGAGATATAGAGACACGGATCACCCGAAGATCTGGTTGGAGAATTTTTTGAAATCACCGGAACCGGTACGCGCCACCCTGTCGAACTCATCGGGATTCCATAACTCGACCCGATCGATGTTCCCCACGAGTAGGACCCTGCCATCGAGTCCCGCGGCTTCCTGTAGCCACGCCGGGATGAGAATCCGGCCCTGCTTATCGGGCGACACCTCCACCGCGCTGGACGTAATGGCGAGCACGTCCCCCCAGGACTCGGGTTGGCTTCGCCGAAACGCCAACAGGCGCTCCTGGGCGGCAGCCCAGGATTCCACCGGGAACAGAGTGAGGGCGGGCTCTCTCCATTGGAGCAAGACGAAGCGGTCGCCGTCGGCCTCTCGGCGAAACGCCGAGGGCAGACTGACCCGCCCCTTCTCATCCATCTGGAATTCATACCTGCCCAGAAAGTTCGTCACGCGGTGGCACTCTGTGGGTTAAAGTGGCATGAAGTGGTACGATAGGGACCAAGATACGCCCCTACTTCAAGAGACGTCAAGACTTTCTGACACCGATAGTTTTCGGGTTTTGTTTGGGTGACCGACGCGTGATGTAATCACACAAGATGGTGTCTTATATGGACTTACGGGATCAACACTCTACTGGTGGCCACAACAGATTCGGAAAAAATTGCGGAGAGAATCGCGGTTGGTGGGGTCTACCCACTCTCCCCCACCTGTTTGGAACCCAGGGGGCGGGCTCGCGGCTAACTACAAAAAAAAGCGCCGCGGGAGACGTTCTCCCGCGGCGCCCTGGGCTCTCGTCGAGTGCGAACTACCGACGGTTCGCGCGCAGAATGATCGCGTCCTGGATCTCGATGTAGGTGCCGGTAGCGTCCACGAACTGCTGGTAATTGATGGACTCGGTCCGGTCCGCATAGCCCTTGCCCCGTTGGAAGAGCGCGAGGGCGTCCCTGAACATCGGTAGCGTGCGATTCGCCGCTTCCAGCGTCTCAGGCGCCTGCAGCACGATTCCATGGCTGTAGAGACTGTACCCGTGCCAGAAGTCATACGTCTCGCGCGCCTGTGTACTCACGTCGAAATCCTTGGCGAGTCGAATCAATTCGATGAAGCGCGGGTAATTCTTCTGCGTCGGCTGAACATACGCCGCGTAAGCCTGGGTAAAGATCATGTTCGCGGCCTGGTCTGGCGAAGACCCATGGGCGACCGCATTCTGTAGCACCGGTACCGCCTCCTCGACACGCCCCGCCTCGATCAACCAGTTCCCCATACGAAGGTGCAGATTCGGCCAATCCGGATCGATCTCCTCGATGGAGGCGAGTGCCGCCACCGCTTCGCTGATCTGACCAGACTCCTTGAGCGCCTCGGCATGAATGGCCCGCACGCTGGGCTCCATGGGGTGCGACGCGATGGCACTTTCAGCGAACGCGATCGCTTCGTCCACCTGACCCAACTGGAGCTGCGCGGCGGCGACATTGCGGAGCTGCGAAACCAGCGTCTCCGCACCCTTCTCGGCAAAGACTCTCTGGTATGCCGTAATCGCCTTCCCGTAGAGCTCGCGGACCTCGGGCGTCATGCCGTCACCACCGCCGACCTCCGCCTCTCTCCTTACCTGCTCGGCTCCCGCAAACGCGAAGTTCCCCAACTGCTCGTAGAAGTCGATGTTATCACCATCGACCGCAACTCCGGCTTCGATGATCTGCATCCCGCCCAGCGGATCGCCCTCCTGGGCCAGATCGTAGGCCACGGTCATCCGCACGGAGGCGTTCATCGGGTCGAGTTCGAGATACCGGTTATAGAAACCGCGTGCCAGCTCCTCGTTTTCGAGGTTGATGGCCAGGAAACCGCCGAGCAACAACCCGTTCTCGTGGTACGGATCACGTTCGAGCAGCCGTTGCGTTTCCTCCAAGGACTCTTCAAAACGGTCCATCTGCCGGAGTACGCTGGCTCGCGTATACCGGCTCGTATTCGCATTCGGGTTCAGTTCGAGCGCGCGATCGCAGTTCTCGAGCGCGTTCGTCCACTGCTGGCTGGCGGCATAATCACCGCAAAAGATGGCTACCCTCGTCTGCTCGACGAACAGCTCGAAGCTCTCGACGATCTGCGTGGCCGCCTGTTCCTCCATCCTATCGGCGGACCTGATGGGATCTACTTCGAACGTTTCTCCCGTCCCGCTGTCGACAAACCGGATGTCTTGGATCTGCCACGCTTCCCTAGTCCCCGTGTACCGTGCGCACAGCACGACCTGATAGTTGTTCTGCTGAGCAAGCTGACGAGCGACGATGCAGTTCACGTCCTCCCAGTCGAGGTCGAAGTCATCCAGCGCGTCTTCGATGTCGTCCTTGTCCACGGCACTGTGGGTGACCATCTCATCGATCTGGTCCCGCAGCTCCTCCGCGAGATCCTCACCGAAGTTGTCATCCTCCCCGTTGATGGGTTGGAAGTTCGGTATGAGCACCTGGAAGCGACTGCTTACAGTTTGCTGGGCATCAAGCGCCGTGCTGTCCGAAAGGACCAGCGCGAACAACACGGCCATAAAAACACCCAGAGGGCGGCGTCCAATCATCATCCTTACTCCTGGATGGGTTTCCCGAATGTGTACTCCCAAAGACCATCTTTGGGCCCACTGTCGATCCAACGCACGGGCAGGTCGCGCGCGCTGCAACCGAGCAACATTGCGCTCCGGAGGCCGTTGGTCAACCGCAACCTTCAAAACGACTTAGGGAATCGACAAGGGTCATACCCTACGAAGGGTTTTTTTGTTACACAAGTGGGATTAGAAGGCGGCCCCCACGCGTGGGGGCCGCTAGGCCCGCGCTTCCGCGCGGGCTGCCTGATCGGCGATGAGGATTCCGCTAGAAGACGTGGATCGAGCCGTTTACGGTCCTCAAGTTCAACTCGGGCCCGCCTTCACCGAGAACGCCCTCGGCCGAGCGGCGCGATGCACGTCCCCTCAGCACGAGCGGCAGATCGGATTCGAGACGCCCGTTCACCCATCTGGCGTCTACGTCCGCATCGACGTCGTCAGGAAGATCCAACGATATACTCCCATTGACGGTCGAGAAGCTCAGGCCCGCCGTGACGTCATACTCCTCCATGGCAGCGTCGATGGAGCCGTTGACGGTGCTGGCTTCCGCGAAGCCCGTCGTGGAGATCTCGATATCTCCGTTGACGCTCTTGGCGTCCACGTCCGACGCGAGATCATGCACGTCGACGTTGCCGTTCACCGTGCTGGCCAGGAATCCCACGTTGTCCGGGACACGGACATAGAACGTCACCCGAACATCGTTGCCGCGAATGTTGTTGCGGCCCTCGGATCCGGCCTCGCACGTGTTGTCACTCCCACGAGAAGACGGATAGACCGCGCACACCGTCACGCCGCTCTCGTGCTCGACGACTTCGATGCGCACCTCGTCGGGGTCGCTTCGGCGCCCACTCTTCTCCGCACGGACCTCGATCTCCGTGCCGGAGGCCCGCTCGGCGATGATGCCCCCGTTGACGCCCTTGATCTCCAGCGTCTGCCCGGTCCCGACCGCTCCGCGCCACACGAAGTCGGCCACCTGTTGGGCCGACCCGTCCCGGCCCTGCGGCCGAGCGGACTCGCGTGCCTCCGCGGCCCATGCCGAGGCCTCGTAGAAAATCTCGTCAATCACCCGGCCCATGCCGGCAACTACGGTTTGGACACCCTGCACCGCCTTCTGCGATCCCCATACCAGCCCGTTGGTCATCGCAAGGCTGTCTCTCGCCTGAGCGAGGATCAACGCACCCGCCAACACGATCCCGAGCACCACGGTCGCCCGACTCACTTCCCTCATGCCCCCTCCTTGCCCGCCTCGTCACGCGCGGCCGGTTCGGGCCGTCGCCTCGTTCCTGATCTCCATCGCTACTGCTCCTGCAACCAGCGAACCGTCGACGCGCCAACGGTCCCACGTCCGTACGACTCGGTTCACACGAAAGTTTTGATCCTGCTTTCAGGGGGTTGGACGACCGAACACCCAAAAAGGTTGGAATGCGCGTGCGCCTTGCGCGCTCAGGCCCGATCCCATCCATTCGGCACTCGTTTCCATTCGGCACTCGTTTCCATTCGGCACTCGTCTCCATTCGGCACTCGTCTCCATTCGGCACTCGTCGAGAAGGAAGCCACCGGCCGGAGTTCAGGATGCTATTCGCCACACTTGCAGTCCCACAGCCACCCGAACACCCGGCCCGGATTACGGGGCCCAGCTTGGAAGGGTAAGCCGTTTGGGCGACATCGAGATCATCGGACATCGTGGATTCGCGGGACGCGCCCCTGAAAACACTCTCGCGTCCATCGAGGCCGCGTTGACGGCCGGCGCGCGTGCAGTGGAGTTCGACGTCCACGTGGCCTCCTGTGGCACGCCGGTCGTCATCCACGACGACACGGTGGATCGCACGACAGACGGCGAGGGGCCGGTCCTGCGGCACACGGTCGAGCAGTTGCGGACACTGGACGCGGGCTCCTGGTTCGATCCAACCTTCGCCGGCGAGAGGATCCCTACGCTGACCGAGACCCTCGATCACGTGGCCGGCAGAGTGAGCCACGTCTATCCCGAGGTGAAGGGAATCCGTGAGCCGTCGGACGTCGACGGAATGGTGCACCTCGTTCACGATCGGGCGATGTCCGATCGCACGACGTTCATCAGCATCGACTGGAGCATCCTCGAACGGGTTCGCGCCCGGGACGCGGCGATCCGTATCGGGTTCATCGTGGTGACCGCCGACCTGTTCGACGAGGCCCTGTCCCTTGCCGCGGCGGATCCGGCGGCGATCCTCGACCTGAATCAGGAAATCGCTCTGGATGAGCCCTCGGTGGTGGAGCGCGCCAAGGACGAGGGTGTCGATGTCGTAACCTGGACCGTCAATGAGCCCGACGAAGCGACCCGGCTACGGGGCGCCGGTGTCATTGGCTTCACGACCGACCACGTAGACCGGCTTCTCGCATGGGCCGACCAGGAATCCCACGAGCAGGAGTCGCGTTAGGATGACCACTCCCCAGGAATTCAACACGTCCGGACGGCGCGATGCTCTCACGCGCCTCGGCCAGGAGCGCCTGGATCTGCTCATCGTCGGCGGGGGCATCACCGGTTGCGGCATCGCTCGGGATGCCGCGCTCCGCGGATGGACCGTGGGGCTCGTGGAAAAGGAGGATTTCGGCTTCGGCACCTCGAGTCGTTCGTCGAAGATCGTGCACGGCGGTGTCCGCTATCTGGAGTACGGGCACTTTCTGCTGGTGAAGGAAGCTGCGCAGGAGCGGGCCGTGTTACGGGCCATCGCCCCGCACCTGGTCCATCCGCTCCCGTTCGTCTTCCCGGTGTTCAGTGGTGAGAGCCTCCTGAAGATTCGGGCGGGTCTGACGGTCTTCGACTTCCTGGCTGCCTCGGAGGGCCTCGAGAAGCACGAGAATCTCTCTCCGGAGGAAGTCAGGGAACAGCTTCCGGGCCTTCGTGATCCACTCAAGGGCGCGGTGCGGTACCCGGAGTACATCACCGACGACGCGCGGCTCACGCTGGAGAATGCGCAGTCCGCCGCCGAGCACGGAGCTCTGGTCGTCAACCATGCGCGCGTCCAGGACTTCCGGATGAACGACGGGCGCGTCGCTGGATGCAGCGTGGTGGACCTGATCGAGAACCGGACGGTGGAGGTGTCGACCAAGGTCATCGTCAACGCGACGGGCGCGTGGTCGGCCGGGCTGTTGACGGAGGCCGGATTGGACGCCGAGTTCGCGCTGATCCCCAGCAAGGGGATCCACATCCTGCTCTCCGCCGATCGATTACCGATCACCGGCGCGACCTTTCTACGGGCGACGAACGGGAAGCGGGGTCTCGCGATGCGACGCCTCGACTTCGTTTACGTCGGTACGACCGACGATGAATACGACGGATCGCTCGATCGTCCGCGCGCGACGCGCTCCGAGGTGGACGAGGTGCTCGACATGGTTCGGGACTGTTTTCCGGGGCAGGAGATAGGGTACGACGACATTCTCGCTACATGGGCCGGTGTGCGTCCTCTCATTCGCGAAGAGGGCAAGAGCACGCGCGATACGTCCCGCGAGGACGCAGTCTGGCACTCACCGCCCGGGATGATCTCGGTGGCCGGCGGAAAGCTGACGACGTACCGGCCGATGGCCCGCCGGGTCCTCGAGCTCGCCGACCCGGACCTCGGGCCCGCACCCGGCCCCCCGGAGCGGACCGCGACAGTGCCGCTACCGGGTGCCGTTGTAGGTCCAGGCGGACTGGAGGCCTACCACGCCAAGCGATCCCGCGACCTCACCGAGGCGGGGGTCGAGCCGTCGGTCGTCGAGCGCCTCTGCTGGCTGTACGGAAAGCAGCTCGACGACCTCCTCGCGCTCGCCGCCGCCGACGCGTCCTGGCTGGAGCCACTCCATGCGGACGTGCCGGCGCTCAGGGGGGAGGTCCTTTTGGCCGTAGAGCGGGAGATGGCGCTCACGCTGATCGATTTCATGGACCGTCGAGCGGCGCTCCTCCTCTTCAGCCCGAACTTCGGGCTTGCCGGAGCCGAGGCCGCGGCGGACATCATGTCGGAGGCGCTGGGTTGGGACGCGGAGCGGAGGGGGCAAGAACTGGCGGCGTACCGGGAGTTCGCAGCGGAGCACACTCTGCCCTCGACCTGACGACGACCGCGTCTCCAGAGGGCCCGCCGCGAGCCCCCGTCTTCATGGACTTCCTCGTACGATCTTCATTGACTCCCCCGTACAATCCGCTACCATCGAACACGAGTTGAAAACGATTCTCAATCGCGTTCGTTGATATGCCGGTTATCGACCTGGAAAATGTGAGCAAGAGCTATTGGCCGGGGCCCGTGCAAGCCCTGTCCGAAGTGACGCTCGATGTCCGTGAGGGAGAGATCCTCACGCTGCTGGGTCCCAGCGGGTGCGGTAAGACCACGACCCTGAGACTCATCGCCGGGTTCGAGGCTCCGGATGAGGGGACGATACGCGTCTGCGGTGATGCGGTTTCGGGCAACGGTGACTGGATTCCGCCCGAAGAGCGCGGCGTGGGCATGGTCTTCCAGGATTACGCCCTCTTCCCACATCTGTCGGTCGGGGAGAACGTCATGTTCGGGCTCCACGGACGACCGAAAAGAGACAGGCCCGGGCGCGCCAAGGAGGTACTCGAGCTTCTCGACCTCTCTCACCACTTCGATCGATACCCTCATGAACTGTCCGGCGGGCAGCAGCAGCGGGTGGCGCTCGCGCGCGCGATAGCGCCCGAGCCGGTGGTCGTACTGATGGATGAGCCGTTCAGCAATCTGGACGCCCATCTCCGCGACAACGTGCGAGACGAGGTGGTCGGAAGCCTGAGGTCGGCCGGGATCACCTGTATCCTGGTCAGTCACGACCAGAGGGACGCCCTCGCGGTCTCCGATCGCGTGGCGGTCATGAATCAGGGGAGAATCGAACAGGTCGGGACGCCCTTGGAGATCTACAAGCATCCCGAGTCGATCTTCGTTGCGACGTTCGTGGGCCGCACCAACCTGCTACAGGGGCTCATCCAGGGTGTCGACGGGTGCGTGCTGACCGATTTCGGATCCTTCTGCCGTGTCGATCGATCCGGGCTCCCGGACGGCGCACCCGTGATGGTCGCGGTACGGCCCGAGGGGTTCACCCCGTCCGATCACGGTTTGCTCCGGGGCTCGGTTACATCGACGACCTATACGGGAAGTGCGGTCGAAGCAGAGGTCGAGGTGCCGACAGAGGCGGGAGGCCACCGCGCCATCACCGTGCACCTCCCGACGACCGAGAGCTACGACCCCGGGGATGAGATTCGGCTCTCCATCGTCCCCGACTATGCCTCGGTCGTCCGAAACTCCTGCCAATTGTTGGGCTTCAGCGCCCAAACGACCGAGTAGCTGCCCGACGTCAGTCCCCAATCGGCGGAGTGAGGGCCGAGCTTCACCCCGGAGTCCGCGGAGTGACTGTCGGACTTCAGCCGGCGGTCGGCAGCGTAAAGGAAAAGGCGCTCCCCTGACCCACCTCGGTTTCGACCCCGATGCTCGAGCCATGGGCCTGAAGAATTCCGTCGACGATCGCGAGACCCAGCCCGGCGCCCCGTGTGCCGGCCGCATGACCCTTCCAGAAACGATCGAACAGGTGCCGCTCCATTTCGGGCTCGATGCCCGGGCCCGTGTCCGATACGGTCACGGTTACCCCGCTCGGCGCCTCCGACGCAGCCACCGTGACCTTTCCGTCGGCCGGAGTGAACTTCAGACCATTCCCGACCAGGTTGGACATCACCTGGACGATTCGATCACGATCCGCTTTCACAGGGGGTAGCACAGCCGGGGCCCTAACCGTGAGATGCACGTTCTCTTCATCGGCCTCCCACCGCATCTGACTGAACACCTCTTCGAACACTTCGGTCAGATCCACGGGCTTGGTCCGGACAGAAAGCCGCCCAGCCTCGATCTGGGCGACGTCCAGGAGGTCCTGGATCAACCGATTGATGCGGTCCGCCGCCCTGCTGATGATCGCGAGATGCTCTTGTTGCCGATCCGCCGGCATCGGAACCTCCCCCATCAGTTCGGCCGCCGCAGCGATCGTACCCACCGGATTACGAAGATCGTGGGATACGACGGCCAGCACTTCGTCTCTGGCTCTTACCGCGTCGCGGAGCGCCGCCTCGGCAGCGCGAATCTCGGTCATGTCGGTAAACGTGAGAACCACACCGCGGACCTTCCGCACGTCCTTCATCGGACTGATGATGAGCTGAACGGGGAAGGACGTCCCATCCTTGCGCCACAACACGTCGTCGCTCACGCGAACGGTTTCACCGGACGACAACGCGAGCGAAACAGGACACTCGCTCTGTAGATATTCTCCGCCATCGGCCTTCGTGTGGTGGATCCGACGGTGTACGGGCTCTCCCCGTAACTCCTTCGGTGAGTAGCCGAGCAGCGCCGAGCCGGCCTCATTGAGGAACGTGCAGTTCCCGTCCTGATCGACACCAACCAGGCCATCGGCCGTTCCCCTGAGAATCGAGCGTAGATCCCGACGCACCGCGACGGTCTCGAGCCGCCGTTGGGTCTCGCCCCGAGCGAGGTTCTGGAGACTCACGCCCACGTACACCATGGAGATGACGCCCATGACCGCCAGGGCGATCGCGCCGGAAGTGACCACGAACTGCCACGACCGGCGGCTCTGCAGTTGGCTGGCCGCCAAGCTCTCCTCGCGGATCAGGCGGTCCTGGAAGGCTCGCATCGCGAGCTGAACGGAGTCGAACCGAGCGCGATCGTCTTCAAGACTCTCGCGAAACGCCACCGGATCGGTCGAAAGGGGGCCGGCTTCCATGAGTGGTGAATGGAGCACGCGCCAATCGGCGGCCCGGGACTCGACCTGGCTCAACTCCACCCGGTAGCTGGCGGGCATCCCACTGATCACCCGTCTGAGGTCGTTGAGAAGTTCACCCTCCCGGGCGAGGTCCTCCTGATACAGGGCGACAAAGCTGGAGTCGCCCGAATTCACGTACTGCTCGATTCGCATCATTTCCCGGGAGTGGACGAGCTGAATTTCGGGAAACATCGGGCGAGCCTGAGAGAACACGGCGAGCTCCCGCTCGAGTGCAGCCTCCTGGCGTGCGAGAAACGCCGGCACGAGGGCCAACGCGAGAAGAGCGAGAAAGGAAACGCCCAGAGCGGCGATCCACCGAGACCGCCCGAGACTGGGGTTGGCGATGGAGTCCATGCCCGAACTCAAGAAGGATGCCCTGACTCCACGAGGTCAGTCCTCCAGAAGAGGCCTCTTGGCGTCCTTGGCACCGAGAGCCGCACCCGTCCCCACCCCGGTGCCGAAAGCGATGGCCGTGCCTACACTCACCAGCGGAAGCCAGGCGAGAGGAGACGCGACTACGGTCGCCGTAACCCCTGCCGCCACACCGAGATACGGCTTCTCGACGAGGCTCGTAAACCGTAGCTTGCGTCCGACGAAGCTCCGGGCCCTCGTGTGTCCAACAATTCCCGCCGCCGCAGCGATCCCCAATCCAAGCAGCCCGAGCATGATTCGCATCCTTCCCCAAGAGTCCGTCGGGCGCCCCGAAACAGAGCGCGCACCCACGCTATTCTAAACCCTACGACGAGTTCTTTGGATCCGTTTCGCGGGCATGCTTTTTTCGTTGCGCCATACGTTTACCGCGGATAGCGTTGAAATAGAGCCTTTTCGAGGGTAGGCGGCACGCTTTTGGTGACTCTATCAGGAAGCTGAATGATGAAGAATATTCGCCTTGCGGTCATGATCATGGCCCTTACAGCACTCCCCGTTCAGGGGCAGTTGGAGTTCTCCGGAGGGATGAACCTCTCCGAGTTGAACGGAGCCCTGGGCGGCGCGGGTCTCCAGGACGCCGCGAACCGGGCCGGAATGGTCTTCGGCTTCGACCTGGTCCTCCCAATGGGTGGCATGGGCCTCGGCCTCGGGGCCGATTGGTCGCAGAAGGGTGTCGAGGACATCATCACGGACCCGGCGACTTCGCAGCAGGTCCTGCGGCAGATCGACCTCTCATACATCCAAATCCCCCTGCACGTCCGCGTGCCGGTGGTATCCGCGGGGCCCACGACGCTCAACCTCGTGCTCGGACCGACGTTCGGCTTCAGGACCGGCTGTGACGTAACCGAGGGCACCGCCGCCATCGAGAAGTGTGGCCAGCTCGCCGGTGGGCCCAAATTCAAGAAGACCGACATCGGCGGCACGGCCGGCATCGGCCTGAGCTTCGCCCTCGGCGGGATCGTCTACGCCGGATTCGACGTGCGGTACACGACCGGGATGACTTCCATCAACAAGATCTCGACGGACTCGCTGAAGGATCGCACGCTCTCCATCGAGACCCATCTGGGATTCGACCTCTTCTAGAGTTACACGACGATGGAGTCACACGACGGGCGAGCCGTCCGGGTAAGGCCCCGGACGGCTCTGTCCTTACGCCCAAGGTGATCCGGGGGCCCGAGAGACGTCCAGTCTTCGAGCCCCGGGATCCGAATGGCCCGCTGTCGACCCGGCCAGCCATAGTCCGCGATTGCACGAACCCGCCCGAGTACGATATTGGTCCGACACGTCGGTCCACACGTGATGCGAGTTCATCGTTGTCGAGGAGGGTCGAGATGAGGCTTCTACTGACCGTCGCCCTGGCGCTCTTGTGGGCGCGGCCCGCGCCCGCACAGTTGGCACGGCCCAACGCCGCGGGGGTGACGTTCGCACACGTTCATCTCAACGTCACCGACGTCGAAGTCCACAAGAAGCTCTGGGTCGAACAATTCGACGGCGTCGTCGTGCAGAAAGGTTCGCTGGTCACCGTGAAATTTCCGGGCCAACTGGTCGTTTTCACCGAGCGGGCCCCGACCGGGGGCTCACAGGGGACCGTGATGGATCACTTCGGCTTCAAGGTGCGCAGCCTCGCAGAGGTGCTTGCCTCATGGCGCGCCGCCGGGTTGGAGGTCCAATCCGAGTTCACCGGCGCCGAGGGCTTCCCGAACGCCTACGTCGTGGCGCCGGACGGTGTCAGGTTCGAGTTGCAGGAAGACCCGGATCTCCGCGTGAAGGCGGAGGCGTATCACATCCACTTCTTCACGCCGGACTACCAGGAGCTTCTGGACTGGTACGTGGACGTCTTCTCGGCGGTTCAGGCCCCGCGTGGCACCATCCAATCGACCGCGAACGTGCCCGGCCAGAACCTCAGCTTCGCGAACTCCCGGGAAGCGCGCGAGCCCACGCAAGGACGGGCCATCGACCACATCGGGTTCGAGGTGGACAATCTCGAAGCGTTCGTTCAGACGCTGGAGGCACGCGGAATCGAGTTCGACGTTCCCTATCGCGTGATAGACAGCATTGAACTCGCAATCGCGTTCTTTACCGATCCGTCGGGAGTGCGCATCGAGTTGACCGAGGGATTCGACGAGTACTAGCCAGCCTCATTCGTCAAGCCATCCTGTGAGCCTCGATCTTTCGCGGACCAAGCCATCCTGATTGAAATGGTGCACACAATAATGGGCCCACGAATCTTCGAACGCCATTTCGATATCACCGGTCACCGAGGTCGTGCCTAGTCCGATTTCTGCGTAAGTAAACTCGAAACTGCCGCTGGGGCGTGCCAGAGCAACGTGGAAGGGTTCGCCATCGAACTCGTTGATTATCGGTCTGCCGCTGCTCGTCATGACGCCCGGTATGTCGACCGTTGCGGTTCTCAGTTCCAGGTTCGCTTCGAGGCCGATCGGAAGAAACAATGTCTCGCAAAATTCCGAGCACGTGGACTCGAATACGGAGAAGAAATTGCTCAATGGTTCGCACGCGCCGCCCGAGACGATCGTTTCGAGTGCAACCCGCTGGGCTTCATCCGCACGCTCGTCGATAATGATCTGGCGCTTTCCGTTTCCGTCCGCGATTTCCCCAGGCCACTTGTACAGCCCCGCCCAATTCAGCCCAGCGAGCGACGTATCGTTGAAATGGCCTTCAACGACGTTGCCGACGAAGGCCGACTGACAATAGCCGTGGGTGCTCGGCAAGTAGAACTGGCAACCGCAATTCACAGCGCAATTGCAGTTATCATAAGTTTCGCTCTTGAACAGCCATTGATCAGCCATCTCGCAGACCTCTCCTAAAGGTTTCTATACGCACGTCTCTTCAATGGGCGGTACAGGATTGAGCTCCGGGAGCCCTGCGGGCCTCGGCGGTCGGCATCCGGATCCGCATCGCGGACCGCCTTGTGGCGCCTCGGCTCGAACCTGTGACCTCTTCTCAAATGGGCGGTACAGGATTCGAACCTGTGACCTCCTGGGTGTAAACCAGGCGCTCTGAACCAACTGAGCTAACCGCCCCGCGGTCGTTCTTCCTGTAGCTAAGCACCACGCCTTCCACGAAGACGCGAAGCCAAGGTGCCGAGCCTCAGTCGATAAGATGGACTCGCCCGGCGTCGCCATCCACCTCGATGGTCTGACCGTCCCGGATCGTGCTGGTGGCCACGCCGGTCCCGACCACCGCCGGAATGCGATACTCGCGAGCCACGACGGCGCAGTGGCTGAGAATGCCGCCGGTATCCGTGACGATACCTGCCGCCGTGGCGAACAGAGGCGTCCACGACGGCGACGTAGTCTCGGCCACCAGAATCTCCCCCACCCCGAGCTTGTCGGCTTCGTCCAGAGAGCGCACGACCCTCGCCGTTCCTCGGAACTTGCCCGGTGAGCCGGCGTTTCCCGCCACCGTGTCCGCTGCATTGTCCTGCTCGGCCGGCGCTCCGAAGAACTTTCCCAATGCCGTAGACAACAGATCGGGTGGTGGTGGCCCGTAGTCCGTGCCCATGAATAGGGGCGGCTTCACCGATCCGAAATGCTCCATCTCCTTCTTGCGAGCCTCCACGACACCCGTGTGATCGGGCGCGGGTGAGGCGCCAAGCGCTGGGGTGATTTCATCTGTCCGTAGAAAGAAGACATCCGCTGCTGTCGCTACCGTTCCCGCCTGGGCCAATCGCTCACCAATCTCCACGATGACTCGACGCACACGATAGGTGGACTGAAAATCGATCCAGTAACCGTGATCTTCACTGAGTACGACTGCCGTGGCGGCCGCCTTCAGCAGACGTTCGAACTCGTCGCGGACATGGGAGGGGTACCCCTGTAATCGCTCCCTTACGGCGGTTATGGCATCGATGCGTTCCGCAGCTCGCTCCTCCAGTTCGGCGTCCGGATCACCCTCCTGTTGGATGTAGTCCTTCAGGTTGACCAGGACGGGGCTGGGGTCCTCGATCCAACTCTCGTGACGAATTCCCCAATCCGACATCCGCTTGCCGTGTGAGTTCAAGAAGTCGTCCAACTCCTTCGCAAACGCCCGCCCGTCATCGGACTCGGCCAGAGCATTCAGTACATCGCCAGGGGAGTGTTCCTCGAAGATCTTGCGGACCCCACCGCTCGCCCTGGCCTTGCGACTCAGATCCCACAACGCGCGACCGACCTCCATGGTCTTGTTGTCGAAGCCCTGAAACAACTTCTGCGACTCGAAGACACCATCCGAAAACAGGTCGTTGTAAAGCTCGTCCAACAGCGACAGCGCGATATACACCGGGATTATGATCTGGAAGTGAATGTCCGCCAGACGGTGGGCACCTTCCCACATCTCCGACAGATGGGCTCGTAGATCAGCGGTAGAGGCCGCTGCGACATCGAACGCGTCCCACTCTTCGATTTGCGCCTTGATCTCGGGCAACCATTCGTCGTCCCAGCGCTCCTGCAGGCGGTAGATTGTGGCCATGACGACCTCATCCGAACGCTTGCTCTGTTCCTCCATCTGCTCTGGTGGGAATCGGGGGAAGACGCCGTAGTACAACCAGTAGTTGAATGGCTTGGCCGCGACCTGCAAGGGCATCTCGAAATGCTCCATCCCCAGGCCCACCCCGTCAATGAACTGGGCCCAGAATTCTCCCTCGAGAGGCGGCATGGCGTTGTTGAAGTGCATCAGGTCGAGCTGCCAGGGAATCTTCTCTTCGTCGGCGGATGCCCACTCGACTGGGAAGTCCTCTTGGGGTGGAATCGCTACGGGTTCAGATGGGGTGCCTGCATCGGACATACCGGTCTTCCTCCGCCTCTGGGTTCGCGTTGCTCAATCGCTTGCGTCTTCGTGGCTCATCACTTCTGATCGGGTTCGGTCAACTCTGATCGAGTTCCGTCAACGTAGTGATCTGGCGACATTGCAGTAGGTACAGCTCTTCTCCGCAATAGGCGCTCTCCAGGTCGACCGGCCATCCCATCTCATCCTCCAGTCTCATCGCGAGTCGCGCCATGGCGACCAGCTGATCATCGGAGAGCGTTGGGTGCGAGCGCATGAAGCGCGGCACAGGCACTTCCTCGGTGCCGTCTCGAGCCCGCACTGTCATGACCTTCTTTTCCGAGATCTTGGACTCGGTCACCGTCAGGTCCCGCTTGTCGAGTGTAAACGTATCCGGATTGACGGTGCCGCCCACGATGCTTTCACCCAGCCCCCAGCTTGCATTGATCACGACCTCGTCGCGATTCTGCGTGACGGGATTGGCGCTGAAGATCACCGCCGAGGAGTCGGCGGGCACCAGCTCCTGGACCAGCACCGCCATCTCCAATCTCTCGTCCGCCAGCCCGGCGCGATCTCGGTACTCGGTAACTCGCTCCGTCCGAGTGGAGTGCCAGCAGCGGAGCACCGCGGCCGCCACGGCCGCATCCCCCTCCAGATTCAAATAGGTCTCGTACTGTCCGGCAAAAGAGGCGAAGCGGCCGTCTTCGTCAATTGCAGACGACCGCACCGCCACGCTGGGGCGTTCGACGTCCGAGCGCCGGGCCAGCTCACCATACGCATCGCTCAACTGGCGCAGCAGCTCCGAGGGAAACTCCTCTGCGCTGCCGCCTTCATGGCCGGCCCACTCCCGAAAAGCGCTCGTAGTCAGACAGAAGCCGGGCGGGACCTGGTACTCCGCCGCGAGCCGGCTCAGATGGGCCACTTTGCCTCCGACCCGCGAGACCTCCTGGCACCCGGTATCGTCCAACCACACAATGGTCATCGCACGCCAGCCAGGTTAATTGAAAAGACTCACCAACTGAGCTGCCCGCCCTACGGCACCGAACGGGATCCCCTACAGGATGATCGCCAGCGGCACCAGGAAGACGTAACCAAGGACGAGTAGGATCGGGGCCCACGTGATGGAGCCCACAGAAAGAAGCCAGTAGCCGAGCGCGATCGTCACGAGGGCCCCCGCAGCGAATGCGAGGTTGATCCTCGAGAACTGTAGGGACGCCTTACTGCCCCCACCTGCTCCACCGACCTCGTCTTTCTTTCCCATGGCCCGGATCCTATTTGAGGGACGCACCCAGGTCAACCGACAAATGTCAGCGACTCATAGGGGTCAACCGACCAAGCTCGGCCCTCACAAGCCGAGCCGCTCCACGTAGCGGGTGAGGCGGGACCGGGAGATCCCGAGAAGCGAGGCGGCCTCCGTCTTGTTGCCGTCCGTTTGCTCCAGGACCCGCCGGATCTGGCACTCGATCGCACCGTCCAATGTCAGATCCCCCTCCGGCACGTGACCTGACGCCGTTGGCGCTCCCCTGACACTCGCATGGATCCCGAGCGTGAGGTGGTCCGGACCCACCAGCGGCCCCCTCGCCACAATGGCCGCCCGGGTCAACGCGTTTTCGAGCTCACGCACGTTACCTGGCCAATCGTACTCCTGAATTCGGGCCATCGCCTCCTCGGAGATCGCCCGCACCGTGGCTCCCGTGTCGCGACGGATGCGCCCGAGAAGATGCTGTGCCAAGAGAGGGATGTCCGCCTTTCTTTCACGTAGGCTCGGGACGTGGATCTCCACGACCCGCAGACGGAAGTAGAGATCCTCACGGAACCCCCCCTCGGTCACCAACTCTTCCATGGGTTGATGCGTGGCGGCCACGACGCGCGCCTCGGTCGTCTTGGGCTGTTCACCGCCGACCGGATAGAATTCGCGTTCCTGAAGCACGCGAAGGAGCTTGGACTGAAAGTCCGGGGACGTGTCCCCGATCTCGTCCAGAAAGATCGTCCCCCGCCCCGCAAGCTCGAAATACCCCTTCTTGCCGCCCACGGCTCCGGTGAACGCCCCTCGCACATGCCCGAAGAGCTCCGATTCCAGCAGCGTATCGGTAAGCGCGGTGCAGTTGACCGCGATAAAGGGCTCCTCCGAATGGATCGAGTGGTCGTGCACGGCTCGTGCAATCATTTCCTTGCCCGTGCCCGTCTCTCCCCTCACCATGACGGTGGCCCGATTCCTCGAGAGCACGCCGATCATCTTGTAGATCTCGATCATCCGGGGATCTCGGCCAACCACCCTCCTGGC
>JBDHFN010000031.1:0-29973 GCA_039590375.1 Gemmatimonadota bacterium
GAGGTCCTCATAACACAGCACGTTCGGCAGCGCCGAGTCCGGCATGTGATCGGCGTCCGTCATGACCACGACGCCCTTCACTGTCGTCAGATGCTCGGCGATCGCCTCGACCAGGGGCAGGAAGGTGAGGTCGGTAAATAGATACTGGTTTTCCGCGTGGTTGACGATATAGGTCAACTGCGACGGGTGGAGTCTCGGGTTCAGCGTGTGGCACACCGCTCCCATGCCGGAAACACCGTAGTAGAGCTCGACGTGTCTATATCCGTTCCATGCAAGTGTGCCGACGCGATCACTCGCCTTTACCCCGAGCGTGGTGAGGGCCCCGGCCAACTGCTTACTCCGCCGCCGCAGATCCGCATAGGTATACCGATGTATCGGACCCTCCACCGTCCTCGAAACGATCTCCCGATCGTGATATACCGTGCCTCCGTGCTCGATCAGGGATGAGATGAGCAACTGCCGGTTCATCATGAGACCCTGCATGGCCGCTCCTGTGAATGCGGAGAACTCTCGGTGTGGAGCCAATGTTACGCGCTGGGACGCTTCACGAAAGCCGTTCGGCGGGCGCTTTTGGGCCTCGCGCGCTACGCCCAGGACCACCATTCTTGGTCGCGCAACAGAATCGGGACGAAGAGATGATCCCTCAACTCGTGAAGGCGACGGCGCTCGCCGCGCGGCCGTCAGTCGATCAGGGGGCGTATCCTCGGGTCTTGCCCAATGGGATCTTGCTTCGCACGAAGACTCCGCTCCCACGCCCGATCTCGTTTCCCTCCGAATCGTGGAGGACGGATTCGGCGATGAACTGAGACTTGTTGCGATTGACCACACGGCCAACGGAGCGAAGCCTACCCGACGAGACTGGCCTGGTGAGATACGTCGTGAACGAAGTCGTCAGAACGAATACGTCTCTTTCGAGCGAATTGGCCGCGAAGAAGGCCGCGTCATCGAGCATCTTGAAATAGACCGAGCCGTGGAGCGCTCCGGCGGCATGAAAAAACTGCTCGGACACCTCGATCTCGATCCTCGCCTCGGAATCGGATATTTCGATGCTCGGGCGGTAGAGTTCGCTGATCGGTGCCGCCAGGTACATGTTCTGGAGAGCGACGAAGTGCTGGTCTTTGGTCATCGGCTCGCCTTTCTCAACCCCCGAAGGGCAAAGCAATGCGAATCGCCAGATTACCGATCCATCCGATCTCAGAGCCGAGGAAGCCGAGCCGCGCCTGTGGTCCGAAGAAGATGACGTCATACCCGACCATGGTTGCCGCGTACAGCCCGAAGAAACTGCGCTGTTCCGCCGTGTCATCTCCCGGCGAAGTGAAGGCCGCGCTGAGGCCCAAATCCCCGTGGAACCACGGTGCCGCCTCGTATCTCACGAATCCCTCCAAGTGGACCACGTTCCAGACTTCATTGTCGAAGGAATGCTCGTTCAGCTCCCATGCGAAGCCTCCGCCCAGGCCCAGTAGGAAGTCAGAGTCGTGCATTCGGTGGGCATAGGTGACCGATCCTGCCCAGGTAGGCGAGGCTTCGAGCGTGACCTGGTTGCGAGAACTCGTGGTCTGGGCGGCGAGGGAACCCGCGACGGTCAGTGTCAGGAAGGAGACAGCGGTGATCCGGTTCATCGTGACGCTCCAGTACTGAGTGCTCATCCAACCCTCCTGACTAGGGTATTGGAGGATTCTCTGGGTTTCTCTACGTCGTGCGTGTCAGCCACTGCGTAAAGGTGATGCAGGCGATCTGTAGCAGCGTGCCGCGAGGCTCGGTTCGCTTAAAACATAGTCGCACGAGCGTGAACCCTCGCGGCCGGCCGCGGCCGCCGCATCGTCAGCGCTTTGGCTGCGACCGCGATTACGCGTGCTAACGGATCTGCGATTCTGCTGCGCGGCTAATGTGGTAACCGCAAGCGAAGAGCGCGAGCCTTAAAGGCGCTGAGACCTCCGAAGCACTTCTCGATCGGCAGCCCTGAAGGTGGCGTGCTTCGCCGTGGATCCGCAGATTGCCCACCCACCAGCGCCGGACGGTCGATCGCGAATCCGTGATGGGCTGCGGCGTTGATCAGGAGAGCCTGTAGAATGAACAAATCATTGGTGCGATGAACGAACGACCAGAACACTGTCCTGTCTGTCGAGCCAACGAAGGGTTCGGACGCATTTCCCCGGGTGCCGTCATCTATGAGGGAGAAGGGTGGCAGGTGGAACATGCCTATCCATCGTCTTTGCTGGGTTGGCTTGTCATCGTGCTGCACAGGCACGCCGAGGCGATGCACGAACTGACGCCGGAGGAGGCGACGGAGCTAGGTGCCCTGCAAAGAGCCGTCGCGATATCGCTCCAGACCAAGCTCGGATGCGCCAAGGAGTATTCGGTGTGCTATGGTGAGGCTCCCCGCTTTTCGCACCTCCATGTCCACCTTATTCCCCGCGCCTACGATCTGGATGAGAGCTTGATAGGGGGTGGAATCTTCGGGTGCCTCAGGTCGCCCGAAGAGGCTGTCGACGAAGCCATCGTGTCGGACTTCTGCGTGGAGATGAGGGGCCTCGTGGCAACGGGGATGGAGTTGCTACCCTAGCTGGCGCGGCTCGCTCACTCGATTACGTTCGCGTGGCGAGTCTCCTCAGAACTGGAGGACCCGGAAGATGCACAAGTCCATGGCGATACTTCTCCCGCTCACGGTGCTGTCTTGTGTGGGCTCAGAGTCGGCTGATGAGCGAGTGATGTCGGAGCCGCTACCAACTACAGGCAGCATCGAGCGTCTCGATCCGCGATTGGACGCCATCGTTCCGCCGGGCGCGGTGATCGAGGTTCTCTCCGAGGGCCACGAGTGGGTCGAAGGACCCGTGTGGGTGCCGGCGCTCCAGTCGATCCTCTACTCGGACATTCCCAACAACGCGGTCTACCGGTGGAGCGAGGGCGAAGGGGCGTCGCTTTGGCTGCAGCCGGCGGGATACACGGGTGAGGTGCCCAGGGAAGGGGAGAGTGGGTCCAACGGCCTGGCCCTGGACGTGGACGGAAGGCTTGTCTTGGCTCAGCACGGGGATCGGCGAATCGCCCGGATGAACGCTCCATGGGATGCACCCGAGCCCAACTTCGAGACGCTTGCCGGGGAGTACGAAGGAATGCGCTTCAATTCCCCCAACGACGTGGCCACGCGCAGCAACGGCGATCTGTACTTCACCGACCCGCCGTATGGGCTGGAGGGAGGCCTGGAGCCCAAGGAGCTAGACTTTCAGGGCGTCTATCGGTTGGCGACGGACGGCTCTTTGACGCTGCTGATCGACGATCTCTCTCGACCGAACGGCATCGCGTTCTCACCCGACCAGTCCGTCCTCTACGTGGCCAACTCGGACGGGGCGAATCAGCCGGTGGTCATGGCGTACGACGTCGAGCCGGACGGCAGCATCGGCAACGGTCGTGTCTTCTTCGAATCATGGGGCGATGGCATGGCCGTTGATCAACAGGGGAACGTCTACGTGACGGGCCCCGGCGGTGGTGTGTTGATCATCAATCCGGATGGGGAGCACCTGGGGTCGATCATGGCGCCCCCGAGAACCTCCAACGCCACGTTCGGTGAAGATGGCTCCACCCTGTTCGTCACGGCCAATACGCGCTTGCTGCGTATTCGACTGAACGTGAGGGGTGTGGGCTTCTAATAAGCCACAAGCAGAAGCCCGGGACACCAAAGTGTCCCGGGCCTCCGGCTGTGTGTCTGCGGCTACCTAGGTGTCAGCGACTACTTGATGGGCGAGAAGTCCGTCGCCTCGAGGAACACCGACTCCACGTTGCTTACGATCCGCCCGTCCACCTGAGACTCGCGGCTCACCTGTTGCCACTCGGGATCGTCTCGGAAGGCTTGCCAGCTCGCCGTCGCCGCGTCGCGGCTGTCGTGGGCGATGATGTAGACCAGCGTGTTCGACGCGTTCGGTTCATCCTGGGGTGTCCAGTACCCGATGTTCATCATTCCGTGGTTCTCGAATATGCGCATCGTGTGATCTCTGAAGCGTGCTTCGAGGTTCCCCAGCTTGCCCTCGGGGGCTGTGTAGGTTCTCAGCTCGAAGACGCGGTCGGCGGATTGAGCCTGGGCATCCTGCACGCCTTGCACGGTGTTGCCCAGCATGAAGCCCGCTCCAAAAACGGTCGCCACGCAGACGGACAAGAAACGCTTACTGATTGCCATGTTTGCTCCTCCGGGCTGTCGGGCCCATGACGGAATGGATGGTGGTGACCCATGCCAGGCACGGATCGGTTCAGTTGTGCGCCTCAGCGCGTGGCTGCCACAGCCAGAAAGTCCATCACCGACTGGAAGCTCCGGTAGTCGGACGCGGTCCGGCCGTCCAGGTCGGTGGCGTTGGGATCGACACCCAGCTCCACCGCCAGCTGCGCGGCCTCCAGGGTGAGAGCCTCCAGTTGGGCAGGATCCGGGGGAATGAAGGCACGCATTCTCCTCGGGCCGCCCATACCGACCGCCGCCATGAGCGCGGTGGTGGCTTCGGTCCGGCCGTCAGCTCCGTAAGATCCGGAAGCGGCTACATAGTGGACCTGATGTACGAAAAGGGGATCGGCTCCGTATTCCACGAGAAGGCGCATGAACCCCGGCTGGCTGAACCGAGCCGCGAGCCAGAAAGGTGTCGCTCCGACCTGGGCGGGGTGGAAGTGCCAATCCGCGGACGCGCGCCGCGTTGGCGTCCAGTTCGTGAGTCTGGCGTTCGCATCGGCCCCATTGGCGAGTAGCAGACGACCCAGGTCTTCGTCCCGACGCATGACCGCCACGTGGAGCGGCGAGAAGCCGGCCTCGGCCGCGTTCGGGTCGGCACCCTCATCGAGCACGAACTCCACCAGATCCCGGAATCCGGAGTGGGCCGCCAAAACCATGACGCTGGCGCCCCTCGCATCGGCATCGTTCACGTCGGCTCCGGCATTCACGAGCATCCTTGCCGAGGCGAGATCACCGACCCGGGCTGCGAACGTCAGCGCTGTATTCCCTCCGGACGTGACGTTCTGCTGGTTCGCCGGATTGCTGTGGGGGGGGACGGCCATCACTTGGCTCCACGCCTCCGAGCGGGCGTGGACGTCCGCCCCGTATTCGAGCAGGACGCCGACCACGTCGGCATGCTGCTGGGAGGCCGCCCACATGAGCGCGGTCTGGCCGCGCGTCGCCCTGACGTTCGGGTCGGCACCGGCGCCGAGGAGCTGCTCCACCACCCTGGGATTACCCGTGCGCGCCGCCGTCATGACGGGGGCCTCGCCGGAGAGAAGAGCGGCGTTGGGATCCGCGCCGGCCTCGAGCAGGCTCCCAACCATCGGGGCGCTTCCGTTCAAGCTCGCGATCCAGAGGGGCGTCGCCCCGAGTTCGTTCGCTGCGTTTGCGTCGGCGCCCGCGCGAATCAGAAGCTCGGCGGTGTCGACGTCGTCCCAATAGCTGGCCCAATGGAGGGCGGTCGCTCCGTCGGGTGCGGTGGCGGTGACGTCCGCCCCCTGGGCGACCAGGGCCCGAACCGTCTCCCAATCCGCGACCTTCGCGGCGTCGACCAGGGGTGGCGCCTCGGCGACGGCGGCCCCCATGACAACAAGGGCCAATCCCAAGGGCAGTAAGAATCGGGCGCGCATACGCGGTCAGATCCCCGGAAGCCCGTCGAGTTGCAGCGCTCCCGTGCTCGCTCCAATCCTGTCCACGGGCATTCCAAGCTTGTCCATGAGCGTAACGAGCAGGTTCGCCATCCCCGGCTCGTTGGCATACGCGAGGTGTTGACCGCCCTGGAGGGTCCCCGCGCCGCCTCCCATCACGAGGAGGGGAAGGTTCTGGCCGGAGTGTCGTGTGCTGTTGGAGATCCCCGAGCCATACAGGATGGTCATGTTGTCCAGCAGCGTTCCATCGCCGTCGGGCGTGGCCCGAAGCTTGGCCAGATACTGGGAGAACAGCTCGGTGTGGTAGCGGTTGATTCTCGACATCCGCTCGACCAACTCCGGCTGGTTGTTGTGATGCGAAAGCGGATGGTGAGCGTCCGGCACATCGATCTGTGGGTAGGGTCGCGGGCTCTGCTCCTTACCGATCATGAACGAGATGACCCGAGTCAGATCGGCCTGGAGCGCCAGAAGCTTCAGGTCCATCATCAGCTCCAGGTGGTCTTCGAACACCGGCGGCGCGCCCTCGGGTTGCTCGAAGTTGGGCAACTCGATATCGATCTGCTCCTCGGCCCTCTGAATCCGCCGTTCGACATCCCGGATGGCCTCTGTGTACTGCTCCACCTTTATCTGATCCTGCGCACCGATCTCCCGACTGAGGGTGCCGATCTTATCCGTCACGGAGTCGAGTATGCTCGACTGCTGCCTCAACCTCGCTTCTCGAGCCGCCCGCTCGGTGGAGCCGCTGTCGCCGAACAACTTCTCGAATACGGCCCGCGGATTGTACTCGGTGGGCAGGGGCTGCGTTGGGCCACGCCACGAGAGCGTATGCGTATATACGCAGCTGAGGTTGCTGCTGCAGGCCCCCGCGTTCGCCGGGGCGTCCATGGAGAGCTCGAGCGAGGCCAACTGGGTTTCCTGGCCGAATTTTCGGGCCAGGAGCTGGTCCATCGATACGTCCGCGATGATTTCCGTTTCGGTGCGCCCGCCCTGGGGAATACCGGTCAGGAACGATCCGGAGGCGCCGGCGTGGATCTGGACCCAGTTCGCTCTGATTCCGGAAAGAACCAGCATCTGCTCCCGAAACGGCTCCAGCGGCTCGAGAATCGGTGTGAGCCCGAAATCGCGCCCCTCCGTCGTGGGAGACCAGTACTCCATCGCCATTCCGTTCGGCACGTAGAACGTCTGGAAACGATGCACCGGATCGGGCGCGGCTTGTCCGCGGAGCCCGAAAGCGGGGAACATCGAGTCCAAGAACGGTAGCGCCAGGCTCGCTCCGAGCCCCTTGAGCATGGTGCGTCGGGGGAGCGATTTCCCGGTCAGGATCGTTGTCATGTGGCGCCTCCCAAGTGTGTTCCGTTTCCGCCTCAGATGGGGTCCGCGGACCGGCGCATGAGAAAAGCCGGGCTTTGGGTGATTCCAAGAATGACGGAGGACCAGCGGTAGCCGCCGTCCTCGGCGTCGCGTACGATCTGTCGCACCGTCGGCTGATCAAAGTACTCCAGTGGACGTCCCAACGCATAGGACATGAGTTTTTCGGTCACCGTGCGAACGAATTGATCATCATAGTCGAGCAGGAGTGCTCTCAGCGACCGCACCCCATTAAGCTCCACACCGCTGGGCCAGGTGCCGACGTTGTCGACCGGCCCACCGGTCTCATCGAAGTCCCGCCACGCTCCCACGGCATCGAACTCCTCGAGCGCGAACCCGAGCGGATCCATGAGCGTATGGCAACTGGCGCACAGCGGATCGGCTCGGTGCCGTTCCAGGCGCTCGCGAATGCCCAGTGCCTCGGCTTCGGGGCCCTGATCGAGGCTGGTGTCCACGTTGGCCGGCGGCGGTGGCGGATCGGCGCCCAGGATATTGTCCAGGAGCCACTTGCCTCTCAACACAGGCGACGTTCGGTCGGGGTAGGCGGTGATCGCCATCAGCCCGCCGTGCGCGAGTAGGCCTCCGCGCTGATCGGGGTTCGGAAGCGTGACTCGGCGCGGGCGGCTGCCGTAGATCCCAGGAATCCCGTAGAATCTCGCCAATCGCTCATTGACGTACGTGTAGTCGGCGCTCAGCAGCTCCGGAATGGGCCGATCCTCGCGCACATTGCCCCCGACGAACATCTCGGTCTCCTGCCGGAACGCGTCCAGCAGACTGTCGTCGAAATCGGGATACTTGAGGGGGTCGGCGAGCTTCTCGGGGAGAAGCCGAAGGTTCAGCCACTGAGCTGCAAAGCCGTCGACGAGCGCGTCGATGGCGCGCGGATCCGCCAGCATTCTGCGAACCTGCTCCTCGAGCATGGCGGGATCGGTCAGGCGCCCCTCCTCCGCTAGCTCGAGCAGCGTCTCGTCCGGGATGCTGCTCCACAGGAAGAAGGAGAGCCGGGAAGCGACCTCCACGTCGTCGAGCTCATAGACGCCGCCCGGCTCGACTCCGGCGGGCGCGCGATAGATGCGGAAGAGGAACTCCGGGTCGACCACGAGTCGTTCCAGCGCAAGCTGGATTCCAGCGTCGAAGCTACCCCCCCCGGAGCGCCCCTGACGGAAGAACTCGAGGAGGATTTCGACGTCCTGGTTGGTGGCGGGACGTCGATAGGCCCGCCGGGCCATCCCCGAGAGGATCTCCGTGGCGCACGCCTCTTCCTGCTCGCCGGGAGCCGGTTGGCACGTGAAGATCCGATTCCGGCTCGGGATGTCCGTGGCCGCGCCCGTGATCTCGTATGGGCCTCCGATCTGCACGGAGTGTATGCTCGCCGCGTCCATGTAGATCTGATCGTTGGTCAGGACCCTGCCTCGCTGCTGCGGCTGCGGGAGCAACTCCGGCTCCCACTGTTCTCTGACGAACGATACTCCGATCACGCGGGGCCCGGCCTCGACCGCGAGACGGACCTCCAGATGGGCGTCTCCGGTCAGCTGCATGTATTCTTCCCACTCGGGAGAGCCGGCCGAACCCGGCTCTCCCGACCCGGCATAGCTGGCGGCCGCGGGCCTGAATTGGAGGGCTCCACCGCCCACCGTGAACCTCTCGAGAAGCACACCGTCGAGCCTCAGGTCCACTTGCTGCGGCCACCCCATGCCCATCAGGTAATCCTGGTACTGCCTGCGCAGCCTGACTTTGATCAGGTATTCCCCATCCGCTGGAAAATCGTAGCGCACGGCCGTGCCGCCCCGTGACCCGAAGGGGAGTTCTTCACTCTGACGCTGGTCTTGCACGATGTGCAGTGGGACCTCGAAGGTCTCCACGCCCGGAGCCGTGGGCGGCAGGCCCGTCGCCAGACGGGTCACTTGCCGGGCCAGCGACATGTACCGCTCCATATGGGTGGTCGTGATGGAGAGCTGATCGGCAAAGTTGTCGAAGCTCCCGTCCGCCGTCTCGTCACCCGGCAGAAGTGATCTCACATCCACGTCGAGCCCCAACAGGTCGTTGATGGCGTTGTTGTACTCCATGCGGTTGAGACGGTGCACCGGATTCGTCGCGCCCGGATTGGGAAGGGTCGCCGAGGCGGCCTCGTCGAGTTCCGTCTCCAGGAAGCTCGCCACGAGGTCGTACTCGGCCGGTTCGGGACGGCGTACGCCACCCGGCGGCATCGTGCCGGTTCGCAGCTTCCGGATCACCGTCTCCCAGGTCCCGGCGGCCGCGCTCGGGTCCTCGACGTCCAACACGTCGAGGGCCAGCCCACCGGTGAGGCGCGTCTCGTTGTGACATCTCACGCAGTAGGTGTCCAGGATCTCTCGGGCGTCTTCCGCGTCCGTCGGCACGAAATGGGGCGTGCTGGGACCTGCGAACGCGAGGTCGGCGGAGGAGGGGGTTCCGCCCATGACCACCATCGCTACGCCGCCCGCGACAAGGAGCGCGGCCAACGAAGCATGGCCGGCCCTCGAGCCTCTACGACCGGAGCCCCGAAGGCTGGCGAAAAGCATTCTACTCATCATGATCGCGAGCGTGCGACTCGAGTCGCTTCACTTCTTCGTGGGCGTGATCTTTTCTCAACGCTCGATTCCTCGCTCGAATATCGCCGCCCGCCCGCCTGCGGCTGTCCGCCGAGCTCACGGAGGAAATCGACATCAACTTCTCGATGTCCTGACTCCCACATGAGGCGCAAGCGGGCAGGGGAGACGAATTCAGCACGAGTGTCTCGAACTCATCCCCGCACGCGGAACAGCGATACTCGAAAATGGGCATCATTACCGCTGGGGCCTGACCATATAAGCATCGTCGAGGACCGGCTCCAGCCAGTCGACACTCCCCTCGTAGATCGTCATCTGGAGCGCGTCTTCGTCCGGCGCAGCACCATGCCAATGCTCGACCCCCGCCCCGGTGAACCAGGGCTCTCCGGGGAGAGTCTCGAGCACCGGGCCGCCTCGGACTTGAGTGCGACCGCTGCCTTCCTCGACCATCAACAGTTGGCCCCACGAATGCGTGTGCCAGTTCGACCGGCTGCCGGCCGGGAACATGAGCCGCAAGGTCCGCACGTCCTCAGCGTCTTCCCTGGTCGGACTTCCGCCCATGAAGTTGCTCTGCTGCGCCGCGTTCAGGGTCGACTGCTGGCCGACCAAAATCCAGCCGAGCACACCGGCGGCGGCCAGCGACAGCGCGATCCTCACCCGCGATTCGGTCTTACCTTCTCGATTCATCGTACGGTCTCCATTCGTTGCATGGGTCGTGGCACTCGGTGGACCGGTTCGTCGCACTGATAGATCGTGGCCCCCGCGCCACCCATCCGGGAAAGTGTCACGGCGTCACGGTGACGTCGAGGTTCTCGTAGCTGAACATGGAGCCGTCGCTGGCGACCGCACGGAGCACGTATTCGCCCGGCTCCTCGAAGGTCGCTTCCGCGAGCCACCTGCCGTCCGGAGGTGGCTCGGGAATGATCCACGGGGGCGACCATGGAGAGTTCCCGTACATGCGGGTGTCCGTCCATGTCTTCATCTGGATCGGTGCAAAGGTCACAGCCCGGGCGGGACCTCGGTAGACGATCCACGACATACGTAAGCCGGGCCCGCTGGAGGCGACCACCGACGAAGGAGGTCTGTAGAGCTGGTCCAGATTCGTCGGGGCTCGGCTTCGTGAGCTTCTCGCCGGAATGTTGTCGGGGTCGCTGGCTGTGGCCGCCAGCGTCAGCGGCTCTCCCACTCTCACGCTGACATGCATCTTCCCTTCGATCTCGAGTTCGGGAGGAATGTTGTAGCGAAGGGCGTCGCTGAGGCTGCCGAAGGCCCCACCGACCTCGGTCGAGATCACTTGGGGGTCGATCCGGTAATCGGGCTTCAGCGATGCGTACGCTCGGTGGATCTTCCCGCGCGTCGTGAGCGTCCAGACCAACTCCGTGGTTCCGAAATCCCGAGGCACTCGGACCGTGAACAGAAAGGGGTTCCGTCGTGGATAGAAGTGCGTCGGCTGGCCCTGATCGGCCTTCGAGCGGTCGTAGGCCTCCAGCTCGAGGTCGTCGAGCCCTCCCGGGTCGGTGAACGTGAAATGATTGTCGGGACCGATCGGGATGTCGAACTCCTGCTCCCAGTTGGAGTTCATATAACCGAAGAAGAGCGTGAACGTCCCGTCGTCGTTCGGCCACCATCCCTCGAATGCTGGGGACACGTTCTGGCCGTTCAAGTACATGAAGCGGGTTTGAGCGTCGGCCGTCTGGCCGAGCACCAGGAACGCCAAGAGGACGAGCAGAGTTCGCCCGCCGGTCCCCCTGAGTCCGGTCCTTCTGAATCCGGTCTCTCTGAATCCAGCCCCTTCGGGTATCACTCGCCGCCTCCATCCAAGGCCGGCCGGCCGGCCATGATCTCCGGGGCCCAACACAACGGGCACCCGACGTCGTAGTCGTTTCTGTCCCTCATCGTCTCGCGTCGCTCGGCCATCTCGGCCTGGAATTGCTCTTCGGTGAGCGTGACCGAATAGCCGAGGTCGATGAACATGTTGGAGACCGATCGACGGCCCCCGCCAGCCCAGTTTCTGGCGTCCGCGATGTTCTCGTTGGCTTCCGTGGTGTCCAGAAAGCCGATGATGTGCAGAATGGTGCCCTTGGGCAGCAGCGGCGCGTATTCGTCTTGGTACACGTACTGCTTGACCCAGTTGTGATCGTAGCCCACGCAGTTGAGCGTGAACTGGTTATGGCCCCAGATCGCCTCCATGCACATGCGCACGCCCGGCGCGTGGAGGTGGGGCTCGAAGGCGACGATCTTGGTGTGCTGGTCTAGCACGCGGTAAGAATGAAATTCCTGGCCGGCCAGATTCGGCTTTACGTCGATATCGATGCCGTTGCCGAGAAGCCCGCCCCCGCGCCGGTACTCCGGCTCGTAGCCCACCGGAAAGAACTTGAATCCGAACTCGAGATGCCCGGTGGTCTCCCGGCCATTCGAGTGGAGATGCGACGCGCGAAGATGGAGAGCCGAATTGGCCGGCAAGAGCCTGCCGGCCTTCTCAGGAAAGAGATCCGCGTTGCGCCCGACTTCGTGAATGGGCCAGCTCGTGGTTCGGTCCACGATCTCGGTCCCGTCCTCGCTCAGAACGCCGCTGGAATACGTCATGTGGTGGAAGATGTAGCGTCCGCCCACCGTGCTGCTCGCCGCGTCCGCGGGAATGTCGTTGACCTCGCGGACCTCGACGGCCTGCACGTAGCGGTCTTCGGTAAGGCCCGTCGGCACGAGGCCGATGTCTCCCCAGCGGTCGGGCCCGACGGCCGGAAGCGTCATGTCGATGGACCGGAGCACCAGGTCCGGCTCCCCGATCGTCCACGCTCCGCTGTCGTCGAAGCTCAGGGGCGCGGGCATGTCGGCTGGATTCCCCTCGGGGGCTCCGTTGTCCACCCACGCTTGGATCCTGGCCAGTTCTTCGTCAGTGAGAGACTGGTCGTCCTTGAACTTGTGGATGCCGATATCCTTCTCCACGAAGAACGGCGGCATGGCGCCCATCCGGTCCCTGATGGCCGTACGGGTCTTGATCCTCTCGGACCAGCGCCTCGCCTCCTGATAGGTGGTGAGCGCCATCGGTGCTCCGCCGCCGGCCCGGTGGCAGTTTTGGCAGCTGCGTTGAAGGATGGGCGCGATGTCCTTGGTAAACGTGACGTCCGCGGCATCGATGCCGAAGTCGGCAGCCGCGAAGAGATGGAGCTCATGATTTGCGATGCTGGCGTCATGGCCCTGAGCGCTCAGGGCGGCCGGCATCGTCGAGAGGACGATGACCCCGAAGAGGGCCATGAGCGGAGTGGTGAGAAGATGTCTGGCGCTCATCATAAACTCCCTAGAGAAACGTCTGCCTGCATCCCTCCCGTACGCCCCCCCCCGAACTCACCGGGTACCGCCCCTGAATCTACGGGCGGTCCTCCGGAAGAGCGAACGCGACCAGCGTGGTTCCGGAGGGGATGAGCACATACTGCCGGCCGTCGAGCATATGGGTCATCGGCGCCGCGCCCCAGATTCGCGACCCTGTCTGGTAATGCCACAGGTTCTCACCCGTGCTGGCGTCGAACGCCATGAAGTTGCCCTCGTGGTCGCCGGCGAAGACCAGGCCGGACACCGTGGTCATGACCCCGGCCATGGTGGGCGAGGGATAGCGGAACTCCCACTTGCGCTCGCCCGTCTGCACGTCGATCGCGCGCAGAGCACCGTACCCCTGGTCGCGGTCGATCCAGATCACACCACCGGACGTGCTTTGACCCGGGATGAACTCCGGCTCCTGCGGGACGAAGGTCGCGCAGCTCTCACGCGCGGTGACGAACATCATTCCGAGCGCGGGATTGAACGACGGTGGCATGAAGTTCGTCCCACCCCAGGGTTCGGGGAGACACCCCTTGCTGCCGTCGTTGAGTATGATCGGTCGGCCGTCGGCCCCGATCTCTCTCGCCCAGGTCGTGTCGGTGAACGGCTCTCCAAGAAGCAGTTCACCCGTGATGCGGTCCATCACGTAGAAGAATCCATTGCGGTTGGCGACCATCACCACGCTGCGCATCTCGCCATTGAACATCATGTCGGCCAGCACGGGCACGTGATTGGAGTCCCAATCGTTGATGTCGTGGGGGGTGAACTGATAGTGCCAGCGAAGCGTCCCGGTGGTCGCATCCAGCGCTACGATCGAGTTCGTGTAGAGGTTGGCCCCCTCCCGCTCCTCATCGTAGTAATCGGGATTCGGATTCCCGGTGCCCCAGTAGAGAAGATCGAGGTCCGGATCGTAGGTGCCCGTCATCCACGTGCCCCCGCCCCCGCGTGCGAGGTTGTTACCGTCTGCCGGCCAGGTCTCGCTTCCCGGCTCGCCGGGCCTCGGAATCGTGTTGAACCTCCAGAGGCGTTCCCCGGTCTCCGGGTCGTAAGCGTCCACGAATCCACTCGTCGGATACTCGCCGCCCGAGATTCCGGCGATCACCTTCCCGTCGATGACGAGGGGGGCCATGGTCGAGGCATAGCCGATGCGGTAGTCCGCGAGCTCGATGTCCCAGAGCACGGTTCCGGTCCTCCGGTCGAGGGCCAGGAGATGTGCATCGAGCGTCACCATGAACAGGCGGTCGCCGAGCATGCCGAACCCGCGATTGACCGGCGCGCTCGAACCGTACGTGAGATCGTCCGGCAGGTCGCGCCGATACTGCCAGAACGGCCGGCCTGTGCGGGCGTCGATCGCCCACGCGAAGTTGTTGGACCCGGTCACGTACAGCACCCCGTCCAGCACGAGCGGCGTGGTCTCGAAACCGCGCCCTCGAGTGGTGGTGCCGGTCTGAAAGGTCCACTGCGGGGAGAGTCGGTGCACGTTCTCGGGCGTGATCTGCGCCAGCGGGCTGTGGCGCTGTCCTGTGTAGTCGCCGGAGAAGGTCAGCCAGCGTGTGGGATCGTCCAGACCCTGGAGGATGTCCTCATACGTGATGCCGGCGTCGGCATCCTGCGCGACCAGCTGTGGCGGGCTCAGGGCGCTCGACGCGAGCAGCGCGATGATCCCGACGAATCTTCCTGAAAGCATGAATCTTCTAAGCATCATCACGTATCCACCTCTCACAGGCCTCACGGGCGATCGGAATCAATCTCTTAGCGTACTGAGGTATTGCAGCAGATCGTCGAGCTCAGCATCGCCGAGCAGGTCGGGGCCGAACTGGCGCATCAACGAACGATCTTCGCGAACGAGCTCCTGGAGGTCCGCCTTGACGTATCCCTGGAGGCGTTCGCGCGTGTCCAGGATCTGAATCGAGAAGGCGTCCTCGCCTTTCGTCACGCCGCGGAAGCGCTCGCCATCCCGCGTGACGAGGGTCACAGCCCTGAATCCGGCTGCGACCGACGCGCTCGGATCCCGAATCGAGCGTATCAGCATATCGCGGGTCCGAATCGCGGCGATGCGAGAGAGGTCGGGCCCCAGACGCCCGCCGGTGCCATTCACGGAGTGGCAGCGCGTGCACGTCTCCGAAAAGATGGCCTCGCCGCGCACCGCGTCGCCTCTGTCGTTGTCGAACTCCGGCACGGTGCTGATGCTCTTCACGTAGGCAACGATGGCCCAGATCTCCGTGTCTGGCGCGGCACTCGACGGCATGATGCTGCCGTCTACCCCCGTCTGGATCGCCCGGAACACCCGGTCGTCGCTCGTCCCGGACGCCCACAGCAGGGTCAAGTCCGGACCGGTGATGCCTTTCGCGTCGCCGCCGTGACACTGCGCGCAGCGGGCCCCGTACAAGGCGCCCCCAGCACGAACCGCCCTTGGATCTGTTTCGTAGGGGTTCCCGCCCTGGGCGCTCGCTGAGAGCGGCGCCGAGATAGACAGGATGAGCAATACGGATGTGAGCGCTAAGCGGGCCATAATCGCCTACCATATCGGACGGGGGGCGGGCGATCAAGCCCGGCGAGGGGTCTGGATTGCGCGGGTTGCGCAGACGCGGTTACCCTCATCCCCCTCTCGGTCCACCTAAGCGTGATCCGTCCATTTCGTGCATGAGGGTATGATCCAATGAAAAAGACATACACGCGTCGTGACAGTCTCAAGCTCATGGGATCCGGGATGATCGGATCGCAGGTCCTCGGCGCCCCGTCGCTGGGCGCGCAGCCGGTGGAGGCTCACCCAGGTGGGGCGCGAACCGACGGAGCCGCGGCCGAGGACATGCGTGGCATCTTCGTCATACTGTCGACTCCTTACACGGAGTCGGAGGCCGTCCACTACGACGACCTGGCGTTCCAGGTCGAATGGCTCGAGCGCGCCGGAGCCCACGGGCTCGTCTGGCCGCAGAACTCCAGCGACTATCCTCGCCTCACGACCGAGGAGATCAAGCGGGGATTCGAGGTCCTCACGCGAGCCAACCGCGGACGGTCCATGACGCTCGTGCTGGGTGTGCAGCAGGACTCGACGCCGGAGATGGTGGAGCTGGCCACCTTCGCCGAGAGTCTCGAGCCCGACATGATGATCGCGATGCCGCCGAAGGTGGGGAACTCCCTGGAGGACTACCGGGAGTACTACTCCGCGCTGGCGCAGGTCACGTCACGGCCCATCATGATTCAGACCTCGCCGAACCGCCCGGACGTCGAGTTCAAGACCGACTTCATTCTCGAGCTCGCGGACCAGTATCCGAACCTCGGATACGTAAAAGAGGAAGTACAGCCCGTCTTCGATCGCATTCAAGCCCTGGTCGGGCAGCCGCAGATCCAGCGCGTGTACTCCGCTATGCGGGGACGCTATTTCGCCTACGACTTGCGCCTGGGCGTGGATGGGCTCGTGAGTGGCATGTCGATGTACGCAGAGGTCTTCGCACGGATGTGGAACGCCTCGCGTGAAGGCGACTGGGACGCGGTGCGCGACCTCCACGGGAGGCTGCTCGTGATGCTGACCTGCGAGACCGAGATCCCCGGGGCGGGTCGTTACCTGCTGCAGCGGCGCGGCATCTTCACGACGCGCACTCAGCGTGGCCGTGATTACTCGCTTTCCCAGGTGCAGATCGATGAGATCGAGCACAATCTGAGGGGACTCGAGCCGTACTTGATGCGAGTGCCGTCGCGAGGGGCGTGATCAGCGGCCGAGGCCGTCCTTCCTACCCAGGGCGATCACCAAGTCGGAGCGCGCACGTTCGTGATCGGGCTCGAGCCGCAGGACCTCCCGGTATTCTGCGATGGCCCCGTCGAGGTCGCCCTTGTCGCGCAACGACACCGCCAGGTTGAAATGCGTATTCGCGTGATCGGGCCGGAGACCCCTCAATCGCTACAGGCCGCACACGTCTCCGATTCGGGGAACACGAACAGGCGCTCGGCCGCCACCTGGCCGCCGCACCCTGTACAGATTCCGAACGTGCCAGCGTCCAGGCGGCGCAACGCTTCCCGGATCAAGGCCAGGCTGATGCTTTCCCGTTCTCGCAGACCCTTGGCGATGCCCTGGTTCTGAAGGGAGTCCATTCGTGAGAGTCGCCCCACGGCGCCCTGATCGAGCTCGACCGTCTTGAGGGCTTCGTCCGTGACGGTCATGCTCTTCTCGAGCTTGATGAGTTGGCGCTCGAGCTCGTCGCGGAACTCGGCGATCTGCGTCTTGTTGAGATGACTCATGGTCCCACGATATCCAGGAACCCGACCCAAGCGCCAGGTGCCCGCGGAAGGCCCTACAACGCGAACGGATAGGTGTCCGGGACACCCGCCAGCTCGTGGGCCGGAAGGGGCCGAATCGCGCTGGTCTCATCCAGCCAAGCGTACTCGTCGAACTGGGCCGGCAGCGCAGCGTGGAAGTAATGGCTGACCCTCTCCGTGTCCGGGCGGTAGATGACTCCGATCGCGCGTTCCAGGTGGGGAGCCATGAGCTCGCTTCGCACCTCCGGGACCGCCGGATACCGAAGGGGCAGCAGGAAGCCCGGCACGCCACTGTCGTGACAGAGGTGTTCGTAGCTGTCCTGGTGGGACGGACGCACCTTCATGAATTGGACCGGCTCGTCCCAGTTCGACGCCGCTGCAACGGTTCCATGGTGGGTTCCGAACCCGATGGTGTACGCCTGGTTTCCGAACGCCTCCTTGGCTAGCTGACCGATGTTCAGCTCGCCCCTTTGACCCATCTCCGTCGCTCGTGCGTCGCCCACGTGCGAGTTGTGTGCCCACACCACGGCCTTCGACTCGTCTCCCCGGTGTTCGAGGATCGCACTGAGCACGTCGAACATATGGGTGTCTCGTAAATTCCATGACTCCCGCGAGCCCCGGTACATGATTCGATAGTAGCGTTCGGCTTCCCGCACCACGGCGGCGTTGCGTTCTGCATCGAACACGGCGTCCCCGTCGCCGAATTCGTACTCCATGCGTCGCTCGAACAGCCCCGTCAGGACCTCCGTGACTTCGTCCTCGCAGGTCTCGAGGCGGCCGGCCGAGGCCGCACGACCATACGTCGCGGGATCGGTCTCCCAGGGGGACAGACAGCCATATCGGATCCGAGCGATCTCGTGGGCCTCCGGATCGACGCGGCCCAGGAATTCGAGAACGGCCTCGATCGAGAAGGCGAGACTATAGAGATCGAGTCCGTAGACGCCGACCTGGTGCGCCTGGTCCCACACCCCTGCGTTGTGCGCGAAGAGCCAGTCCACGAAATCGCGCACCTCCTGATTCCGCCACATCCAAGTGGGGAAGCGAGAGAAAGCCGTAGCGCGCGTGGGACGCCGAACGTTAGGACGGACATGCGCGTCGATCGTGCTCACATCCGGCCAGTCCCCCTCGATCGCGACCGTGTCGAAGCCCTTTTCCCGGATCAACTCCTGAGTGATCCGCGCTCGCAAGCGGTAGAACTCCGACGTTCCGTGGCTCGCCTCGCCGATGAGCACGACCCGGGCGCTCCCGATGCGGTTGAGGAGTGGTTCGAGATTCGCTTGTTCGAGCGCCTCGAAGGGCTCGCAGTGATCCCGGACCAGAGACGCGAGTATCGGGCGCTTTGACTCGACCACCCTGAGCGGCTGGCTGGCGCGGCGTGGTGCGAGCGGCTTTCCGTCGAATGCCCATCCGGCGCTCCCGATGAGTGGCACGAATTGCACCTTTCCGAGGGAATCCTCGACGTATTCGTGCTCGGCGACGCGTCGGACTCTCACCAACTCCTGGGATCGCCCATCATCTCCTACCGGGATGACGAGCCGGCCACCCACGGCCAGCTGATCCAGGAGCGGCTGTGGCACTTCGGGCCCGCCTGCGGCCACTACGATCGCGTCGAACGGGGCCTGCTCTCCCCATCCCATGGTTCCGTCTCCGGCGACCACCGTCACGTTGTCGTAGCCGAGTGCCGCCATCCGGTCCCGGGCGTGTTCCGCCAACCCCCGATGCCGCTCGATGGTGAACACCTCGGCGGCGATCTGCCCCAGGATGGCCGCGGCGTACCCGGATCCGGCCCCGATCTCGAGGACCCGATCCGTGGGCCGCAGCTCGAGGGCCTCCGCCATCACGGCCACGATGTAGGGCTGCGAGATCGTCTGGCTCTCTTCGATCGGGAGAGGCGTGTCTTCATACGCGAACTCCGCCAATTCCTCGGAGACGAAGCGTTCTCGCGGCACGGTGCGCATCGCGTCCAGGACGGCGCCGTCTCTGACGCCCCGGGAGGCGATCTGATTCTCCACCATCCACTCGCGCTTCGCTTCGTTGGACACGGTCCAATCCTCCTCCATGGTCCGAAGACCATGGTTCAAGTCATCAATTTCGGTGGGCCTCCAACTCGGCGAGAACCTGCGCCTTGAGGACGCGCCGCGTCACATCACTCGCAGAGATCACGCCCAGGAGTCGGCCGAACTCCGACACGACCACACGGTTCGTCCGGGACCCAGTCATCGCTTCCAGAACTTCGGTAAGACTGGCCGACGGCTCGACGGTGAGGGTCTCGGCGGGGGCCATGACGTCCGCAACCAGAAGCTCATCCCAGTGGTGCCTGGCGGCCTTTCGCACATGATCGAGCGTCACCATGCCGACTACGTGCCCTCCATCGACCACCGGATATCCCTGATGGGGCTCTCGCAGGAACCGCAGCTCGACGAGGTCCCGTAGCGGGAGATCCGGAGGCACCGTCAGCGGATGCGGCGTCATGATGTCGCCGGCGCTGACGTCCACCATCAGGTCGCGGAGTATGTGCTGTTGGTACGATGCCGTCGCAGCGGTACGCAGGAACCAGCCGATGAAGACGAGCCACAGTCCAGCACCGAGCGAGCCCCCGACGATCAAGAGCAGGCCGTAGCCGACGAGCGTGTAGGCGAGCCCCTTCCCACCGTTGGTGGCCCACCGTGTCGCTCGGGTCAGGTCACCCGTGGCCTTCCAGACCGCCGCCCGGAAGAGTCGGCCACCGTCCAGGGGAAAGCCCGGCAAGAGGTTGAAGCCCGCCAGCAACAAATTGAGGAACGCCAAATACGTGGCGACGCCAGTGACGGAATCAGGCCAGCCCGCCCGGGCACCGATCCACCCGATCGATCCGAACAGGATCCCGATCAAAACGCTGGCAAGGGGTCCGACCCCGGCGATGACCAGCTCGTCCTCCGGTGTTTCGGCCTCGCTGCGCGTGTGTGCCATCCCGCCGAACACGAAGAGCGTGATCCCCTCCACCCGGATGCCGCGCCGACGGGCGACCACCGAATGGGAGATCTCGTGGGCGAGGAGCGAGGCGAAGAAGAGCACGGCTCCTATCGTCCCCATCATCAAGTAGACGGCGGGTTCCAGCCCGGGGTAGCGAGCCGGGAAAACGCCAGCCGAGAACGACCACAGGATCAGAAACGCGATGACGAACCACGAATAGTCGATTCGTATCTCGAATCCGAGTACCGAGCCCAATCTGAAGCCGTTCATGAGATCCTCCTGCGCTCTTCAAACAGAGCAGGGATCTCTAGCCGAGTATGTCAGCAAACTCCTGAAGATCGTGTGGTGAAGTACACTTCGGGGTCCCGGCCTCCCGGGCCGAGGACTGGGACGATGTGGAACCGTTTCCCGTTGACCGAGATTAGGAGCCGTGTATGATCCGCGTTGCGACCCCCGACCGGGTTCGCAAGCGCAGCCACCGCTTTGAAGGGCGATATGTAGCCCGGACAGCCCAAGACTCAGGTGAGGCCATCTTGACCCGTCACAGGACTCGCAACACCCGATCGAACATGCTGGCCGTCGCGGGGGCTCTGCTGATCTGTGCCGAGGCGGCAGCAGGCAGCCAATCCCTTGCCGGGCAGGGGCGTGAGTCCCTGGGCCAAGTCGACTTTCCCGTGAGCTGCGCCCCGTCGGTCCAGACCGAGTTCAATCGCGGCCTAGCCCTGCTTCACCACATGACCTATCCGCTGGCCTTCTCGGCGTTCGAGCGGGTGACCGAGTTGGATCCAGAGTGCGCGATGGGTCATTGGGGCATGGCCATGACCCTGTTCCAGCCCCTGTGGCCCACGCGTCCGGGAGACGCGGAGCTCCGGCGCGGCTGGGAGGCCGCTCAGGAGGCGGGGCGGTCGGGTGCGGTCACCGAACGCGAGCGACTGTATGTCGCTGCCGTGGGCGCGTTCTTCGATCCCTCCGGCAGCCCGGACTATTGGCAACGCATCGACCGCTGGGCGGAGGCGACAACGGCCGTGTACGAGGCCTATCCAGAGGACCTCGATGCCGCTGCATTGTTTGCGCTCGCGCAGCTCGCGACATCGTCCCGATCGGGTGCGCCGATCGAGCATCAAGAGCGGGCGGCTGAGGTCCTGCTGGCGGTTCATCAGCAAGAGCCCACCCACCCCGGCGCGGTCCACTATACGATCCATGCCAACGATTTCACCGGCCGTGAACGTGAGTCTTTGGCCATCGTGCGGAGTTACGGCGAAATCGCCCCCGCCAATCCGCATGCCCTCCACATGCCGACGCATATCTTCGTCCGGCTCGGTGATTGGCCGGACGTGATTACCTGGAACAAACGAGCTGCCTCGGCGGCGCTCGCGCAGAGGGCGGGTGAGAACGGGGAGTACGTATGGGACGAGTATCCCCATGCCGTGGAATATCTCGCGTACGCGTATCTCCAAAGGGGAGACGACGTGGCCGCGGCAGACATCATTCAGGCACTGCATGCGACGCCCGACATTCAGCCCGGTTTCAAGACGGCGTTTCACCTGGCCTCGACAGCGGCACGCTATGTTCTCGAGCGACAGGCGTGGGCCGAGGCCGAGGCGCTTCCCTTGCGATCACCAGGCTCCGTCGACTGGGACCGCTTTCCCTGGCCGGAAGCCGTGACCTGGTTCGCTCGCGGTCTGGGGGCGTCTCGCAACGGGGAGGTCGACGAAGCTCGGCGAAGTATCGAACGGCTCGCGGCGCTACAAGATCGGGCCTCGAGTCTGGGGGAGGCCCCCTTCGCTCGAGAGATCGAGATCCTCAGGGTGGAGTTGTCGGCCTGGCTGGCGCAGTCCACCGGGGACTCGGGGCGGGCGGTCCAGATCATGGAGGAGGCCGTGGCGCTGCAAGGCGCGACCCCCAAGAATCCCGTGACACCGGCCGCCACGATTCCGGCGAGTGAGCTTCTCGGCGATCTCCTGACGGAAATCGGGGACGCTCGTGGAGCTTTGGAGGCCTATCGGGCATCCGATGAGATGACGCCAGGCCGGTTCAACAGCCTGCTCGGGGCGGCTCGCTCGGCCGACGAGGTGGGGGCCACCGAATTGGCTCGCGAGTACTACCGGCGTTTGCTCGAGATCGTAGTCCCCGAATCGCCCCGCAGCGGCGTGGCTGAGGCACGCGCGTACTTGGCCGGGAGCGAGTGACGTTGGCCGGGAGCGACTGAGGCGGGCAGGGAGCGACCAGCGCCGGCGGCGTACGTGGCTAGCCGCGGAATCCCTGCATGAGGCGATCGAAACGGGCGAGGTCCCGCTCGTTCGTCGCGATCCCGAGCGAGACTCGGAGTGCGCCCACCGCGACCTCGTAGTCGAGGCACTCCGCCAGCTTCTTCAAGCTGAAGGTGCCGGGAGGCATCGACTCGTAGCATTCGAGCGCTTCGGGTCGGTCCAGCCCCAGTGCCGCCTCGGCCGCTCCCGGGTTGCAGAAACAGCCCCCCCGAAGGGAGATCCCCGCGGCCGCTGCCTCTCGCTCCACGATGCCGTAGGGTACGACGGCTCCCTCTGGATCGAGCACATTGAACGAAACCGCTCCACCCCGGCCCTCGACGGAGGCGGGTCCGTACAACTCGACGACGGGGCGCCCGTTCTCGTGCCGAAGCGCGGTCAGTATGCCGATCAAGCGCTCCGTGAGCCCGTGAATCCGTTCGTGGATCTGCTCCATACCCACGTCTTCCAGGAATCGAAGACCGGCCGACACCGCGGCGATCCCCAGAAAGTTCGGAGTGCCGTCCTCGAAGGCCTCGGCCCCCAGACGGAGCCGGTGTTTCTGTCCCTGGACCGAGACGTACTCGACGGTTCCCCCCGCGAACCAAGGGCGACGCAGGCGCGCGAGCGAATCCGTCCTGGCGATGAGCACGCCGACGCCGGTCGGGAACCCGAACATCTTATAGAAGGATACGCAGACGAAGTCCGCCGGGACGCGGGACAGGTCGAGCGGATTGGTGGGAACGAAAGCGGCGGCGTCCAACAAGACATCGTAGCCCGCCGCTCGGGCGGTATCGACGAGGCTCAGAGGGTGCTGAACGCCCGAAAAATTCGACTGGGCCGGGAAGGCGAAGAGCCCGGGAGCGTCCCCGGCGTGCGGCACGGTGAGGGCCGGATCGATTCGGAGATCATCGTCGAGGGGCAGATAAATGACCTCGGCACCAGCGGCCTCGGCGTACCGGCGAATCCCCTGGACGGAGTTGTGGTTGTCCTGGAGTAGCGTGAAGCGCGAGCCCTCGGTGAACGGGAACGATTCGCCTACGAGCTTCAGCGCAGCGGAAGCGTTCGCGGTGAATACGACCGTGTACTGGTCCGGGTCGGCCTTGAAGAAGCGTAGTACGTCGCGGCGCGCGTTCTCCACGATGTCGGTGGCGGCCCACGAGGTGGGGTTCTCCGAATGTGGGTTCCCGAGGACGTGGCGCTCGAGGAAGTCCTCGTGCTGTCGGAGTTGTGACTCGGCGTAGAGGCCGCTGCCCGTATAGTCGAGATAGACGTGGTCACCTGCGTCGAGGCGGCTGAACTCCCGGGCTCGCAACGTCTCGAAGCGCTGGTCCAGGAGTCGGGCGGACGAGTTCGGTCCGGGAGGGTCAGAGCTGACGTTCATCCCATCCTCTGCATGTAATCGGCTCGAAGATCCGCCTTCAAGGGAAGATCCATCTTCAAGGATAGCCAAGACAAAGCTCCGGTCCAGAATCCCGAGGGACGTATTCATAGTCGTTGAGGCAGGCAGATGGAGGCCCACTAGCCGCTCGATCCCATCCCGAGGGCAATAAGCGGTGGCTGGGCCAGCACCTCAGCAAGCTGGGCCCGATACTCCGCGAGCTCGCTCTCGATCAGTCGCCGTAGCTCGGCGTCCCGGACGTGCCCTTCTCGGAACCGCTTGAGGAAGTAATGGATGGTCTCCACCCGGATCTTGATCGAGCCCGAAGGCTTGTTCTCGTCCAAGTCCTTGAAGCTGAAGTATGGGGTGCCGGACGCCTCGATAATCCCCTCGATGACCGCGAAGATCGGAGAATCGTGACCGCACTTGAAGCTCGCGAGCTCGAGGGCGATCAGGTTGGGGTGGCGCGCCGCGAACTTGGCGGCCCACAGCTTCTGGTTGGAGTTCTCGGAGTAGGCGTTCTTCCACACGTCCTTGATGTCCATAGGACCCGTGATCGCCCCGGAGTTTACCTCGTCGCCGAAAAGGGGATCGAGAGTCTCCTCATCAACGGGTAGGCTGGCCGGCGAGAAGATCGGATATCCATGTTTCTGGAACTCCACCAGGATCTCGTGGTTGATGCCCGGGTCGTGGTGATACGGCCGCGCGAGAAGCACGATGCCGATCCGGTTCTCACGCTCGAGCCTCTCGAGCTCGCCTTTGGCGGTGGACCGAAGCTTGTCGCGGAACGCGTCCAACGCCTCCAATCCGGCCCGCACAGCCCTGCGGTTCTCGGCGGGCGACAGACCAAGCACGCCCTTGAAGTCATTGTACATCTGGCGTTCGAAGAGCGCCGTTTGCCCGATGTTTACGAAAGTGTTTATGAACTGGATGCCCTTCTTCCCGAAGACATCGTCCTCCTTGGTGAAAGCCGCCTTCGTCGCTTCCGGGGTCGCGGTGATGGTGGGGCAGATCCGATGGCCGATGGCGCTGGTGAAGTCGGATGGAATGTCGTCGATCATGGGGAAGAACAGGATATCGAGCGGCTTCTTCTCGTGTTTCGTGTAGATCAGGTTGTGCACGTGCGGAATGCCCAGCTTACTCGGAAAGCACGGATCGATGGCGCCCCGCTTCGCCCCCTCCTTGTACAGTGCCGCGGATGTCACGTCGGAGAACACGACGTTGCGAGGTCGCACACCCAAGCTCTCGAAGTACGTACGGGAGAGGGGGGTAACGGAGTACATGCTCAGGACCCTGGGCATCCCGATACACAGCTCGTGGCGCCTCTTCATGAGCGCGGCACGGCCCTTCTGGGCGGCCGTGACCCTCAGCCGGGGAAGCGAGTCGCCCACGAATTCTGGTGAGTAACTCTTGAACGCTGCGGTGGCCGCCATTTCCACGAGGTTGGGGGTGGCGCCCACCGTCGCGTCGAGCTCGGCCTTGATGACCCGCATGTCATCGACGTCCTCGACTGTGCCCTTCTCGCAGGAGTTTCCGACGATGAGCCTCCGGGCACCCGGGGTGAGTGGGACCTTGCCCTTACCGTTGGATTGATCCGCATGCGAGGGCCCGCATCCGGTGCCGTTGGTGCTGGCCGCCTGCACGTCGATGAACGTGCGCAGGCACTTGTTCTTGCAGAAGTAGCAGCGTGTGTCCTCGTTTGTGGTGCTCTCGTAGGTCGTCGCGGTGGTCTGCGCCAGGCCGATGAAGTCGGACTCCGACTTCCCATCATGCACACGTATCGCCTCCAGTGCGGCGCCGATGGCCCCGCTCTCGCCGCAGTGCCTGTGGACGACGATGTCGGGCTCGGTCTGGCCGCGGAACTTCGATTGGATGAAGTCGACCTGGGCCTTCACGGCTGCCAGGTTATGCTGCGTCCCGCCCTGCAGCACGAAACGACTCCCGAGCCTCGCCAGATTCGGGATCTGCGCCACATACAGCCAGATGTTCTTCGGCAACACCGCGGCCAGCCCCGCCAGGATCTGCTCGGGCGACCAGCCAAGGCGCTGGAAGCTGACGATGTCCGACTGCATGAACACCGCGCATCCGTAGCTGAAGTTGGGCATCGCTTCCGCCCCGAAGGCGATGTCTGCGTAGTCCTCGACGGCGATCCCCAGGCCCTGTGCCGTGCTCTGCAGAAAGTACCCGTTCCCGGCCGAGCACTGCGTGTTCAGCTTGAAGTCCTTCACCTGCCCGTCCTTCAGGACCATGATCTTGATGTCCTGGCCACCGACGTCGCAGATGACGTCCACGTCATCGTAGAAGTGGAGCGCCGAGGCCGTGTGCGCGACGGTCTCCACGATGGCTACGTCCGCGCCGAAAACATCCTTCAGAACGTCCTTGGCGTACCCAGTGACCCCGAAGCCCTTGATCTCGAGCGAGGCGCCCTGCCCTTCGACCGAGGCCCTGAGCTTGGCGATGATCTCCTTGGTGTCCTCGATTGGGTTGCCGCCCGAGAGCTGATACGACTTGACGAGAACGTTCGCGTCCCGATCCAGGAGAACGCCCTTGGTGGACGTTGAGCCCCCGTCGAGCCCCAGGAATGCCTCGACCGCTTCTCCCTGCCCAAACGTGGCCTGCACAAAGGGTATCGGGCGGTATCTTTCTTTGAACTCCGTCAGCTCCTCGGGGTTCTCGCTGAGCCCCGTGGCGTAGCCGGCACCTATCTCCCCTCCGCTCTCTTCCAAGTGTTCCTCGAGCCCGGCGAGACCGGCGTAGAGCCCCACGTCCTCGTCCTCCGTCTTACCGTACTCTACGGCCCCGATGGCGGCGAAGTACTGCCCGTTATCCGGCACGTTGACGAGGTCTCGCGGATCTACTCCGGGCGGCAGCGGATAGTCTCTCTCCTCCCAGATCAGCGGGATGTTGGCTTTCCACGCTTCGGGCATGCCGCGGATGAACGTGTTCGGTCCCCCGAGCAGCAGCACATGGGGCCGCAGCGTGTGGCCCCTCGTGAGCACCGAGAGGTTCTGCCCGACGATTGCGTCGAAGAGGCTGGCCATGAGCTGATCTGTGGGGATGCCCTGCAGCTGCAGGCTGTTGACGTCGGTCTCCGCGAACACCCCGCACTTGCCCGCGACGTGGTGGAGCTTGATGCCGTCGTAGGTCTGCGCAGCCAACTGCTCGGCCGGGATGCCCAGCTTGGCGCTGATCTTGTCCAGCACGGCGCCCGTTCCTCCCGCACACTTGTCGTTCATGGTCGGGATCTTCTTCTTCCCACCCGTGGTGGGGTCGTCCTTAAAGATGATGATCTTGGCGTCCTGCCCCCCCAGCTCCACCACCGAGCCCACCTCCGGGTGCAGCCGCTCGACGGCGAGCGCCACCGCGTTCACCTCCTGCACGAACTTGGCTCCGATGAGCCCCTCGAGAGGCGCGGCGCCACTACCGGTGACGAAGGCTCGCGTCTGGCCGCCGGCCGTCTCTGGGAGGCGCTCCTCGATCGCACGAAGGAGCGAGGCGACAAAGACCAGCTGCTTCCCCTCGTGGCGCTGGTAGTCGCTCCAAAGGATCTCGTCGGTGCTCGGGTCCACGAGCACTGCCTTGACCGTCGTGGAGCCGACGTCCATGCCGATGCAGAGGCCGTTGGCAGTCATCGGACCCCCTGCGTCTGCGTCCCGTCCATCAGGTCGCTGACATGCAGGACGAGGTTCGCGGCTCTTCCCACGATCCCGTCATGGTGGGGGACGCGGTAGCTCGCTCGCTTCAGCTCGGGGTGGTCGGCGACGAACGCCTTCATCTCCTCCAGGCGCTTACCCGTCCGGGAGACCGCGTCGCTCATCTCCTTGCGGGCTCTCACGCGCGCCCCACCCAGGGCCATCTGGACGCGGCTGTGGGCGATGACCTCCCCATCTCCCGCGGTCTCGATCGGCAGGAAGATCATGCCCGGGAAATGCTCCACCACCTTCGTCTGAACCCCGTCGGACTGCGAACTAGGCATGCACGTGAAGGGCTTCAGGCTCAGCACCATGTGACAAAGGTGGTGCTTATGGTAGTAGATGTTCTCGGCGATCTCGAGATGGCTCTCACCCGAGCTCGTGCGCCAGTTCCAGTACGGCCTCGCGAGCCGTTCCAGCTCGTACTGGTCGGCCATCTCGTGAAGTGTGCCGCCCATCGCCTCAATCAACCTGTCGTTCTCGCGCTTCAGGATCCGCTCGGCCAACGTCAGGATGCCGCGCTTCCTGTAATAGGCCAGGTAGTGGCTGAACCGACTGCTCCCGTTCAGCAGTCCCTTGCGATCCTTCGTGGCTTGCTTATGCATGTGCAGCAGGTACGTGATGCGCGTGAACAGGGAACGGTCGACGTACAACTCAGCACCCTCGCGCACCAGGAAACGGTGCATGTTGAAGTTGCCGTCGCCTTCGGTTGTCTGCGCCCAGAACTCGCCGATGATCTTGACGATGGGCCGGACCCTGAACGGATCGAGTTCCACCTCGTCGTACTTTGCCCGGACCGCCTCCATCGCCCCGACGAAGTCCCTGCTGGCCAGCAGGTGGAGCATCTTGCCGAAGTAGGCCGCTTTGCCTTCGAGCCGGGTGCCGACCAAGAACCGTGCGAATGAGTCCCTAAGCTCAAACCTCGGCCGGGTCCGGATAAACTCCTGGAGGTCCTCCAGCACCTCTTCCGTTACCGAGTCGACCGACCCTGGCTCGGCCTCGTAGGCCCGGACCTGGTACTGAAACTGATTAAGCACGTCCGCGAGGTTGAACGTGGTGATGAGACCCAGGAAGAAATCCAGGTTCATGTCGAGGCCGGCCTTCACTCCTGCGGATTGATCGATCCCGTCGTCCGTGCCGAAGAGCAGCACGCGGAAGCCGTCGAAGCCAGCGTTCGCCAGCGCCAAGCGGTACTCCGCCTCGTACATCCCGAACCGGCACGTGCCGCACGATCCGGCTGTGACGAACACGTACTTGTCGATAATCTCCTGACGGCTCATCCCGCCGGCCTCCAGGTCCTTCACGTACTTCACCAGATTGCCGACCGTGAAGTACGTGGGATTACACTGGCCGTTGTTCCCGTACTCCTTCGCAATCTCCAATCCGGCTAGCGAGACGTTTGGCAGGGCCACACAGCCGTATCCCAAAGCCTGGAGGGAGGCTTCCACCAAGCGGTCGTGGCGGGGAGAGAGGCCACCGAGCAGAACGGTGGTATTCTCCCGCTGATCCGCGGTGAAGATGTGCTCGACGGGGCGCCGGAAGTGCTTTACCGGATCCGCGAGAAGGCCGTACCGGGCGTGCAGCTCGCGCCTGCGCGCCTCGACCTTCACGTCGGCCGAGTCTTGCGAAGGGCTACATCCACAGCGGCCTGCACGGTTGGATGGGAGTACGGGGAGGGCCTCTCCGGTGCAGGAAGCGGACTCGATGCTCATCGTGCGTCTCCTGAACGCTGCTCAGTGGCGGATGTTCGCCGGTCGGCTCGTCTCCCCACGGATGGGCTTCGTCGCTATCCAGAATAGGAGGGTCCGGGGCTCCCGCACAGATGCATGCAGAGACTCCGCTCGACTTCTTGGTTCCGGTTCTTGGTTCCGGCCCCTGGGGAGATCTCAACCCAACCGGATCGGCAGCTTCCGAATCCTCTCGCCCGTCAGCGTGAAGATTGCGTTGGTGACCGCCGGAATGATGGGCGGTGTCCCCGGCTCGCCCACGCCGCCGGGGGCATCCCCACTCGGTGTCAGCAGCACTTCTACCTCCGGGGACTCGTTCATACGGAGCATCCGGTAGTCGTCGAAGTTGCCCTGCACCACGCGACCCTTCTCGATGTTGATCTCGCCGTAGAGGGCGGCTGTGAGTCCGTAGACGATGCCGCTCTCCATCTGGGCCCGGACGATCGCTGGATTCACCACGACCCCACAGTCGATGGCGCACCAGACTTTGTGCACGCGCGGCCGGCCGTCCTCGATGGAGACCTCGGCGACCTCGGCGACGAACGAGCCGAACGACTCCGCCATCGCGATTCCGCGTGCCCGCCCCTCGGGGACGGGCGAGCCCCAGTCCGAAGCCTCCGCGACGGCCTCGAGGACCCCCCGATGCCGTGGGTGCGCCTCCAGCAGCTCGAGCCTGTACTCGTAGGGATCACGGCCCGCGGCGTGCGCCAGCTCATCGATGAACGACTCTACGACGAAAGCGGTGTGCGTATGGCCTACGGAGCGCCAGAAGCCCACCGGTATCGGCAGGTCGACCTTGGCGAACCTCACGCGGATGTTCGGCACGTGGTACGGCTGATTGCTGGCCCCCTCGGT
>JBDHFN010000032.1:0-30910 GCA_039590375.1 Gemmatimonadota bacterium
GGGCCGCAGGCGTATATCAGCCGGGTCAACATCGAAGGAAACGACTACACGTATGAAAGGGTGATTCGCGACAAGATCTTCATCCTTCCGGGGGACGTGTATTCGCAAGAACGCATCATCCAGAGTTTTCAGAGCATCTCATCCCTGGGCTTCTTCGAGGTGCCGATGGACGTGCCATCCATCGTTCCCAACGATGAGGGAGACGTCGACGTGACGTTCATCGTGACGGAGAAGCCGACCGGGGCGGTCAACTTCGGTACGTCCGTGGGCGGCGGCACCGGTGGCCTTTCCGGTTTCATCGGGTACGATCAGCCCAACTTGTTCGGAAAGGGCAAGTCGGGATCGCTCCGGTGGGACTTCGGTGAATTCCAGAACAACCAGACCATCAGCTACTCTGACCCAGGCATCTTCGGGTCTCTGGTCACCGCGAGCGTCAGCCTGTTCAATTCCCGAGACCGATTCATCTCGTTCCGTTCGGGTAGAAGGCGTCGCACCGGCGGTGATTTCCGTTTGGGTTTCTTGCTCCCCGGAGCACGGTTCACCCGATTCTTCGCGGGCTACGGGCTGTCGCGCACCGAGCTGACTCTTCAATCCGGCACCGATGATACATCGCTGTTCGGAACGCCTCCCGGCACGCAGAGCACGGCTTCGTTCGGCATTACACGCAACACGCTGAACCATCCGATCTTCCCGACGATCGGCTCACGCCAGTCGGTCAACGTCGCGTTCACCGGGGGACCTCTCGGGGGGCACGGAAAGTTCGTCAAGTACACCGCGGAGGGCGCCTGGTGGTTGCCGGTCGCCACACTCGGTGGAGAAGAGGGCGACGCAGCCTCGGGAAGCATCTTCGCGCTTGGCCTGACCATGCGGCTGGGCGCCCTCCAGGGGAACCACGATCGATTTCCATTCGATGGATTCTGGATGGGTGGCGTCCAATTCGGACAGCAACTCCGTGGGTATGACGAAACCACGGTCACACCCTTCGGGTACTTCGAGGACAACGGTGGCGGGATCAGGGACATCGATCGGTTGGGCAGCGCGTTCTTCTCCATGACGACCGAATTCGCCTTGCGCCTCGGTAGCCAGATGTCTGTCTCGGCCTTCATGGATGCCGGTAACGTGTGGCGGAGCGCGGCGGAGATCGATCCGTCTCGACTCTTCAGGGGGGCCGGGATCGGTCTCCAGTTGGTGACGCCGTTCGGGCCCATCGGATTGGACTACGCCTATGGATTCGACAAAACGACACCCGGCTGGCAACTCCACTTCCGCCTTGGTCCGGGTATGTAAATGGGAGCTATGGACACTATGCATCGCCTAATCTTGATCCCCAGTCTTCTAGCCGTCCTCGGTTCCACGGCCAACCCCGGGGCAGCGCAGAGCCCGCTGAAAATCGGCTACATCAACTCACAAGTGATCATCACGCAGGACCCCGCCGCCACGGCGGCTCAGGAGCAGTTCCAGCGCGAGATGGTGCCTTTCGAAAGCGAACTTCAAGCCCTCGAGCAAGAGATCGCGGACCTTCTCAGTCAATATCAGGCGCAGCAGATCACGCTCACGGCCAACGCCCGTCGGACTCGCCAGGATGCGATCACCCAAAGGCAGCAGGCCTATCAAGAGCGCATGGCCCAGATCGAGGCCGAAGCGGCCCGCCGCCAACAGGAGTTGGTGCAGCCCATCATGGAGCGGATCAACAACATCATCCAGGAAATCCGCAGCGAGGGCTCCTATACCTTCATTTTCGATGTTGCGGGCGGCGGACTGATAGCGGCGGACGAGTCGTTCGACCTCACGAGTCAGGTCATGGAGAGGCTGGCGGCGGGAGCTCAGTAGATGTGGACTGAGCCCGCACGGCTCACCCTTGCCGAGTTGGCCGCGATGGTAGGAGGACGGGCCACCGGCGACCTCGACATGCCGATTACCGGCGTCACGTCCCTCACGCAGGCCGGCCCCTCCGATCTTGGGCTTCTGGTCGACTCCCGTTACTCACATAGCGCGGGCGAGAGTGCGGCCGGCGCCATCCTCGTCTCCTCCAAGTTGGAGGGCACCCTGGATACGGCCCAGAGCCGGGTGGTGGTGGAGGACCCCCGCCAGGCGCTTCCGAGAATCCTCGAGCACTTCCATTCCGAGCCGAGCCCTCGGCCGGGGCTCCACGAGACCGCGGTGGTCGCCGACGACGTTCATCTCGGCGCAGACGTTTCCGTGGGACCCTATGTCGTGATCGAAGGGAATGTCGTGATCGGCGAGGGGGCCACCCTGCATGCCCACGTGGTCATCCGAAAGGGAGCGCGCCTGGGCCGGCACGTGACCCTTCACCCACACGTCGTGGTCTATCCACACGTACAGCTGGGTGACCGGGTCATTCTACACGCCGGAGTGTGCGTGGGTGTGGACGGGTTCGGGTACACGCGCTCGGAGAAGGGACTGGAGAAGATCCCGCACGCTGGAGAGTGCGTCATCGGCGACGACGTGGAGATCGGTGCCAACAGTTGTGTGGACCGCGGCTCGATCGGACGTACCGAGTTGGGGGCTCATGTGAAGCTGGACAACCTGGTCCACATCGCGCACAACGTCACAGTGGGTCCCGGAACGGTCATGGCGGCGCAGGTAGCCATCGCCGGATCCACCCGGGTCGGAGCCGACACGAGGTGGGGCGGGCAGGCGGGCGCAATGGATCACATCACGGTGGGGGACGAGGCCCAGATAGCCGGACAGTCGGGCTTGACCGAAGACGTTCCGGCGGGGACCACCATGGGGGGCTATCCGGCTCGACCCCTCAAGGATTTTCTCAGGGGCCAGGCTCTTCTTTCTCGCCTCGACTCACTCCGTCGTCGCGTCCGCGTTCTCGAGCGTCTTCTGGCGTCCCGCGATGATCCCGAGGGCCGCGATGATTCCTAGGCAACGTACGCTTGCCGGCGAGCACACGCTCGAGGGCGTAGGCGTGCACTCGGGAGAGCCTGCGTCCCTCACCATGGGACCCGCCACCACGGGGGGGGTGCGCTTCCGACGGGTGGATCTCAGTGGGTCGCCCGAGATCCCGGCCGACCTGGACCATGTGGTCGCATGCGAGATGGGAACGAGCCTGGGCGTGGGTGAGACCAGAGTCCGAACGGTCGAGCACGTCATGGCCGCCCTCTATGCCGGAGGGGTCGATCATGCCGTCATTGCGTTGCGAGGACCCGAGACGCCGATCCTGGACGGCAGCTTCCAGCGTTATCTGGCCGCGGTCTCGGAGGTGGGCACCGTGGAGTTGGAGGCGCCCGCCGAGATGATCTCGGTGCACGGGCGGCTGGCGGTCACGACGCGGGCGGGATCGTCCTACGAGGCGACGCCGTCCGATTCTCTGCGTGTGTCGGCTACCATCGATTTCGCGCACCAGGCGATCGGACGCCAGCACAGTACCTTCGCCATGAGCGAGGAGTCGTTTCGCCGTGAAATCGCCCCTGCTCGCACGTTCGGGTTCCGCCACGATGCCGAAGCCCTAAGGGCTCGAGGACTCGCTCTGGGGACGTCGCTCGAGAATACCATCGTTCTCGACGACGAGGGCGTAATGAACGAGAGCCTACGGTTCGATGACGAGTTCGTGAGGCATAAGATCGGAGATCTTATCGGGGATCTGGCCTTGATCGGCTGACGCGTACGGGGGCACATCGTTTCGGAGTGCCCAAGCCATGAAGGGAACATCAAACTTGCGAGGACTCTCTTGAAGCACGACCAAACAGCTTCGCACGACCTTCCCATCGAGGTCGATCGGATCATGGAGCACCTTCCGCACCGGTATCCCTTCCTGTTGGTGGATCGGATCTTGGAGTTCGAGCCTGAGAAGAGGATCGTGGGCCTCAAGAACGTTACGATCAGCGAACCCTACTTCCAAGGGCACTTTCCGGGCCACCCGGTCATGCCGGGGGTACTCATCATCGAAGCCATGGCGCAGGCCGGTGGGCTGCTCCTGATGGACTCGGTGACAGAGCGCGAAAACAAGGTCGTGTACTTCATGTCGCTGGATAACGTGAAGTGGCGGCAACCGGTCATTCCCGGAGACCAGCTCGTCTTCGAGGTCGAGATGATCCAGTTCCGCCGGAACGTGTGCAAGCTCAGAGGCGTGGCGACGGTGGACGGAAAGCCGGTCGCGGAGGCGGACATGATGGCCGGAATCGTCGATCGATGAACACGAGCCCCTGGGGCATGGGCGGTGGGGTCGACGCACTCGTCCACCCCACCGCCATCATCGATCCGGACGCGAATGTGGCTCCGGACGTGGCGGTTGGCCCGTACTCGATCATCGGGCCGGGCGTCGTGGTCGGACGAGGCACGGTGCTGGGGCCGCACGTGCTGTTGGAGCGGGACACCACGCTCGGGGAACAGTGCCAGATCGCCAAAGGCGCAGTCCTGGGGAGTGATCCGCAGGATCTCAAGTACGAGGGTGAGCCCTCCCAATTGATCGTCGGCGACCGCACCGTGGTCCGTGAGTACGCCACGCTCAATCGCGGCACGCGCGCTTCCGGGAAGACCGTGGTGGGGAGTGACTGCCTGATCATGGCCTACGCACACGTGGCTCACGACTGCGAAATCGGTAACCACGTCGTCCTCTCGAACGCGGTGAACATGGGAGGCCATGTGATCATCGAGGACTGGGCCATCGTCGGGGGCCTGACCGCGATCCATCAGTTCGTTCGTATCGGGGCGCATTCGTTTTGCGGGGGAGGATCCAGGGTGCCCCAGGACATACCGCCCTACCTCAAGGTGGCCGGAAATCCGGTCAAGCCTTATGGGCTCAACAACGTCGGATTGGAGAGAAGGGGCCTTTCCGAGGACGTAAGACATGCCTTGAAACAAACGTACCAACTTCTTTTCCAGTCTAAACTTACGCTAACTGGAGCTCTGGATGCTGCCGAGGCGGAGGTGGAGCAGATTCCTGAGGTCCGGCACCTGTTGATGTTCATTCGCTCCAGCGAGCGCGGCGTCACCACCTGAGCGATCGCGGTGGGACGTCCCAGGAAGGGGGAGGGTCATGTCGCTGATTCGCATCCGCCGGGAGCGGAAAAAGAACTGGATCGACAGGAGGCAGGGCTGGTCTCCGCGTCGACTCGCCGTTCTTCTCATTATGCTTCTCGCCGCAATTTGGTATCTGGGCTTCCGATTCTGAACCACTCGGGCCGGAGCTCCGACCCGACTATCCTGGTGCTCGCCGGCGAGGCCTCCGGAGATGAGCACGCCGCGCGCCTCGTCACCGCCTTGAGAGCCCGATGGCCGAGCAGCCGGTTCCTCGGCATCGGCGGCGCGCGAATGAAAGGCCAGGGCGTCGAACTACTCGCTGACGTCGACAGCCTGGCGGTCATGGGAGTGGCCGAGGTACTCCCGCGACTCCCGTTTCTATACCGTCTGAGACGGCGGCTCATCGCTCTATTGGACAGTGGCGTCGTGGATCTCGTGATCCCGGTCGATTACGCCGGATTCAATTTCCGCATCGCCAAGGCCGCCCGCCGACGCGAATTGCCCGTGCTCTACTACATCTCCCCGAAGTTCTGGGCGTGGGGCTCCGGACGTGCAAAGAAACTGGCCGCCTATACGAATCGCGTGGCGTCGATTCTTCCCTTCGAGGTGGACGTGCTGGAACGGGCCGGGGCGAACGCTACGTTTGTCGGACATCCGCTCCTGGAGAGGCCGGCGTCGGAGGCTGATCGGCAAGCCTTTTGCCATCGATGGGGCCTCGACCCCCATCGGCCGATCCTGGCCCTCCTCCCCGGGTCCAGAGCCCAGGAACTACGCCGTCATCTCGGTCTCTTTGTGGAGGCGGGTCGCCTCGTCCAGGAGCGAGGGGGCGACGTGCAGCTCGTGTTCGCGCGCGCTTCGTCGATACCGCCGTCCGTCTTCCGTGACGTCGGCGTGCCGGTGGTCGACGACGCTCGTAGCCTTCTCGCACATTCCGCAGTAGCCCTGGTGAAGTCGGGCACCTCGACGCTCGAAGCCGCGCTCGAAGGAACGCCGTGCGTGACCGTCTACCGGACGCATCCGCTCACGTTTGCCGTTGCGCGTCGGCTCCTACGAGTCGACCACATCGCGTTGCCAAACCTGATCGCCGGACGGGACGTCGTACCCGAGGTGCTCCAGAATCAGGCGACCCCCGACCGCCTCGCTGATCTTCTTCTGGCGCTTCTCCGGCCCGACTCCCCCAGGCGGGCCGACATGATTTCCGACTTTCTTGGAATAAGAGCCGCGCTCGGCGAGCCGGGAGCATCGGCACGCGTAGCCGAGCTTGCGGCGGATCTTCTGGAGACGGCGTGAGCACCGAGTTGACTCGGGCCGGGCGAGCCGTGGTCGGCTTCACGGGCCGATATGCGCTGAGGGCCCTTTTTCGCACCCTCCGAGTCGAGAAGACGGGCCAACACCACGTGACGGGCCTGAAGCAAGCGGGTACGCCCGTCATCTTCGTCTTCTGGCATGGACGACTGTTGCCCCTGGTCCATGTCCACCGTTCAGAGGGCACCGTGGTGCTCGTCAGCGAACATCGCGACGGAGAGTACGCCGCGGCGCTGCTGGATGATTTCGGCTTCGAGACGGTACGAGGCTCGAGCACGCGTGGCGGGGTACGAGGACTGAAGGGGCTGATTCGAGCGGCTCGCAATGGGCTGGACCTCGCTATCACGCCCGATGGTCCCCGGGGCCCAAACCGTGAACTGAAGCTCGGCGCACTGACCGTCGCACGAATCACGGGCCTTCCACTCGTCCCGCTCGGAGTCGGCGTCACTTCGGCGTGGCACGCCCGAAGTTGGGACGAGCTCATCGTGCCCAAACCCTTTTCGACCGTGCGTGTCGCCTATGGTCGCCCCAGCTTTGTCCCGAGACACGCGGACCAGGCCGAACTCGACGAGGTGGCGGGGTCACTCGAGTCGGAAATGATCGAGCTCGCGGCTCGCGTCGGAGACGCGGCGCTCCAGGACCGCCCAGCAGACGCCGAGCCGTCAGACCCAGTCGCCGAAACCGCTCCCTCGTGAGCGCCCCAGGCGTTTGGCTCAGGCGATCGTGGGACGGACAGGGTGGTCCCCTCGGCCGGCTCGTCATGGGCATACTTCTCCCTGCGGAGGCACTCTACCGGGGGGCCGTTCATCTACGAAACAGGTGTTACGATCTTGGGATCCTGCCGGAATCCGAGAGTAGCATTCCCGTCATTTCAGTGGGTAACCTCGCGGTGGGTGGAACGGGGAAGACACCGGTTGCGTCGTGGCTCATCACCCAACTCACCGCGATGGATCACCGGCCCGCGCTCGTAACCCGGGGTTACGGCGCGGATGAGATTCTGCTCTACGGCGTCTGGAATCGCGACGCACGAGTGGTGATCCAGAAATCCAGGACCCTGGGAATTGCCGAGGCGGCGAGGGAGGGGGCCACGGTGGCCGTCCTCGACGACGGCTTTCAGCATCGGGCAGCGAGGAGAGACGTGAACATCGTGCTCCTGGCGGCAGAGCAGGGGGTCGAAGGCGCATTGCTCCCCCGCGGGCGTTTCAGGGAGCCACCGAGCGCCCTGTCACGGGCCGACGCCATAGTGATCACGCGCAAGGTAGCGACCCGTGGCGAGGCGTGTGCGGTCGGACGCCGGGCCCTGGGGAGGGCATCCGCGACAGTGGTGGGGCAGATCCATCTCGACGAGGACGTTTGGACCGAGTTGGCGGGTGACCCGCCGGCCCAAGCGCACGCGGGACCGCCGAGGGGCGATCTCCTGGCCGTGTGCAGCATCGCGGAGCCCGAAGGGTTCCATGAGATGGTTCGCTCTAAGGCCAGCGGGATGGTAGAGTGCATGGCCTTTCCGGATCACCACCCGTTTTCCGACGGAGACGTTCTCCGGATCGTGGAGTGTGCGGGGGGGAGACCCGTCGTCATCACGGAGAAGGACGCCGTAAAGCTGAGGACGTTTTCGAAGGAAATGCCAGAGACGTACGTTCTGCGCCTGCGGGTGACGTGGGACTTTGGGCAGGAGGCCGTCATGGAACTCATTCGGCGGGCCTTAGATAGAAGGCCATGAGAATCACGGCCGTCGTCGTCGGGCGGGCCGGCGCTCCCATGAAGGATGCCATACTCGAATACGAGACACGGGCGGGGCGGTATTGGAAGTTGAATGTGATCGAGGTGGCGTCGGGTGGAGGGCGGGCGGCGAAGGCCGACCCGGACCGTGTGATCGAAGCCGAAGAGACCCTTCTTCTCGCTCGACTCCCGGAGAACGCGCAGGTCGTCGCGCTCACGCGCGCCGGCCGTGGCATGAGCTCGGCGGACTTGGCCGCCTATCTCCAGGATCATGCGCTCCACTCTACCGCCGACGTGTGTTTCGTGGTTGGAGGGGCCTTCGGCCTGGGCGCGCGCGTTCTGGACCGCGCGCAGAAGCGGTGGTCCCTCTCCGAGTGTACACTTCCGCATGAGCTGGCCCGGCTCATGCTGGCCGAACAGTTGTATCGGGCCGGGACCATTATCAAGAATGAACCCTACCACAAAGGACCGTCGACGACGGACCCGCGGGTATCGCCGCCGAGGGGCCATCGTGCATAGGATCTGGATCTGGGGGACCGACTGAACCTCGAACTCGTGATCAGACGACCCTCGGGCACCCCCCTGTTTGAGGAGTACCTGCGAGGGAGCGAGGCCGTGGCTCCCTTCTACTCGGGGTCCTGGCAGGATCCGAGCACTTATCGCGCGGTCCTGGCCAGCGTTGACGCCCGCTTCGATGAGGATGCGCGACGTCGAGCGCTCGGGGCATTGAAGGTCCCGGAGAGCATGGACCAGAAGCGGCTCGACCAGTGGGTCTCCGAGGGCGGCGTCATGGTCACGACGGGCCAGCAACCCGGACTCTTGGGAGGCCCGCTCTATTCGCTCTATAAGGGCATCTCGGCGCTTCGCCTGGCGGAGCGACTGGAGGAGCTTCTGGCCCGGCCCGTGCTCCCCGTATTCTGGGTGGCCTCGGAGGATCATGATTGGGATGAGGCCGACCACACGTACCTCATCGACACGGCGAACGAGCTCGTCCGTCTTCAGGTGCCCGATCCCGGACACGCCCACCGCGCTCTGCATCGTATTCCACTCGGCGAAGAGTTGACGGATGTGGTCGAGCAGGCCGTATCCAGCCTTCCCTCGACGGATTTCAGCGCTCCCTACATCGACCAGCTTCGAGATGCTTACACGCCCGGGGCGACCCTTGCGGATGGCTTCGCGGGGGTTCTTTCCGGCCTCTTGGCGCCCCTCGGCATGTGCTTCGCCGATGCGGCGTCGCCGGCCGTCAAGGAACTCTCGGGACCACTCCTTCTGGCCGAGCTCGATGGGGCCGAGGCGCACGAGGCCCTGCTGCGGGAAGATGCGGACAAGCTCGAGGGCGCCGGCTTTGCCCCACAGGTGCCCATCTTGGACGGCGCGGTCAATCTCTTCCTGGAGGGTCCCGAGGGACGGGATCGGATCTACCGGAACGGGGAGGACTTCGAGCTTCGCCGTTCTCGTGAGTCCGTGTCGGCGGCGGGGGTACGTGAGCGCATGGAGGCCGATCCGCTCGCGCTGAGTCCGAACGTGCTCCTCCGTCCCGTGGTCGAGAGCACGGTCTTTCCAGTGATGAGCTATGTGGCCGGCCCCGGAGAGGCAGCATACTACGCACAGATCAAGAGGCTCTTCGAGGCCCATGGGCTCATGATGCCGGTCATCTATCCCCGGCACGCCGTAACGGTGGTCGAAGCCAAGGTCCGAAAGAAGCTCGACAAGTTCGGCCTGGATGTGGAAGACCTGCAACGTCCCCTGCACGAGATCATGTCGGATTTAGCTCGTGAAGACGTTCCGGAAGGCGTACAGCGGGCCCTCGCCGAGCTCAGGAGCTCAGTGACTCGAGGCGCAGATGATCTCCTCGAGGCCGCCACAGGCATCGATCCCACGCTGAAGGGTCCGGTCACGAACGCCCGAAACAGTGCTCTCTCCGCTTTCCAGGCCGCGGAACGAAAGATCATACAAAGCGTAAAGCGGGAGAACGAAGTCGCGTCGAGCCAGCTCGAGATGGCGCAGCGCCACCTCTTTCCGGACGGGCAGCCACAGGAGCGCATGCTGGCGCCCTTATACTACCTGGCTCGCTACGGGAATGCCTTTGTGGCAGCCCTCGCCGAGGGGTTTACGGTGGATTTGGTTGAAGAGACGGAGTAGCTTCAAGCATCATGATTTCGATGATCTTCCTCCTAGTCCTGCTGATCCCTATCCTGGCGATCGTGCTGGATTCCCCGGTGGGGCGGGCCCTGGCCGGACGCTTGGAGCGTCGTGGACTCTCGCCCGGATCCGACGACGGGACCTCTGAGCGGCTCGCTTATCTGGAGGGTGAGGTGGAGCGGTTGACGACTGAAATGCGGAGGCTCGAGGAAGAGAGCCAGTTCCTGAACCAACTCCTCACCGAACGGCCGGCTTCACAGGTGCTCCCGCCCGGTGACCAGAGCCGTTAGCCCCCCCTCCCGAGCCGCCACACGTTCCCGCGCCGCCTTCACAGTGGGCGCGGGTATTTTTTTCAGCCGTATCAGCGGGTTTATCCGGAGCGTGCTGCTGGCCGCCTTCTTCGGCGCGTCGGGCTTGATGGACGTCTGGGTGGCGGCGACCAAGATCCCCAACGTGATTCAGAATCTTCTGGGAGAGGGGACGCTCAGCGCCTCGGTGATTCCGGTGTACGCGGAATTCCTGGAGGAGGGGAGGGAGGAAGAGGCCGGCCGGTTCGCCGGAGCCGTTCTCGGCATTCTCATGGTTGTAGCGGGAGGAGCCGCGCTTCTGGGCATGCTCCTGGCGCCCGTTTTCGTTCCGATCGCGTTCTTCCGGTGGGATCCGGAAAAGCTCGCGCTCACCACGCTCATCATTCAGATCCTGTTTCCCATGACCGCCGTGCTGGTGGTGTCGGCGTGGGCGCTCGCGATCCTCAACAGCCACCGCCGCTTCCTGGTGTCGTACTTGGCTCCGGTCGCGTGGAACGGTGCTATTATCGCGACCCTGGTGGCGGTGGGGTTCGGTCTCGGTTGGTCCGGACGTCAGCTTCTGCTCGCGACGGCGTTAGGTGCCCTGGGCGGCGGGATTCTCCAGTTCGCGGTGCAGCTCCCCTACGTGGTGCCGCTCCTCCAGCACTTCCGCCTTTCCGTGGACCGGAGCGTGAGCGGGGTGGCGGAGGCCATCCGAAACTTCGTGCCCGTCGTGACGGCCCGAGGCGTTGTGAACATCGGCAGCCTGCTCGACGTCATCGTCGCCGGATTCCTCGCGGAGGGAGCACTGGCCGCTCTGGGTTACGCGCAGATGCTGTACCTGCTTCCGATTTCACTCTTCGGAATGGCGATCGCGGCGTCCGAACTTCCTGAACTCTCCCGGCAACGAAAGGCTCCCACGAGCGAGGTCGCCCCACAGGTCTCCGCGGCCCTCGAGCGCATCCACTTCCTCCTTCTGCCCTCCATGGCCGCCTTCCTTCTGCTGGGCGACGTGTTTATCGGGGGTCTTTATCAGCGCGGCGAATTTCGTGCGACCGACACGCCGGTGGTGTACGCCGTGCTCGCGGCCTATGCGCTGGGTCTCCTGGCGTCCTCGGGGTCACGGGTTCTGTCCTCTGCCTTTTATGCGATGCGCGACACTCGGACGCCGGCTCGGATGGCCTACCTCCGCGTGGTCGTCTCTCTGGTCGTGGGTATATCCCTGATGTTTCCGCTCGACCGGTTCGTCTCCGGTGGACTCCACTACGGCGCCACGGGTCTCGCCCTTGGCGCGTCCGTTGCCGCGTGGCTGGAATACGCTCTGCTCCGCAGCCGTCTGACGAGGGTCCTCGGGCCGCATGGTCCCGCCCCGTCGGTCCGAGCCCGCATCCTGGGAGCGACCGCCCTCGCGACCCTCGCCGGAGTGGGCTCCAAGTGGGTGTTGGGATCGACCGTACCCCGTCGCGAGGGTGTGATCGGGGGACTCTTCAGTGACACACTGCCTTGGCTCGTACAGCCCGCGCTGGCGGCGAGCACGGCACTCGCGTTTGGTGTCGTATACCTGACGGTGACCGCCCGTCTCGGTGTCGGCGCGCCGCTCCGGCAGCTCCTGGGGCGGGGACCCGAGCGCTTCTGAGTATCCGGTAGTGGCCCAACTCGTGCTTCGCGACCAGCTCAAGAACCTTCCCACGCGCCCGGGCGTGTACCTATTCAAGGACGCCAAGGGCGACGTCGTCTACGTCGGCAAGGCCGGCTCTCTGCGCGCCCGCGTGCGGAGTTATTTCAGCGCCTCCGGCCAGTCCCCGAAGACGCGAGAAATGATGCGGCACGTCGTGTCATTGGAGACGATCGTCGTGGGCTCGGAGGCCGAGGCGCTGATCCTCGAAGCCAACCTGATCAAGGAGTATCACCCGCGCTTCAACATTCAGCTCCGTGACGACAAGCGGTACCCCTACATCAAGGTCACGACCAAGGAGCCCTTTCCGAGGGTCTTCGTGACTCGAAAGCTTCACGACGACGGCTCCAGATACTTCGGACCGTACACGTCGGTGGGAGTCATGCGTGAGGCCCTCGAGGTCATCAAGCGGCTCTATACCGTACGCTCCTGCAGTTACGATCTCCCGACCGAGGCGCCGGAACGCGCCTGCCTGGACTACCACATCGGGCGATGCCTCGCCCCGTGCGTCGGACTTCAGGACCAGGCGTCGTACGGCGAGATGATCGGGGAGATCCTCAAGATTCTGGACGGCGAAACCGAGGGCGTGCGCAATCGGGTCGAGGGCCTCATGCAGGAAGCCTCGAATGAGCTGGAATTCGAGCGCGCCGGTCGCCTTCGGGACGTCTTGTCCGGGCTCGATGCCTTGGCGCGTCAACAACGCGTGGAGCGACTCAGGGGAGGGGACTACGACGTTGTGGGCCTGGCCCGCGACGGTGACCTGGCCGCCACCGTCGTTCTCCGAATCAGATCGGGTGTGCTCCTTGGCCGGGATACGCAGAGATTCGCCGACGTCGGAGACGAGACCGACGCCTCATTGATCACCACGTTCGCGTCCCGGTATTACCTGAGCGGGGGGACCCGACGACGGTCGCACCTTCCCCAGGAGATTCTGATCCCGGCCGACTTCGACGACCGGCAGTTGATCGAGGAGATCCTGTCCGGAGAGGCGGGCAGAAAGCTGCGTGTCTATGCCCCGAAGAAGGGAACGAAAGCACGGCTGTCGGAGCTCGCGGCCGACAACGCGCGCCACTCGCTCGAGGATCGCCTCACCGCGCTGGAGCAGATCGAGGACCGGGCCGACAGCGTGCTGTACGATCTTCGGGACCGGCTTGACCTGAAGATCGTCCCCCGTCTCATCGTGTGCGTCGACATCAGCCACCACCAGGGATCCGAGACGGTGGGAAGCGCGGTCGTGTTCGAGAATGGCGCTCCCAAGAAGAGCGAGTACCGGCATATGCGCGTGAAGGGAGACTGGGGAAACGACGACTACCGGTCGATGGCGGAGGTCGTTTCCAGATACTTTCGGCGCAGGGTCGACGAGAAACGGCCCATCCCCGACCTTCTCGTCGTGGACGGAGGAAAGGGCCAGCTCGGAGCCGCCCGTAGCGCCCTCGAGGAGCTCGGTGTGACCGATGTCGCCCTCGCGGCGCTGGCGAAACGGGAAGAGGTCATCTTCCGCCCCGATCGATCCGACCCCATCCGTCTGGGACGAAAGAATCCAGCTCTCCATCTCCTCCAGAGACTCCGCGACGAGGCTCATCGATTTGCCGTGTCCTACAACCGCAAGTTGCGGAGCAAGCGAACGCTGCGAAGTGATCTCGCCCAAATCCCCGGGATCGGCCCTGAGCGGCAAAAACTCCTGCTCTCACGCTTTGGGTCGGTGCGTGGCGTAAAGGGCGCCACGGCTCGGGAAATCGCACGACTTCCGGGGATCAGCGAGACCCTCGCCGTGCGGATACTCACCTATCTGGGCGACTGAACGGGAGAAAACCTCAAACGAGGTGAACATGGCAGGCGTTTTGCTGTATGTTGTAGAGAATCGCCGCCTGATCCAGACGGTTTGACGGTGGGCCGCACTCGTTCGCGGCCCGCATACACACGTTTCGGGAGAACTCGGATGTACTTCGGTACGAGACTGGTCCTCGTCGCCTTCGGCGCTCTACTGATGCCGCGCTTCGCCGCCGCGCAGGATGAAGAGGTGGTGTTGAACGTCAGGAATCAGACTTCTCAGATCATGCAAGTGTTCGCATTGTGGGACGGCGGGGCTAGCGCTCGACTCGGCGACTTGAACGGGAACCAGAGCAGGAACTTCACGATTCCGATCAGGGGCCAAGAGGTCACGCTGTCGGTACAGGTACAGCAGCAGGGGGCGCGGGGGCAGAGGGTCAGCGCGGACGGCCCCGAAGACTTTGTCGCCGTCCGAGCGGGCGACCGGGTCGAGTGGGAGATTCGTCGGGTCGATCCTCTCGAGATCTTTCTCCGAGGAGTCACGTCCTCTTCCGTTTCCGATGATGTCGAGAGCCGAGAACCCCGCGTGAGTCGCTATACTGCCCTGTCCGCTCTGCGGATCGGGGAGGCGATGGGCGCGGAGGGCGATTCGGCACAAGCGGAAGCCTACCGTGAGGCGCTCGAGACCATCTACGATGGGCTCAGCAATGAGACCGATAATCCAGAGGCTTATCTCCATCTGGGCATCGTTCAGACCGGGCTCTCCAACTACGCGGCGGCCGACAGTGCGTTCGATCGGGCCGAGGCGATGTACCCCGCCTACGAGGACGAGGAGAACGGGACCGGAGCGTACCGCTTGAACGCATGGCTCCAAGCGTACAACCAGGCGACCGCAAGGTTGGACGTGCAGGATCCCGAGGGGGCGGTGGAGCTCTTCAACGCGGCGAACCTGTTATTTGGCAAGCGCCCAGAGGCTTACCTCAACGTGGGTGCGCAGACGGTCGCCCTGGGTGACCTGGAGGCGAGCATCGCGGCTTGGCGTAGCGCCATCGCCGTAATCGAGGACCCCGACGCCGACCCCGAAGACGAGGCGACGCGCGAATCGTGGGATACCGAGTACTGGCCGATGGCCCTCACCAACCTTGGGCGGGTCCTCGAGATCGCTGAACGTCCCGAGGAAGCCGTTACGGTCTATGAAACGCTACTCGAGCGCTTTCCAGACGACGCTCAAGCGCGGAGCGCTCTCGCCATGGCGCTGGCCGCCAGTGGCCAGGGTGGTGGCGCGCTCGGGATCTTCGACGAGATCCTCGCGCGCGAAGACGGATCCCCTCTCGATTACTTCAACGCGGGCGTGTCGCTGTACTCGGTCGATCAGTTGGACCAGGCCGTCGTGGGGTTCGAGAAGGCTCTCGAGCGAGCGCCCATGTACAGGGATGCGCTTCAAAACCTGGTCCAGAGCCTCAGTGTGTTGGAGTCCTACGAGGCCCAGATCCCTCACTCTGAGAGGCTCATCACGCTGGATCCCCACAACGAATACGCCTACCAGATGCATATCCGGGCGCTGGTTCAGGTTGGGCGCCAGGTGGATGCTGTCGCCGCGCTCGATGTCATGCGGGAGTTGCCATTCGTGACCGACAATCTCCAGCTTCAACCGATGGGCACCGGCACGAGCATTGCTGGCCAGGCCATCAACAAGACCCTGCCTCCCGGGACGACCATCACGCTACGCTTCACCTTTTACGACAACGACGGAAATCCTCTCGGCACCGAGGACACCGAGGTTGCGATCTCGGATCCGGAGGTAGCCCATCAGTTTCAGGTTTCATTCGGTGCGGACGAGCAGGTGTTGGGATACAGCTACGAGTTCGTGAACTAAGGCGGTCGCGGGCGTAGCTCAGTTGGTAGAGCATCAGCTTCCCAAGCTGAGGGTCGCCGGTTCGAGTCCGGTCGCCCGCTTGGTATAAGAGAAAGCCCGGCAAGGACTTAGAGCCTTGCCGGGCTTCTCGTTCCTCCCTGGATCCTGTCGGGGGTACGGCCTTCACCGAAAAGCAGACCGGGCGTCGGGTTGGCCCCACACCACGATCCCGTCCTAGCTTGGCCTTCGCCCTAGCTTGGCGCTCGCCCTTTTCCGACCTGGACAGGAGGAAACCAAATGCCAAAGTACGCCGTCGTAGCCGTCGGGCTCGCGATGCTCTCCGTGGCCCTGGTGGCACAGACACCGCCGGTCACCGGTGATCGCACCTCGCCTCTACGCCCGCTCGGGGGCGACAACGTCGGAATCAGCAATTCCGTCCTTCGGCAACAGCCCGAGGTTCGCGCCCTGCGCGTCGTCGTGGAACCCGGCGGCACGCGCGTGATGCATGAGCACGCGGCGGTCCAGTTCCACTTATTCGTTCCCATCTCGGGCCCCATGGAGCTAGCCCTGGACGGCGGAGAATCCGTGGACGTCCAGCCGTGGCATCCCTACTTCCTCGAGGGGGGCACCCAGCACGGGTTCCACAACGGCACCTCCACGGCGGTGGAGATCATGGAGATCTTCATCAACTGAGACTTCTCGTGGGGTAGAGCCGCAGCCCGAACCGGGCGGATCTAGAGGTCGGCGTCTCCAGCCATCCAGCCCGTGTTACCGTCCGGTGCTTGCACGTAGAGGTACCCCTCGTAGCTGCCCAGAACGGCGACATCGGTTCCCGCCTCAACGTCCTCCATCACTGGCGCGACGGGGCTCGGGGAACTGAACAACGCGGACGAATTCTCGACAAACTGGTTTCTGAGGGGCTGAGCGACCGCTTCAGTCAATCGAGCGGCGACGAAACCGTCTCCACCATTGGGAAGCCGGACGCGGTACCACGAGCCCGACGCGGCCAGAACACGGAGTGGAGTGGACTCGGCGAGCTCCGCGACGACCTTAGCGCGGGTACTGGGTCCCCCTCTCAGACGAATGCCGTCGTTGACCGTTCGGGTCCAATCCCCGACGTACTCCAGCGGTGCGGAGGCATCCGGCAGTATCTGCGACGGTCGGAATAGATAATAGTAGGGATCGACTGGGCCCTGCCGACGGCGGTAGACGCCAAAGTGGAGATGGGGCGGGGTGGTGCGAGCGTTGCCGGTGTTGCCTACGAAGCCCAGGAGGGTTCCGCGCTCGACGTCCATCCCGTCACGCACGACCTGGCTGTCGAGGTGGGCGTAGTAGACCCGGTTCGGTTCCTCCGTGTCGTTGACCCAGACGACCTTGCCACCGATGGGTGTGATCTCGACTCTCGATACACGGCCCTTGGTCGCGGACACGACAGGAGTCCCCCGGGGTGCGAAGATGTCGACGCCGTGATGATCTCGGCTGCCGCCGTCCCGAGCGTCGCCAAAGAAGCTCAAGACGGCTCTCGTGTCCCGCTCGGCCACGGGAAAGGCGATCGACGCGTCTACACGGAGCTCGATCCGATATCGGCCGCCGTGGAGAAGCTCGGGTTGCAGTCGCACGACGTATTCGGCTTGCCGCGTGGATACGTACTCGAGATTCTCGGAGAGGGACCCGGAGGACAGGACCGGGAGGGGACTGTTGCCTTCATCGTCCGGCATCCGGTATACGTCGATGAAAACCCGAAACGGATCCCCTCCGTCCAGGGCCGCGTCGATGGACAGTCGCTGGCCACGCCTCAACTCGACGCGATAGCTACGAGCCTCGGGGGTTTCAGCGAAAAGGAAGCCCTCTTCTTCAAACGGAAGCGTGATGGCGGGGGCGTCCGTCAGAGATCGCGTCGCAGCGCTGGCCCACTGGGTACCGAGGGCCGTCCCGGAAAGATTCACCGCGCGCAGAGATTCCATGTAGGCCTCGTGCGGGGTCTGGTCACGAAGCTCATTCTGAATCTGATCGACCTGGTCGCACCCGCTCAGCGCAACCGCCAGGCACACGAGCGCCGTCCATCCCGAGCGCGGGGGGGTGATGTTCCGGAGATACTTCATCTTGATAGGGCCCTCTGGATCGATTCTGCCAACACCTTCAACTAGACGGCTCTCAACTTTCATCGCCTTCTACAAAAATTCAACCTCATCGGCGAAATTCCTATATCTTCGCTCCTCTCTCTCTATCCACGGTGCGTCCCTTGGTACGAATCGCTGAAATCGAATCCGGTAGTGTCGCCGAAGATCTCCATCTGGAGATCGGTACGCGCATCATCCGAATCAACGGTCAGCGAGTTCGGGACGGGATCGACCTCACGTTCCTCCTGGCCGACACCAAGCTCGAGCTGGAAACGGTGGGCCCCGAGGGTCAAACCATCCTCTACGACGTAGAGCGAGAGGCAGGGGAGCCCATGGGGATCATCCCCGCCCCCGATACGATACGGGAATGTGGGAACAAGTGCGTTTTTTGTTTCATCGACGGCAATCCGCAGGACGTCCGGGAGAGTCTTTGGCTGCGCGACGACGACTTTCGCCTCTCCTTCACGTACGGAAGCTACGTGACGCTGACCAACCTGGGGCCGAGGGGGATGGAGCGCCTCGTGGAACAGCGCATCAGTCCGCTGTACGTGAGCGTCCACGCCACAGAGCCCGAGGTCCGGATCCGACTGTTGGTCAACGATCGCGCGGGCCTGATCATGGACCAACTCCGCTACTTGACCGACAATGAGCTGGAGGTCCATACCCAAGTCGTGCTTTGTCCGGGGTGGAACGACTTGGCGCATCTGGACCGGACCATGGCGGATCTCCACGAGCTCGGTGAGGGTGTGCTGTCGCTCTCGGTCGTGCCCGTCGGACTGACGAAGTACAACCTGGGGCGTCCCGTCCGTCCTCTCACGAGGGACGAGGCCCGGGGTGCGATCGAGCAGGTGGACCGATTCCGCGAGACGGCGATGAGAGACCGCGGCATCGGGTGGTGTTACGCGGCGGATGAACTTTATCTGATCGCCGAGCAGGATCTTCCGGAAGACGCCTATTACGATCAGGGCGTCCTGATGGAGAACGGCGTGGGAGCACTCAATGATTTCGTGCGCCGATTCGAGGAGGGCCTGGACGGGGTCCCGGAGCTCCCCTACCGGCGCATTCGACTCGTCACGGGGCGCTCGATGGCCCCCTTCTTCCAGGAAAGAGCGGAGCGCCTCGCGAAGGCGACCAACGCCGACGTGGACGTGGTCACGGTCGTCAACGACTTCTACGGAGAAAGCGTGACGGTCGCGGGGCTCCTCGCCGGGTGCGATATCCGGGCGAGCCTGGGGAATCCGGCCCCGGACGAGCTGCTTCTACTCCCCGCCGAGGCGGTCAACGCCGACGGGCTGTTCATCGACAGCATGTCGCTGAGCGATCTGACGGCTGCCCTGTCTCCCGCCTCGGTCGCGACTGGCTACGAGATCACCGAGTGCCTCAAGGGTCTGTGAGATCGCCGTGTCGAGTATTGAGGGAGTGACGGGCCCCGGAGGCGACTCAGGCGGTGAGTAACGGCCAGCAGAGCAAAGGGATTCCGGTGGTCGCCGTAGTGGGCCGGCCGAACGTGGGCAAATCCACGTTTTTCAACCGCGTGGTCGGCGGGCGCGTAGCCATCGTCGACGACCGCCCGGGGGTCACACGTGATCGGAACTTCGCGAAGGCCGATTGGGCGGGACGCCAGTTCTTCCTGGTCGATACGGGAGGAATCATCGAGGGAAGCGACGAGCCGTTGGACCGGTCGATCCGGGAGCAGGCGTACGCCGCGGTCCAGGAAGCGGACGTGATCCTCTTTCTCGTGGACGGCAAGGCCGGGCTCCACCCGCTCGACGAGCGCCTGGCGGAGATCCTCCGGAAGAGTGGCCAGTCGGTCCTCCTGGTCGTGAACAAGATGGACAACCTGCCCAACGACTCCGGCCATCTGGATTTCTGGACCCTGGGGATGGGCAATCCCATACCGGTCTCCTCCATTTCGGGAAAGGGCTCGGGCGACTTGCTCGACGCCATCGTTGCCAAGTTTCCCGAACAGACGGACACCCCCAAGGACGAGGGTGTGATCAGGGTCGCGGTCGTCGGGAAACCCAACGTGGGCAAATCCAGTTTCGTGAATCGGCTGTTCGGTGAGGAGCGCGCCGTGGTCAGTGAGGTCGCCGGAACCACGCGGGATCCGGTGGACAGTCGAATGCAGTATCACGACAGGACACTCGTCTTCGTGGACACCGCCGGCCTACGCCGCCAGTCCAAGGTCAAGGACTCCCTGGAGTATTATTCCGCCCTCCGAACCGCCAAAGTCGTGAGAGGGGCCGATGTGTGCCTCGTGCTCGTCGATGCCACGGAGCCGATCCACGTGCAGGACCTCAGGGTGGTGGAGCAGGCCTGGGAGGCGGGCGCCGGCGTCATTCTGGTCGCCAACAAGTGGGACTTGGTCGAGAAGGACCACATGACGGCGCCGCAATTCGAAAAGGACATCCGCTTGCGGGCTCCGTTCCTCAAATGGGTGCCCGTCATGTTCACGTCGGCCCTGTCGGGCCAGCGAGTCCGAAAGTGTCTCGACCTGATTCTCGAAGTTCAGGACACACGGCACGAACGTATCCCGACCGCCGAGGTCAACCAGGCACTCGAAGCGATCCTTCGGCACCAACCACCCCCGCATAGCAGGGGTCGGCGAGTGAAGCTCCGCTACGGCACGCAGGTGTCCACGGCCCCGCCTACTTTCGTGTTCTTCGCCAATCTCCCGAAGGCCCTGCCCGACCACTACATTCGCTACGTCCACAACAGCCTCCGCGAGCGATGGGGCTTCGTCGGAAGCCCCGTACGGATTCGCTTCAGGGAGAACTGATCCGCATGAGTCCCTTCGTGCTCCTGGCTCTGTCCTACGGCGTCGGCGCGACGCCGACGAGTTTTTGGCTGGCCAAAGCCGTGTACGGAGTCGATCTACGTACGGAGGGAAGTGGAAATCTCGGAGGCACCAACGCTTTCCGGGTGCTCGGGTGGAAGGCGGCCGTTCCGGTGATGCTGGTCGACATCGGGAAAGGCTGGCTCCCAGTCTGGTATTTTCCGCAGATCCAACCCGCGACATCGCCGTCGACCTGGGCTCTGGCCTATGGTGGAGCGGCGGTCATCGGACACGTCTTTTCGTTCTGGGTGGGGTTCAGGGGGGGGAAGGGGATCGCCACGAGTTGTGGCGTCCTCCTGGGGCTCGCCCCGGTCGCGGTGGCCGTGTGCCTCGGTGTATGGATCGGCGTCGTCTCGCTCACGCACATCGTTTCGGCAGCCTCGTTGAGCGCCGCTCTGACGTTACCCGTGGCCGTCTACGTCCTGCCAGGGCGAGAGGGAAACACCATGGTCTGGTTCGCTTGCGCTCTCGCTACCTTCGTGGTTTGGTCCCATCGCTCGAATATCAAACGCCTTCTACGAGGAGAAGAGGGTTCCTTCCGCAGGACCGCCACGACGAGCGCTCCCGAGCCTGGTCCTGAGCGCGGTTCCGAGCGTGTTGCTGAGCCCGGTCCCGAGGGCGGTCCCGGGTCGGGTCCCGAAACAGGCCCCGTGTCGGGTCCCGTGCGGAGTCCCGAGCCAGGCGGAGACCGGACGTGACGCGCGTCGCCGTCGTCGGTGCTGGAAGCTGGGGAACGGCGCTTTCCGCCGTTGTGGCCAAGAAAGGACACGACGTCTGCATTTGGGCCTTCGAGTCCGAGGTGGCCGAGCAGATTACACGGAGCCGGGAGAACGTGTCGTACCTGCCCGGCATAGAGCTTCCCGAAAACCTGCGAAGCACAGCCGATCTCACGACTGCGGTTCAGGGAGCCGAAATCGTCGTATCCGTCAGCCCCGCTCAGGTCGTTGGACGAGTGATGGCCGAAGCGGCTTCGCATATCGCGGACGACGCACTGATTGTCAGCGCCTCCAAGGGCATCGAACTCACGACGCTCCGTCGAATGGACGAGGTGTTGACGGATGTGCTGAGCCCAGCCCAGTTCGATGGATTCACGGTGCTGTCGGGACCCAGCTTCGCGCTGGAGGTCGCAAAGGAAATTCCGACGGCGGTGGTTGCGGCAAGCGGCAGGGCGGACGCCGCGTTGGCCGTACAAGACCTGTTTCAGACCGACTATTTCCGTGTGTACACCGGCAGTGACGTGATCGGGGCGGAACTCGGGGGAGCTCTGAAGAACGTGATGGCGCTCGGCGCGGGGCTCGCGGCCGGCCTCGGGGGCGGCCATAACACGCTCGCCGCGCTCATCACGCGTGGCCTCGCGGAGATGCGCCGTCTCGGCGTCGCCATGGGCGCGCAAGCGTCGACGTTTTCAGGCCTCGCGGGCATGGGCGACCTCGTCCTCACTTGCACGGGGACGCTGAGCCGAAACCGCACGGTCGGCTATCGTCTCGGTCAGGGAGAGTCCCTCGATGACATCCTGGGGGAAATGTCGGCTGTCGCGGAGGGGATCGCGACCACACACGCCGTACATGATCTCGCCGCCCAGTATGGGGTAGAGATGCCGATCGCCGAAGAGGTGTTCGGCATCTTGACCCTGGGCACCGATCCGAAACAGGCCATCAAGAACCTCATGGAGAGGGATCCCAGGCCTGAAGACTCGTTTTGAGCGAGCCCTTGCCCAGGATGGAGTTCGCGCAGGGCACGGAAGAGCCTCGAATACGCAAAAAGGATTGAACGCGCATGGACACAGATGAACCCATTGCAAAAAAGGCGTACTACTCGATCGGTGAGGTCTGCGATTTGACCGGATTGAAACCACACGTGCTACGCTACTGGGAGACCCAGTTCGAGCTTCTTCACCCGACCAAGAACCGGGCCGGCAACAGGGTCTTCCGACCGAAGGAGATAGAACTCATCCTTCTGGTCAAACACCTCCTCTATGAGAGGAAGTTCACGATCGATGGTGCTCGGCAGCGGCTCCTGGACATGCGCAAGGGCGGTGAAATCGCCGAGAGCCGGAAAGACGCCGTGAACCGGGAGTTCCTCACGAACATGAAGCAGGAGCTGCAGCAAGTGAAGGAGGTGCTGGCCGCGCCGCCCAGTCGTCTGAATTCGTGATGCGGATTCTCTGCACCAACGACGACGGATATTTGGCGGTCGGGATCGGGATCCTCGCTTCAGCGGCTCGGGAGCTCGGCTCGGTTACGATCGTGGCCCCGGATCGGGAGCAGAGCGCGACCAGCAACTCGCTCACACTCCATCACCCCCTGCGCGTGCGCCGTTCCAGGGACGGGGCCCTGGTCGTAGACGGAACGCCCACCGACTGCGTGATCCTCGCGGTCAACGAACTCATGGACAGGCGTCCCGACTATTGCTTCTCCGGGATCAACCACGGATCCAATATGGGAGAGGATGTGCTCTACTCAGGCACGGTAGCGGGGGCGATGGAGGCCACGGTGATTGGCATTCCCGCGATCGCCGTCTCCTACGCGGGCGATGCGTTCGAGAACCTGGCCGCCTGGGAAGACGTCGTCGCCACGGTGCTCCGTGGAATCATCGAAAAGGACGACTTCCCCGCCGACACTCTTTTCAACGTCAACCTTCCGCCGATCGATCCGGCGGAGGTCAAGGGTGTGAAGATCACCTCGCTCGGCAAGCGGCGATACAGCGACAGCTTGACCAAGGCCGTCGATCCGTCCGGCCGCGACTATTTTTGGATCGGGGGGGGAGAAGTCAGCTGGACCGTGGCGGAGGATTCCGACTTCACTGCCATCCGGGAGGGGTATGTGTCGGTCACCCCACTCCATCTCGATCTCACCAACTACAAGCTCCTCGAGGAGATCCGCGGATGGCGGTTGAGCCTCTAGACGAACGCAGCTTCGCCGGATACCGGCGCAAGCTCATCGAACAGATCCGAGCGCGGGGGATCGACGATCTGGGGATCCTTCAGCTGTTCGATCATGTTCCCCGGCATCTCTTCCTGCCCGAGGGCGTGTGGCCCCGGGCGTACGAAGATGCGCCGATCCCGATCGGATACGGCCAGACAGCGTCCCAGCCCTCGCTTCAAGCCCTGTACCTCTCGGTCCTCGACATCGACCCGGACGACACGGTGCTGGAGATCGGGACGGGAAGCGGCTTCCTCACGGGGCTGCTCGCGCTCACAGCCGACCGCGTGTACTCGGTCGAACGGATCAGAGAGCTCTCCGTGCGGGCGCGGGCCGCGCTGGACGAGCTCGGGGTCAAGAACGTCGCCCTGATGGTGGGGGACGGCACCATCGGTTGGCGAAAGTACGCCCCGTTCGATGTGATCGTGGTCTCGGCCGCATCGCCCTCCATTCCGCCGGCCTTCGTCGATCAGCTAGCGGAGGGCGGACGCTTGCTCATCCCGGTGGGGACGCGAGACCGCCAGGAGTTGGTGCTGGTCCGGCGGCAGGACGCCGAAATCCATGAGGAAATCATTCATGGAGAATGCACCTTCGTGCCCCTTCTAGGGCGCTTTGCGTGGGCCTCGGAGACGTCGGAGGAAGCCACTTGAGCGACCCGTCCTCGGAGGATCTCATTCCCCTCGGTCACCCGAGGGCGCCCGGATGGGTACGCCGACTGTACGACTGGGTCCTCCATTGGGCCGACACGCCTTACGGCCTCCAGGCCTTGGCCGTCCTCGCACTCATCGAGTCGTCGGTCTTCCCGGTCCCGCCTGATCCGCTCCTCATCGCTCTCTGCCTCGGCGCCGCCGGCCGATCCCTTCGTTTTGCCGCGGTCGCGACCGCCGCGTCGGTGGTGGGTGGAATACTCGGCTACGGCATCGGTGCAGTGGTGTGGAGCTCGGCGTCCGGCTTCTTCTTCGAGTACGTCCCGGGTGTGACCCCCGAGGCATTCGCCACGGTGCAGGGCTTCTACGATCGGTGGGACTTTTGGGCCGTTTTCGTGGCCGGACTGACACCGATCCCCTATAAGGTGTTCACGATCTCGGCGGGTGTTTTCGAGATCAACTTTCCCGTCTTCGTACTCGCCAGCGCCCTGAGCCGCGGATTCCGCTTCTTTATCGTCGCAGGCCTCATCCATCACTACGGGGAGCCCATACGCTCGTTCATAGACCGTTATTTCAATCTCCTCACGTGGATCTTCGGAATCTTGCTCGTCTTGGGCTTCATATTGATCGAGGCCGTTCTCTAGCCTCGAAAATCCATTTGTTTACCCTTTTCCCGAGGCACCCGTATATTCCAATAGTCGGTCACGTGCGCGGGTGCGTGGCGAGCCGACGGACGCAGACACGCGAATCCAGTGAGCGTCGGTCCCTTGAGCATCGGTCCCTAGGCCATGACAGACGATTCCGATCCAACCAGCGAGAGCAAGAAGCGCGGTGCCAAAACGGTTCCGGACGACGCATTTATTTCTCCGGACGAACCCCTCGTCGCGGACGGGTTCCGCGACGCGCTCATCTCTCCCGATGAGCCGCTCGATTTGGATGAGGAGGAAAGCGGCACCGTGGTCGGCATGGATGGCTCCACACACCACGACGTAGCGGGCGCCGGCGAGGCGCTCCTCCCCCCTGACCGAGTCGCGGATATCCTCGGAGCCGTGTCGCTGGATCTCAGAGGGAATGGGATCAGTGGTCTTCGAGCCGACAAAGGGGCGTCCACATTTGAAAGGAACCTGAGGATCTACTTGGCAGAGTATTTCTCGAAGTTCGACTGATGCGAATTTCCCTTTGGGCGGCACTGGCCCTTGCGGGCCACTTCTTCATCCCCGTGGCGGGGCACGCCCAACAGGTGCCCGAGTGGCTCATGTCGCTCAAGCTCCCCAACGCCGCCGCCAAGTCGATCATGACACCCTCCGGATGGGGAGCGGCTTATGGGTCGATTTATTTGGGAGCCGGAGCCGCCGAGCGCACTCCCTACCTCCCCTCCGCGGACGGGATTGTGGGGATCGGCTACGGCATGGGCGATCCCGTTCTCACCGCTGGGCTCCAGATCGGTACAACCGTATCCGACCTGAGCGAGTTCGATAACGTGTCATTCTCCTTCAAGGTCCATCGGTACCTGACCAAAGGAACGAGCATCGCCTTCGGCGCCGAGAGCCTGTTTTCGAGAGACAGGCTCGCCGACGACGCAGGTGACACGTTCTACCTCGTGGCTAGCCACATTCTGCAGTCGTTCGGATCGAGCGGCTCAGGCATCGGCCGTGTTCACGTGAGCGCAGGAGTCGGAACGGGGCGCTTCGCCGAGAAGAGTGAGCGGGATTTTTCGGAGGGGAAGGGCAGAGACGGAACGATGGCGTTCGGCAACGTCGCCGTCGGGGTCGCCCGAGACGTGAATGTCATCGTCGAGTGGAGCGGCACGAATCTGATCACCGGGATGAGTACGACGATTCATGCACGTAAGATTCCCATAGCCCTCTCGATCGGCCTTGCCGACTTGACCGGATACAGCGGCGACGGAGTCCGAGTGGTCGGCGCTGCCGCCGTCGCCCTAGCCTTTTAGGACAAACGAGCCATGCGCATAATCGCACTGATCATGATCACGGGAGGGGGCCTCCTTGCTAGTACCCGACCCGCCGGAGGCCAAGAAGTAGACTCCGACGTGAACATCCCAATGCCCAGGGAGATCGTGACCACCATCCCGGCGGTCAGCGGACTCTTTGCCACACCCGTCATAACTCAAGAGCTGGCCATCCAGGGCGTCTTGGTCGAAGCCGAGGTGGGCACGCTGAATGAGGCCGCGGCGAGAGTAGAACTCGGCGACTTCATGACCTCCCTCCTGATCAAGGCCGGGCTCATCACGGTCGAGCCCCAACCCATCCGGGTGGCCACGTTCGGCGAGCAATCCGAAGAGGGAGCTCGGCCGGCGTGGACCGGTAGGACTCCGATGGCGCTCTCAATGAGTCGGACGCGGCGCTCCGGAGCCGTGAGGGGGCGCTGACTCGAGCGCCCCGGGTGCGCCCTCGGACGCAACCCTCCAAGGGGTCGATCTTCTCTGTCCCATCCAGTATCTTTGCGACGCCCGATTCTAAGCGACGGGCGGCGCGTCTCCCCCCCGACGGTCCGTTCTCTGTCGCTTGCGCCATGAGGTGAGCGAGGTGCCCAAGAGAGGATCAAAGGATCATGGCGCGTCGGACCCCGAGGGCCTCGAGCCTTCCTCGGATGCCGAGAAGGAGCTTCAGCGGCTCAGGTCCATGGTCACCGCCAGCGACTCTCTCATGGTGTTCGTGGACTCGACGTTTACGTACCGGGCGGCGAACCAGGCCTACTGCGATGACCATGGGCGGACGCAGGAGGAAATCCTCGGACACACCGTTGCCGAGGTGCTCGGGGAGAAGGTCTTCGAAGAGACGCTGAGGCCCTACTTCGAACGCTGTCTGGCGGGTGAACAGTTGGCTTTGTCGGGCTGGTGGAACTCGCCGGGTCGGGGCCGTCGGCACGTCGATGCCCGATACGACCCGGTCTTCGAGCTTGATGGCTCGGTGTCGGGGGTCGCAGTTCATGCCCGGGACACGACCGAGTGGAAGATTATCGAGGATCATCTCAAACAGTCGGTCACGGAACTCGAGGTGGCGAACCAGGAGTTGGAGGCGTTCAGCGACGCCCTGGCTCACGATCTGAGAAACCCCTTGCTGATCGTCACGAATTTCAGCCACCAACTCCATGACGCCCTCGGCACCACCCTCGACGAGCGACATCGAGACGACCTGGAGCGTATCTTGTCCGCGGGTGGGCACATGATGCACATCATCGACGACCTTCGTGACCTCGCTGATGCGAACCGTACCGCGATCACTAGAACGGAAGTCGACCTGTCCGCGCTGGGGAAGGAGATCATCGGGGATTTGAGTGTGCTGGTCCCGGATCGTGACGTGACGTTCGAGACGGAGCCTGGAATCAAGGCGCGCGGGGACACGACCCTCATCAAGATTCTCCTGACCAACCTGCTCCAGAACTCATGGAAGTACACCGGACTTCGGGATGACGCTTTGATCGAGCTCGGGGTTGTGGAGGATGAGAACGAGGGCCCGATCTACCACGTCCGCGACAATGGAATCGGCTTCGACAATGCCGATAACGAAATCATCTTTCACGCCTTCGAACGGCTCCACACCAGGACCGAGTTCTCAGGGAGCGGACTCGGGCTGGCCACCGTCGAGCGAATCGTGCGGCGCCACGGCGGACGAGTGTGGGCCGAGGGCGACCCGGGGAAGGGGGCGGTCTTCCGATTCACCCTCGGCTCCCAGGCCACCGAGCCTCACGGAGGCGAAAAGCGACGCGTGGACCGGTGACCGAAGGCCAGCGGTGGCGGGGCTCGAGAAACATCATGAAACCCTTGGTAGTCATCGGGATTCTCCTCGTCGCCTCCGGAACGGCCCTCGTATACTACAGCAGCCGTCGAGGCAGCCAGGCGGACAACGAAGCGGTTATCGCGAGCACGGCCCCGGTCCTGGAGAGCGGGGGTGAGTCCTCCACCCAGAGCGAGATCGAGGCCAGTAACCGGGTTTGGCCGATCTACACCGGGGTCCTGTCCGGGCTTCGGGAGCATCTGGAGACACATGTCACCGGATTGGGTGACTCCCGGATTACTGTCGATCTGCCCCCTTTGCCCGAGAATCTCTACACGGACCCGTATTCTGGTACCGTCACCTTCGGCGACGAGATCGTTTGGACGGTCGAAGTCTTCGCCCCGCGGCCCGCCGACCTCCGGTCCCCCCCCACGCTGACGATCCGCTTCGACGACCCGACGGACCTCCAGGAAGGCCCCAGGCTCATCCTCTCCCTCGATACCGTGGATCGAGAGGTGGCCATAATCGCCACCAATGGTATTGCCCCCTCCGCCGGTGCGATCCCGGACGGCATCCCGGAAGACGACCCGGATGCCGCGATCGCTCAACTGACGCGGAGCATCGTCGAGGGCCAACTGCTCAGGCTGGGCCGGGCCAACCTCTGAGGGGCCGGACCCTTGATGTGCTACTCGCGGTCGGTTACTTCTCCGGCTTGCACCTAGCCCTGACAACAGAGTAAGATGTCGCCCCCCCCGAAAAAGAACGACACCCAATCACCAGAAGAGTACGTCTTCAGGTAGTCCTCGATTATGCAACGTGACGAGTTCTTGGCCGGACGCCTAGCCCGAGCTTTGGGGAAAGAACGGCATAAGGCGTTCGCAAAGCGTGCGGGAGTAGACGAGCCCCAGCTTAGTCGTTGGTTGAGTGGTTCGAGAGAGCCGAGTGTGGCAAATCTCCGCAAACTGGTAAGAGCACTGGGAATCTCCGGCCACTGGCTTCTCACGGGCGAGGGCACGATGTACGACGTCCCGACGGTCGCCATAAAGACGATAGGACGCATGGAGAAAGTACTGGAGGACTTCATCAAGGAAGCAGGCTCAGATGATTGTGCGCCGGAAAGCGTTCAGGAAGCGGTGGCAGGGGTTATCCCCTGGGTGGCCGACGCCCAGACGTGGGTGTTCACCTGGGTCGGCCCCCAGGTAGTGGATATGCTGGGGTATGGGCGCGAGGATTGGTACGAGATCGATTTTTGGGCCAATCACATTCACAGGGATGATCGGGATGTAAGCACTATGTTTTCGAATACCGCATGGTAAAGAAGGACGGCGGAACCCTCTGGCTTCGTGATTTCGTCAACGTGGATTACCTGAATGGGGTACCGGTCACCCTTAGAGGGGTCATGTTCGACATCTCCGACATCGAGGAGAACCGGAAGAAGGCAGAGAATCGCAGTAAACGGCTGGAGGCCGACACGCGCAGTCGTCCTAAGTGACCCGACGACCCAGGTCTTGACGAAGAACTGGATTGAGCGGAGTCACTGGATCGACTGATCCCACCACCGGCAAGAAATTGTCCTAGCCAAGGTCTTGTCGTCAGAAGCATCTTCGTCACGTTGCTTAGTAGCCGCATACTCACCAGGCCCCTCTCCCCCCCAGAGGCCCTAGGAAAGCAAGCGATATGGCTAAGACTGATGCGCCCCTGGCCACGCCCACGGCGGTGATCTCTATCGTCGGAACAGGCATGACGATAGACGGAGATTCCGAGACTGATGGTTCGCTTCGGATCGAGGGCACCATCCGTGGCAACGTTCGGGCTGGGAAGTCTGTGGTGATCGGCAAAGATGGTCTCCTCGAAGGCAACATCCATACGCAGGACGCGGTAATCGCAGGCAGGGTCGTCGGCGCGGTGTACGCCGAATCGCACCTCGAACTCCAGGCGACGAGCCAGATTTCCGGCGATATCCAGGCCCGTCGGATGCATGTCGGGGACGGAGCCGCGCTCCAAGGCCAGGTGGCCGTGGGTGAAGGGGTCGAGAGCGCACCAAGAGCCCAGCTCAGCGCCCTCCAGTGAGGTCGTTCTTCTCGACGGAGGGGCCCTACATGCGACGGAGTCCCGGAAAACGCGAGTTGGAGATAGTGCTGGCCATATTGATCTTCCTCGCTCTTGTCGTTGGATCTCTCATCATCGCCATGGGGACCCCGTAAGTGGGCCACCAGAACCAGGGAGATGTCGCCGCCGTCCTACTGATCGAAGACAACCCCACGGACGTCCATTTGATGAGGGAGGTCATTGAGCAGGCCGGGGACTTAGAGGTGACGACAGCTACCGACGGCGACGTCGGTGCAGCTCTGATCGTCTCCCGGGAGTGGGTTTGTGCGATCGTAGACCTGGAGCTCCCCGGGAAGGACGGCGTCGAGGTTATCCAAGAAGGCCGGAGGAAGCATCCCGATCTCCCCATCCTGTTCGTCAGCGCTTCGTCGAACGAGGCGCTCATCGACGCAGCTTTCCGGGCGGGCGCCAGCCATCAGCTTACGAAGCCGATCGACCCGGAGGATCTGCTGGCCCGGATTCGCGGATACACATAAGCCCGATGGAGTGGGAAGCGGAAGCATCTACCCCATATTGACGTATCTGCAGCAGGTGGCTGGAACGACACAGAGCCCCTCAAATCCGCCTACCAACAGGCAGATGCCGAGACTATGTTACGTGTCGTTGTCCCCGTAGCTCAGTTGGATAGAGCGACTGCCTCCTAAGCAGTAGGTCGCAGGTTCGATTCCTGCCGGGGACGCTTGGGGAAGCGATAGACCCGACACGAGAGGGGATTCCTGATGAAACGCAGTGATTTCTTCAGAGGGGTGTGGCTCTCTCCGTTGGCGCTCGTACGGGGACCAGAAACAGCTCCTG
>JBDHFN010000033.1:0-43837 GCA_039590375.1 Gemmatimonadota bacterium
ATGTGTTCCGCCACCGAGACGCTCGAGCTCGCGCTCGGCGCCGAGAACACCGACATCGCGGCCTCCTATGCGGACGGGACGCCCCCTGATCCGGACGCCACGAGCAAGATGGAATGGGACCTCACGATGGCCTTTGCCGATGGCGTGGTGCAGACCGGTCCGTCCGTGAACGCTTTCAGCGATATCGATGCACACCAGGTCAACACTCCGTGGCGTCTGGATCTCGGGGTGTTCTCCCTCTTCGACTTCTCCGCCAAGTTCGATCCCGTACCCGCGATGCTCACGCAGAACCACGTCTCGGTGATTCCGGACTTCTACGGGCTCACGACCTCCTTTCGGGCCGACCGGCTCAAGCCGGGTGCGATCGTGCTGGCCAGGGATGGCGAGATCGTGAAGTACGCGCACGGCAACCTCGGAGAGGGGACCTGGACGTATTTCGGGGGGCATGATCCGGAAGATCCGGAGCATCAGATCGGGGACCCACCCACGGATCTCGATCTGCATCGCGATTCTCCCGGATATCGACTCATCCTGAACAACGTCCTCTTCCCGGCGGCCAGGAAGCAGCAGCTCAAGACCTGAGGCCTGTTGAACTCCGCACCCCCGTCCGACCTGAGTCTCTCACCCGCGGCCGCCGAACGCATCCGAGTGGAGGTGGCGAAGGCCGGTGGTCGGGAAGTGTGCTTCCTCGCGCAGGTCGATCCCGATCGGGTGCTTGTGGAGCCGAGGGCCGTCGCGCGGGGGAATAGTGCGGCGGTGCTGGCCGCCGCCCGCGACGCGGAGGAGGGTTCGGTCATGATCCACAACCATCCCTCCGGCGAACTGGAGCCCTCCGACGCGGACCTGAGCGTTGCAGCCCTCCTATATGAAGCGGGCATCGGGACCGCGATCACCGACAACGACGCCGAGGGGCTGTTCGTCGTCGTCGAGCCCCCGAAACCGAGAGTCGTCGAGCCGCTCGACATCGATCGACTCGAGGCCCTGATCGGCCCGGCGGGCCCACTCGTCCACGAGCATCCCGCGTACGAGGACCGTCCGGGGCAGCGCGCCATGCTCCGTCGGGTCGCCGAGACGTACAACGGAGGAGGCATCACGCTGGTCGAGGCGGGCACGGGCACGGGAAAGTCTTTGGCCTATCTCGTCCCCGCCGCAGAGTGGGCGCTGCAGAACGCGGAGAAAACGGTGATCTCCACGAACACGATCAACCTCCAGGAGCAGTTGCACGGCAAGGACCTGCCGCTGGTGCGGGAGCTCGTCGGAGAGGAAGTCGACTGGGAGCTCGTGAAGGGCAGGGGGAACTACATCTCCATTCGGCGGGCCCTGTTGGCGGCCGAGTCGGCTCCTCTTCTCTTTCCGGACGATCGGGCCGATGAGCTGGACGGGCTGCTCAAATGGATTGGCCGAACGGGGGACGGATCCCGGGCCGACCTCACGTTCGTGCCCAGCGAGGACGTCTGGGACGAGGTGAAGAGTGATCCCGACATCTGCCTTCGTGCGCGCTGCCCCCATTTTCAGGCATGCTTCTACCAGCGCTCTCGCCGCAGGGCGGACTCGGCCAGGCTGCTGATCACCAACCACCACCTTCTCTTCACCGATCTCTCGGTGCGAATCGCGACACAGAACTACAAGGCCGCCGCCGTGCTCCCCGCGTATCGGCATCTGATCCTCGACGAGGCGCACAACATCGAGGACGCGGCCACGTCCCATCTCGGGCTGGAGGTCACGCGCCGTGGAATGTTTCGGATGTTGGCGCGTCTCGATAGCCGCGGGCGGGGCGTGCTCACGGCGGTGCAGCAGGCCCTCGCGGGCAGGACGGAGCGAGAGCCCGCCATGGGGCTGAGAACACGCATCGAAGAGCGGGTGCGTCCGGCTCTCGAGGCGGCCAGGGCCGAGCTCACGCTGTTCCTCGACGTGTTGGAGCCGCTTCTGCCGCCCGACGCGGTGGGCGCCGTACGCATCGGTAGCGCCGAGCTGCCTGAACCCGCGTCACACCCGACCGTGCGGGAACGTCTCGACGGGCTCACGATGGCCCTTGGAGCCCTCGGGCGGCAACTGCGTGATGTACGGGAGCGCCTGGAGGACCACGACACGTTGTCGGAGGGGTTGGAGGGACGACTGTTGGATTTGCGAAGTGGCGAACGCCGCGTGAGGGACTCCGCTCACACGCTACTCACCGTCCTCCATCCCGAGGAGGGGGAAGAACGCTTCGTGCGCTGGCTGCAGTGGCGCGGGAAGGCCCGGGGGAAGAACCGAAATCTCGTGATTGCTTCAGCGCCCATAGAGGTAGGTGGCCTCCTCAGGGAGCACCTCTTCGAGAGGGCTGAAACCGTGGCCCTTACTTCCGCGACTCTGGCGACGAAGGACTCCTTCGCCTTCCTCCGGAGCAGGATCGGATTGAGCGAGGACAGTCTATTCGAGTCTGATGTAAAACTAGAAGTAATCGAGTCTATCCTGCACTCGCCCTTTGAGTTCGAGAAACAGACGCTATTGGTCGTTCCCACCGATCTTCCCGATGTCAACGAGCCAGGGGGGCTGTTCGAAGACGCGACGGCCGAAGTGATCAGGGACGCGTGCGCCATCTCCGGTGGGGGGACGTTCGTGCTGTTCACGTCTCACCGTGCACTGGGCAGGGTCGCCGAGGCGCTCCGCGAGGACCCTGCGGTTCGATGGCCGCTCTTCGTGCAGGGTGAGGACACCCGAGCCCGCTTGCTGGAGCGCTTCATCGAGTCGGGGTCGGGTATCCTGCTCGGTACGGCATCGTTCTGGGAGGGCGTCGACGTACCGGGGCGGGCCCTGAGGGGACTCATCATTCAGCGACTCCCGTTCAAGGTCCCGACCGAGCCCATAACGGCGGCGAGGCTCGAGGCGATCGAGCGCCGGGGGGGAAGTTCGTTCAGTGAGTTCGTGCTTCCGCTCGCGGCGCTGAAGCTCAAGCAGGGGTTCGGCCGGTTGGTGCGATCCCGGGAGGATCGAGGCGCGGTACTCGTCCTCGACGATCGCATCGTCCGTAAGAGCTACGGGGCCTACCTCCGGGACTCGCTGCCCCCCGCTCCCCTGAGGAAGGGACCGTGGGTCGACCTGGTCCGGTCTCTCAGGGAATTCTACGCCGACGCTGGCGAGTCTGGCGATTTTCCGGAGTGAGGGTAGATTCCGCCGGTCGCCTGGGTTTTACCCGGTCTTGTGTACTTTCATGACGGATAATGTATGACTCGCGTCTTGGGCATCATGGCGGGCGTCGGGATTCTGGTCCTGGCGGGCTTCGCATGGGATGATTCTGCCACCGGTTGGTCCGCTGGTAACGCCGATATCGGCTTCTGGTGGGCTGTAATCGCCACGTTCCTCACGATAGCGGGCCTGGGGGCGGTCATCGGCACGTGGCTCCACACCCGGCCGGTGGAGGACTGATGGCCGGGGCCCACGCGGAATGACTCCTCGTCCCTCGAAAATCGTGTGCGTGGGCAAGAACTTCCACGCGCACGCCGCGGAACTCGGTAGTAGCGTCCCCTCCGAGCCGTTGATCTTCCTGAAACCCCCGTCGAGCCTCATCGCGTCGGGCGACGTCATCGTCATGCCGGAGGGCGTGGGCCGGGTCGATTACGAGGGGGAGATCGCCGTACGGATCGGCACCAGTGCTCGACACGTTTCGGAGGCGGAGGCCTGGAACGTGATCGACGGGGTCTTCCCGCTGAACGACGTGACGGCGCGTGATCTTCAGGCCGCGGACGACCAGTGGTCGAGAGCCAAGGGTTTCGACACGTTCTGCCCGGTCGGCACGGCGTCCACGGTTGCCCCCGACGATTTTCCAGGGGTCACGCTCGTTACTCGTGTGAACGGTGAGGAGCGTCAGCGGGCCCAGGCGTCGCAAATGGTGTTCTCGATACCGAACCTCATCGCGTACATCACGCGAATCATGACGCTGGAGCCGGGTGACATCGTGTCGCCGGGCACGCCCGAGGGCGTGGGCTCGCTCTCGCCCGGGGATGAGGTGGAGGTGGAGTTGGAGGGCCTCGATATCCTCCGTAATCGCGTCGAGGGAGAAGGGGACGTTGGCTCCTGAGCGGAGCCGGCGGCTTCAGAACCTACCCGGCTACCCGCTGACCGGGATTCCAGAGGTCAGGAAGCGTCTCGAGGCAGCCGGCGTCGACATCATCGATCTCGGAGTCGGGGACGCCGATCTGGACCCACCCCCCGAGGCCGTCCGCAGATTGGGCGAGGCCGCCTCGGAACGAAGCATGTCCCGGTACGCTTTTCAGGCCGGTTTGCCCGACTTCCGAGAGGCCATCGCGACATGGATGGACAAGCGCTTCGGTGTAAGCCTCGACCCCCACACCGAGATTCTTCCGCTCATGGGCTCCAAGGACGGCATCGCCAAGCTACCGCTGGCCTTTCTCGATCCGGGCGATGCCGCCGTGATTCCCGATCCCGGATACCAGGCCTACCAGGGCGGCGTGGTCCTGGCGGGGGGCGAGCCGAGCCTCGTGCCGTTGCGTCCGGAGAACGACTACCTGATCCCACTGGGTGACATCCCGGAAGAGGTGCGGTCCCGACTTCGCCTGCTGTACCTCAACTATCCGAACAATCCGACCACTGCGACGGCTCCGCTCGAATACCTCCGCGAAGCGGTGGATTTCTGCCGAGAACAGGACGCGGTGCTGGTCTACGATCACGCCTATAGCGAGATCGCGTTTGACGGCTATCGTCCAGCGAGCATCTTGGAGGTCGAGGGGGCGGGCGGAGTCGCACTCGAGTTCCACTCTTTCTCCAAGACGTACAACATGACCGGGTGGCGCTTGGGGTGGGTCGCGGGGAACGCGGGTCTCATCGAGGGCCTTAAGAAGGTGAAGACGCTCATGGATACCGGCGCCTTCAGGGCGGTCCAGGCCGCAGGAGCCGCTGCGCTTGCGACGTATGATGAGTGGGTGCCAGGAAACGTGGCCCGTTTTCAGGCCCGCCGTGACGTTGCGGTCGAGGGGCTGGGCCGGGCGGGATTCAGCGTGACGGAACCGAAGGCCACGATGTACCTTTGGGTTCCAGTTCCCGACGGCGGGCCCTCACTGGCCTTCGCCGAGCGGGCGCTGGAGGAAGAGGGAGTCGTCGTGCTTCCGGGTGCCGCACTCGGTGCAGGCGGAGAGGGCTTTTTCAGGATTGCCCTTACCGTGGACGAGGGGCGGATGAGAGAGGCGACAGCGCGGTTGGGAAGGCTCGTGGCGGGATAGCTGAGGTTCCTTCTCCTTGGACTCCTTCTTGGAGGAACCGCCCGGCTGAGGGGGGTTAGTACGGAAATGACAGCGCCGACGAAATTCGACCGCCCCACGGGGCGGGGTGTGCCAAGAGATCACGGCACGGCGTATAGGCGCGCCCTCGCCGTAGGGATCGGTGCGTCGGCTGCCTTCCACGTCATCGTCGTCCTGCTCTACTCTGTGGTCATCAACCAGTGGGGTCCTGCAGAGACGATCATAGCCGTACAGTCGCTTTCTCAGTTTTCGAGTAACATGCGAGTCGTGCGGGTGATCGAGATCGAGCTCCCCGAGTTGACCGCCGAACCCCCCGACGAGATCGCCGAGCCGACCGCCGAGGCCCCCGCGGCCACCGATGTCGGCCCTCCCGTTGCCGTCGATGTCGATTTCGAGGAGCCCCGGCGAGGCCGCCGCGCGGCTGACGTCTTGAGGGTGCGCAGCTCGGACACGCGCCTGTGGCGCGAGGCGCTTCCTGAACTCTTCGAGATCACCGACGCGGAGAGGATGGAGCTCGAGTTGGCTGGACGACTCGAGGAGTGGGCGGATTCGGTGGCCGAAGTCGTGGCTGCGGAGTATGCGCTCACGGACTGGACCACTACGGACGACCAGGGGCGGAGGTGGGGCGTGTCGCCGGGGCAGCTGCACCTGGGCGATATCACGCTGCCGTTGCCGTTCTACTTCAGCGGGAACTCTCTGCAACGGGAGGCCGCCGCGCGCCGCGCTTGGGAGGATCAGGACATCCTCAACGGCGCCAACGCCCAGGTGCTGAGATCGAGCTGGAGGGAACGCGCAGAGGCCATTCGGAGCAGGCGAGATCGCGATCGCGACCAGGACGAGACGGTCGCGGCGGCCGACACGACCGGTGCTTCCGACGGATAGGATTCCCCAAGATGACAGGAGCGACCGTGCCCGACGCGCTGCCACCGCGTTTGGACCCCAAGACCATCGAAGAGCCCCTCTACCGCTCCTGGACTGAGGCCGGCTACTTCCACGTCGAGCCCGCCTCGGTGCAGTCCGATGGCCGGGAGCCGTACGTCATCGTGATTCCTCCCCCCAATGTGACGGCCGTACTGCATATGGGTCATGGCCTCAACAACACGATCCAGGACGTGCTGGTCCGGTGGCGCCGCATGCAGGGCCGCGCCTCACTCTGGGTACCCGGGACCGACCACGCCGGGATCGCGACGCAGAACGTCGTTGAAAGGAGCTTGGCGACCGAGGGGACCACGCGGCAGGATCTCGGCCGGGAAGCTTTCGTCGAACGGGTTTGGGAGCACGTGAACGGGACGGGGGGCCAGATTCTCGAGCAGCTCAAGGTGATCGGCGCGAGCTGCGACTTCGACCGCACGCGCTTCACGCTGGACGAGGGGCTCAGCCGGGCCGTCCGCGAGGTGTTCGTGCGCCTCTACGAGAAGGATCTGATCTACCGCGGTAAATACATCATCAACTGGTGCCCCCGCTGTCTGACGGCGCTCTCGAACGAAGAGGCCGAGGCCGAGGACGTTCAGGGCAAGCTCTACCACCTGCGGTACCCCCTCGCTCCGGGGGCTGAGGACAGTGCGGCGCAAGCCGCGGAGGCGGCCCAGGCGGCGGCGAAGGCGTCCGGCGGGGAGTCCGGTGCGGAGTCCGGCGCGGAGCCCGCCATCGGGAAACTTCCAGACGGACGCTGGTACGTCACCGTGTCGACGACCCGGCCCGAAACCATGCTCGGCGACACCGGCGTGGCGGTGAGCCCGAAGGACGAGCGCTACGCCGCCCTGATCGGAGTGGACGTCGAGCTTCCCCTGACCGGCCGGACCATCCCGATCATCGCCGATGAGTTCGTGGATCCCGGATTCGCCTCAGGGATGGTGAAGGTCACGCCCGCGCACGATCCGAACGACTTCGAGATGGCTCAGAGGAACGGCCTGCAGGTACTCGACGTGATGGCGGCCGATGCGACCATGAACGAGGACGCGCCTGAAGCGTTCCACGGGCTCGACCGGTTCGAGGCGCGCAAGAGGGTCGTCGCCGAATTCGAGGCACTCGGTCTCTACGCAGGGGATGAGGTCCACGCCCACTCGGTGCCCCACTGCTATCGGTGTCACACGGTCGTGGAGCCCCGCTTGAGCCTGCAGTGGTTCGTGCGCATGAAGCCCCTCGCCGAACCGGCGCTCGAGGCCTCGAGGGACGGGACCATCTCCTTCACGCCGTCGCGCTGGAAGAAAGTCTACGAGAACTGGATGGAGAACATCCGGGACTGGTGCATCTCTCGGCAGCTCTGGTGGGGCCACCGCATTCCGGTGTGGTACTGCGCGTCCTGCGAGGCCACGATCGTCGCTCGGAATGATCCCGATCAGTGCACGTCCTGCGGCGGTGCGGACCTCGAGCAGGATCCAGACGTGCTCGACACGTGGTTCTCCTCTTGGTTGTGGCCCTTCTCCGTGTTCGGGTGGCCGGAGGAGACCGAGGATCTCGAGACCTTCTATCCGACGCACGACTTGGTGACCAACTCGGATATCCTGTTCTTCTGGGTGGCCCGAATGATCATGGCCGGATACGAGTTTAGGGGAGAGGCTCCCTTCACCCAGGTCTTTCTGCACGGCACGGTCCGCGACAAGCTGGGGCGCAGGATGTCCAAGTCCCTCGGAAATGGCGTCGATCCCCTCGAAGTCGTGGACCGATTTGGTGCGGACGCCCTCCGGTTTACGCTACTTTCGGCAGCGATTGGGACCGACATCCAACTCGATCACGAGGATCTCGAGGCGTCTTTCTCATCGGGCCGCAACTTCGCCAACAAGCTTTGGAACGCTGGCCGCTTCGCCCTGATGTCGCTCGGCGACGATCCGGTTCCCACCGTGGCCGAAGTGACCGGCTCGCTGGAGCTCGAGGACCGTTGGATTCTGTCGCGCCTGCAACGCACGACGGAGGAGGTGAGCGAGGGACTCGAGCGCTTCCGCCTCCACGACGTGTCCGACCGGCTCTATCACTTCGTGTGGGGAGATTTTGCCGACTGGTATTTGGAGTTGATCAAGCCCAGAATGTTGGGGGAATCCGGGGACGACAGCCTCCAGGCGGCCCGCGCCACGCTCGTGGCGGTGCTCGACGGCGTTCTCCGGTTGCTGCATCCCCTCACACCCTTCGTCACGTCCGCCCTGTGGGAACGGCTGCCCTGGCCCGCTGGAGCGGATCGGCCGGAGGCCTTGATCGTGGCACCCTGGCCTGAGCCGGACCCGACCCTGGTCGACGAGGACTCAGAGCGACGGCTGGGTGAGCTTCAAGAGCTCGTGACCCAGGTGCGTAGTCTCCGCAAGGAGTACTCGGTCCCCGAGGGGAGCGGCGTCACGCTCAGGCTGAATGCGGTCGAGGGTTCGTTCAAGGCCGTGGTCGAGGAACAGGGGACCACGCTGAGACGGTTGGCCAAGGTCGACACGTGCGAGTTGAACGCGGATGGAAATGGAAACGCGGCGGGCGGTGCCGCTGGGGCGGGTGCCCACGCGGTTCTCAAGAACGGGGTGGAGGTATTCATTCCTCTGGAGGGTGTGATCGACGTCGCGCGGGAACGCGAGCGGTTACAGGAAGAGATCGGCCGCCTCGATACCCAGGTCGAGGGCGCTCGTAACAAGTTGTCGAATTCCGGATTCTTGAAGGGTGCACCTCCGGAGGTCGTGGATCGCGAGCGCGAGAAACAACGCAGCTTCGAGGAGCAGTTGGACAAGTTGCGAGGGAAGCTCTCTTCCCTCGCAGCGGATTGAGCGGCGGAAGACACCTCGGGTGCGGAACGCAGTTCGGGTGCGGAAGACGGTTCGAGTGCGGAGGACGGTTCGAGTGATGAGGTCGCACCATCCGGCACGGAGCGCGCTGCTTCCAGGGTGGACGATCGCGCTTTTTTCGATCTCTTCGTGCGCCAACCCCGGCTCGCCCCCCGGTGGCCCCCAGGATCGGACGGGTCCACAGGTGGTGGAGACGTTTCCCGACACCTTCGAGGTGCTTCCGGCCTTCGACGACCAGATCCGGATCGTCTTCAACGAACGGATCAGCGAGAGCGGGGCGCAGGGCCCGCTGGATGACGCCGTGATCATCTCTCCGGAGTCGGGCGAGGTCCGCGTGCGCCATTCCAGCCGAGAATTGCGTGTGGAGATGGAGGGGGGATTCTTGCCCGACCAAGTCTACCGTGTGACGGTTCAGTCGATGGTTCGCGACCTCTTTGGAAACAGCCTGGCCAACCCGTTCGAGTTCGTATTCTCGACCGGCGCCGAGATGACGCCCACGGTGCTCGCTGGCTCCGTCGTCGACCGGATCACCCAGCAGCCGATCGAGGGCGCACGAGTCGCGGCTCGCGCCGAGCGCCCTCCCGGGGTGGAGGCGCCTGACGAGCTTGTGGTCCCGGCCCACGTCGCTCACACCGATGAAAGGGGTGTCTACGCCCTCCGCTATGTCCCGCCGGGCCCGTATGACATCACCGCGTTCGTGGACCAGGATCGTAGCGGGGCCCCCAATAATCTCGAGCCCATCGGGACGGGTTCCGAGGTGCTGAATCAGGCCGATACCGTGTTCTTGAATTTCGCGCTTCTGCCTCCGGACACGACACCCGCCATCGTCGCGAATGCGGACGTTGTCGATTCTCTAACGCTGGCGGTCGAGTTCGATGATTTTCTCGACCCGGCCTCGGAACTCACGGAAGCGTCGGCGTCGCTGGGGCCCGACTCACTGGGCCCGGCCGAGGTGGTCACGATCATGCACGAGCGAGACTACCTGAATCGACGGGATGCCATTCAGGATTCGTTGCACGTCTCCGATTCGATTCAATTTGAAGAGGGACAGCAGCGGATCGAGGCTCTTCGCACCGCCGGCGACTCCGTCGCCGCGAACGAGATCGAGGTGGAGTTGAGGTCTCCCCGGCCCCCGGCCCAGACCAACGCATTGGTTCTGCAGGACCGCGATCTTCCAAAGCGCGTGCTTTACGTCCTGTTGGCAGATACCCTCGCCTCGAATCAACCATATGAATTGGCCGTCCAGGGCGTGACCAACATCAATGGAGTCCCGGATGGTGGCGGCACGGCCGAAGTGCTTCGCGAGGTGGTCGAGCGTGAGTGACGCTCGCCGCCTGATTCCGTCCCTGGAGGTGCTCCTCGAGTCCGAGGCGCTCCTCGCCCTTCTGGAGGCACACCCCAGGGGACTGGTCGTCCAGCATCTTCGGACCGAGGTCGACCGGGTCCGCCGGGAACTCGGCGACGGCGTGGACCCCGGAGCCCTCGGGGGGGACGTGGAGGACCCGCAGCTCTACGCCGCTGGAGTGGAGGCTCGACTCCGCGTGTCCGCCACGCCCTCACTGCGAGCGGTCATAAACGGAACCGGGGTAATCCTGCATACCAACCTGGGGCGTGCCGCTCTCGCGGACTCGGCGCTCGACGCGATGGCCAGCGTCGCGCGTGGGTACGCCAACCTCGAGTACGACCTCGAGGCGGGGACCCGCGGATCGAGGTACGATCACTGCACGGCTCTTCTCGAGGAATTGACGGGCGCCGGTGGAGCGCTCGTGAGCAACAACGGCGCGGCGGCCCTCATCCTCGCCCTCCGGACGTTGGCCTTCGGGCGTAAGGTCCTCGTATCGCGCGGAGAGCTGGTCGAGATCGGTGGGGGTTTCCGCATCCCGGAAATCCTGGAGAGCGCGGGTGCTGTGCTCGTGGAGGTGGGGAGCACGAACCGGACCCGCCTCGCGGACTATCGGGCCGCCGCCTCAGAGAGTGATCCTGCGCTGATCCTCAAGGTACACCGCTCCAACTTCCGCATTACCGGGTTCACGGAGGAGGCCTCGCTCGAGGAGCTCGTGGGCCTGGGCGCAGAGCTCGGAGTGCCGGTCCTTCACGATCAGGGCTCCGGCCTTCTGGTCGATCCGGAGCGATTGGGTCTTCCCCCCGAGCCCCGTCCCATCGAGAGCCTGGCCGCCGGTGCCGACGTCGTGGCGTTTTCAGGGGACAAGCTCCTGGGCGGCCCCCAGGCCGGGATTCTCCTGGGCAAGGCCGAGTGGATCGATCAGATGCGCAAGAATCCGCTGTGCCGGGCCGTTCGAGTCGACAAGATGGCCCTGGCCGGCCTCGAGGCCACGCTTCAGCTGTATCGTGATCCCGAGAGCGCCCTGAGGGAGATTCCGGTGCTGGCCATGCTCACGGCCACTCCGGAGGCCTTGAGGAATCGTGCCGAAACGGTGGCCACCGCCCTGGCGGACGCGGGTGTGACGTGCGAAGCCGTGGAGATGTCTTCGATGGTCGGGGGCGGCACGTTCCCAGGAGTGGAAATCGAGAGTTGTGGGATTCGCGTGGAGCCGGACGAGGGCGGCGCCGACCCCTTGGCGGCCCGGCTGCGGAGTGCTTCAGTACCGCTAGTGGGGCGAGTGGAGGACGGATCGTTCCGGGTAGACTTCCGTACGGTGCTTCCGTGGCAGGACGCTGTCGTTCTCGACCTGCTCACCCGGCACGCCGGGTCCTGAGGCGGGAAAGGGCTCGAAGAGTGACTCTCCGTGACGAGCCCCCGATGAGCGGCGAGCCCAGATGAGCGAGCGCCTCCGGAGGGCTGTCTTTCTGGACCGCGACGGGACCCTCATCGAGGAAGGGACCTACGTGTCCGACCCGGAACGTGTGGTCCTCCTGCCGGGTGCGGCATCCGCCCTCTCGGAGCTCAGGGATGCCGGATTCGTGCTCGTCGTGGTCACCAACCAGTCCGGCATCGCACGGGGCTTCTTCGGAGAAGACGAGTACCACGCGGTGGAGAAGCGGCTGGATGACCTTCTGGCCGAGGCTGGAGCGCCCGTGGACGCGACCCTGTATTGCCCCCACCATCCGGACTTCGGCCCCGCATGCGAGTGCCGAAAGCCGGCCACCGGAATGTTCCGGCAGGCCGCCGCCGAGCTCGGGCTCGACCCGAGCCAGTCCTATTACGTGGGCGACAAGGCCCGCGACGTGACTCCGGCCCTCGAGTTGGGGGGAGTCGGCGTGCTCGTGCGGACCGGATACGGTGCGGCTGAAGCGGATCGCGTGCCCGCTGGTACGGCCGTCGTAGAGGACCTGAGCGGGGCCGCCCGCCTCATCTTGAGCGGTGCTCGCGCGGGCGGACCGGGACGTTGACCCCCCCAGAGGCCTCGGGTAGCTTTGAGAAGTTTCAAGGGCTCCTGGGAGCCCCACTGTTGGAGAGAAGTGACATGGAGAGCACCGAAACCATCTTGAGCTTGACGCCCGCGGCGGTGGACAAGGTCGAGAGTTTCATAGAAGAACACGGGGCCGCGGACGGCGCTGGCCTCCGAGTCGCCGTTCTGCCCGGCGGATGTTCCGGATTCCAGTACGGACTCAACATCGAAGACGAACCCGAACCGGACGACGAGATTCTCGAACTCTCGGGTGTTCGGATCTTCGTCGATCCGTTCAGCGTGCAGTATCTGGAGGGAGTCGAGGTCGATTACGTGACGAGCATGATGGGATCCGGCTTTACGTTCCGAAACCCGAATGCTACGGGAGGATGTGGGTGCGGCAGCTCCTTCACCGCCTGAACCAGACTCTAGCTCTGCTACGGAAAGCTCGTGGGTGAAAGTCCCACGAGCTTTTTATTTTGAGGGAAGTGGAAGAATCCGGGATGGAAGTACGATGCTTCACGGGCGGTGATTTCGCCCAGAACGGCTACGTCGCGTGGTGCAAGGCCACCGGCGAGTGCGTGATCGTGGATCCGGGCGCCGCGGCGCTCGATATGGTCGCCGCCGTGAAGGCGGGGGCCGGTGAGGTGGCGGCCGTCCTTCTGACCCACGCCCACCTGGACCACGTCGAGGGTCTGGGCGTGATTCGGGACTACACGGACGCGCCCACGTATTTGCATCGGGCGGACCGGCCGATGTTCGACAACCTTCCCGCGCAGGCTGCGATGCTGGGCCTGAGCGTTAGTAGTCCCCAGTTGGACCCGCCCGAGCGGGAGCTCGAGGACGGCCAGGCGTTCCAATTCGGGGAGTGCGTGTTCAAGGTCGTCCACACGCCCGGGCACTCGCCCGGGCACGTAATTCTGTATGCCGAGGACGACGGCCTGGCGATCGTCGGCGACCTGGTCTTTGCCGGCTCGGTGGGGCGGACCGATCTTCCCGGCGGGGATTATCAGGCCCTTTTCCAGAGCATCCGCCAACACGTCCTGACCATGCCCGGCGAGACACGGCTCCTCACCGGGCACGGGCCGGAGACCACCGTCGAGCGCGAGCGCACCACCAACCCCTTCCTGGTCCCCAACTACGGAGGAGAGCTGGCGTGACGCCTCCCGTTCCCGCAGCCGTCTTTGCGTCCGGTAGCGGAACGAATCTCCAGGCCCTGCTGGATCACGAAACGCCGGACGGACCCTATCGGATCGTCGTCGTCATCTCGGATCGGGAGGGCGCCGGGGCGCTGGAGCGAGCGGAGGCGGCGGGCCGAGTCGCCCGGGTGATCGAGGTGAGGGGGCGCCCTCCGGAGGAGGTCGCCACGGAGACACTCGCACTGCTCGAGAGCCTGGACGTAGGGGCCATTTTTCTCGCGGGATACCTGCGACTCATCCCGTCCCCGGTCGTGGCCGCCTATCGACGCCGAATCCTGAATGTCCATCCCGCCCTGCTTCCCGCGTTCGGTGGCAAGGGCATGTACGGCGAGCGTGTGCACGAGGCTGTGCTCGCGTCGGGTGCCGAGGTGTCGGGCGCCACCGTCCACTACGTGGACGAGGAATACGATACGGGGACCATCGTGGGGCAGTGGTCCGTTCCGGTACTACCCGGCGATGATGCGGCCGCCTTGGCGGCGAGGATCCTGACCGTCGAGCATCGCTTGTATCCGGCCGTCGCGGACCACGTCTGTCGGGCGTGGGCCGAGGGCCGAGCGCCGGGCCCCTTCCCGCTCTCGCCGGTGGAGGAGGGCTCCGAATTCAATCAGGAAGCACCATAACCCATCAAGTCGAAACCAAGGGGAGATGAAATAGATATGAAGCGACGTGCGCTTCTCAGTGTGTCGGACAAGACGGGTATCGAAGACTTCGCGAAGGCGTTGGTGGACGCAGACTGGGAAATCCTGTCGACCGGGGGCACGGCTGCCGCTATCCGCGAAGCCGGCGTCGAGGTGACCGACGTGGCACAGGTGACCGGACATCCCGAAATGATGGACGGGAGAGTGAAGACGCTCCATCCCGCCATCCACGCCGGTCTGCTGGCGCGGCGGGCGCGAGATGAGGACATGGCTGCCCTCACGGAGCACGGGTACGCCCCCATCGATCTGGTGGCCGTGAACCTGTACCCGTTCCGGGAGACGGTGGCTCGGGGCGACGTTCCGGTAGGCGAAGCCATGGGCAAGGTGGACATCGGGGGTCCCACCATGATTCGGGCCGCCGCCAAGAGTCACGTGGACGTCTGGGTCGTCGTCGATCCCGCGGACTACGACCGGGTGCTCGAGGAGATCACGGTGGGCGGCAACGGAGCCTCCGAGGCCCACCTCCGACGCGAGTTGGCCGCCAAGGTGTTCGGCCATGTGAGCGAATACGACGGCGCCGTCGCCAGCTACCTGGGGGAGCAGGACGCCACCAGTGTGTCAGAGGGCGAAGACGCCGATCGACCGGCTGCCACTCTCTCCCTGGACCTGGAGCTCGTTCAGGGGCTCCGCTATGGCGAAAACCCCGGACAGAAAGCGGCCTTCTACCGCTGGCCAGGCCGACAAGATGGTCTTGCAGGACTTGAACAAATACATGGTAAAGAACTTCGCCCTTCGCGTATTCGCCGAAGGCCGCCGTCTGCATCGTGAAGCACACGACCCCCTGTGGATTGGCCGTTGGCGACTCGGTGGACGCCGCATACGAACGGGCCCTGGCCACCGACGGGGTGAGTGCGTTCGGGTCCGTCATTTCGGTGAACCGTCGCATCGACGAGGCCGCGGCCGAAGCCATGTCGAGCCTGTTTATCGAGTGTGTGGTAGCGCCCGGCTTCGATGAGTCTGCGATTGAGATTCTGACCCGGAAGAAGAACGTGCGGCTTCTCGTGTACGGCGGAATCGACGAGCCCGTGACAGGAGAGCCCGAAGAAGGGTCGTGGGTCGAGGCCTCCGAGGAGGTACGCCGCACGGGCCGCTTCCTCGCAGAGCACGGCCGGAGGCCCGCCGCCAGGGTCGTACGAAGCGTATACGGCGGCGTGCTCGTGCAGGGCCCGCCGCCGCCGCCGTTCTACGGGCGGGACACTGGGGATTGGAGCGTGGCCACGGGCCGAGCACCGACCGAGGAGGAGTGGGACGATCTCCGCTTCGCATGGGCCGCCGTCTTCGGCGTGAAGTCCAACGCGATCCTCTTCGCGCGGGGCGGGTCCACGCTCGGCATCGGCGCCGGGCAGATGAGCCGGGTCGACGCATCACGCATCGCCGTTCAGAAGGCTGCTGATGCGGGCCTGAGCCTCGACGGTGCGGTTCTCGCCTCCGATGCCTTCTTCCCCTTCCGAGACGGCGTGGACGCCGCCGCCGAGGCAGGCGCCCGAGCCATCGTTCAGCCCGGCGGTTCGGTCCGCGACGTAGAAGTCATCCAAGCAGCGAACGAACATGGCATGGCCATGGTCTTCACCGGCCAGCGACTGTTCCGGCACTGATCGGGCCCCTCTTTACAGGGGACGTGCGCGGGGCTGAGGTTTCCGGGTGCGCGCTGCGCGCACAACGCCTGGAGGGGTGGCAGAGTGGTTTAATGCACCAGTCTTGAAAACTGGCGTCCGAAAGGACTCGTGGGTTCGAATCCCACCCCCTCCGCTAAAGCAAGATCAGAACGTTCGAACCCACGCGCGCTTCGAAGAAGCGCGCCTCGTGGGTTCGAGCCGAGCGCCAGCAAGGTATCCGCGAACGCGGACCGACCGATCTCCGCGAGACGACCGAGGATCGCCGCAGGCGACCGCAGGTCAATCCCACCCCCATCGTTCGGAGGTGGCCGTCTTTCTTGTTCGGCGGGGGGCGGGCAAGTGGTGGCCAAGTAGCTGCGGTCCGTTCGCGTTTAGGCTGATGGCACGCTAAGATTTCCGCCCTTTCCTTGCCCCGTCAGCAGAGGAGTAATCCATGAAAAGGTTCTCACAGTGGCAATCCATGGCACGCGGCCCGATCGGCGTTCTACTAGGAGTAGTGGTGGCGTTCTGCGTCCTTGTTGGAGCGGCCGGAGCGCAGACCGAAAGCGATGATCCCATCGTCGGTGTATGGCAGCTGAACGTGGAGAGGTCCGTGTACAGTCCCGGCCCTCGGCCACCGGCAGACCTGGTCACCATCTATCAGTTCGCGCCCATGGAGGATGGCTTCCTGCGGTTCACATTGACGAGCACCAACGCACAAGGAGCGCCAACCTTTCAAATCTCGGTGTTTAGGGTCGACGGCCAGCAGCGCCCGGTTCACAACGCGAACACTCTCGGGGCTTTCATGGCCACAGGCCAGCAGACGAACCTGATGAGGTCGTATCGGCGCATCGACTCACGCGCTACGGAATTCACGACCTTCAATAACGGTGTTGCCGCGATTCCGGCGGTCCGCACGGTATCACCCGATGGCCAGACATATGTCAACGTCGTCCGGGGAACGAACGCCCAGGGCGTGGCGATCAATAACGTCACGGTATTCGACAGGGTGCGTTAGGTAACTGGCACCCACCCCTCTTTGCGGTTAGAACCGGCCTCCCTCTCTCTACGGGAGGCCGGTTCTTTCCCTCTGTTCGTCCCATCCAGCCATCGCACCTAGACAGACGGCCACCCCCATCGTTCGGAGGTGGCCGTCTTCTCGTTCAGGAGATTCGAGGGCGCACGGTGTCGGCTTGCGGCTAACCTTACCGTAGCATAACATCGACAGGTTGGTATCGAGCCACTCTCCCCCCCAGCGGCCCGAACTAAGCAGGTCACGAATCGTCCGTAGAGGCTTTCTAAGGGCCGTGCGCTGAAACTTGGACTAGGAGCGATGACATGACTCAACGACAATGGCGGTTCGCACTGATGTTCCTTGGCGTCTCCCTCGCCTACGCGGCACCTGCCCAGGCACAGCGAAGCGGGTTCATCATCGGCTTCGGCCTCGGCCCCGGCCTGGCTTCGTATTCTTCGGTCCCAGACCGCGAGTCCAAGATCGGTGTGGCGTTCGACTTCCATATCGGGGGGGTCATCGGGGATTCGTTTGAACTCTACTACGTGAGCAAGGGAACCGTCTTTGGCAGCGACCTAGTGGGCGTTGATGTCATCGGGTCTGGTGTGGGCGGCCTCGGGTTCGGCTATTGGTTGAATCCCAAGTTCTCCATCAATGGCGCAATCGGTTTCAGTACGTGGGTCGAGAGTAGATCGAGTACTACGGTCACCGAAGCGGATGGAGTGGGATTCTTGGCGGGCGGCCGCTATCTGCTGAGTGAAAGCGGACGCTGGGGGCTTGGCTTCGACATCACGTACGGGAAGCCGTTTGGCGGCGATGTCGATTTTAACGCGCTGGGTGTGCAGGCCACGATCAACGTATTGAGCCACTAGCCGCCGGTAGGCCGCGCTCACGAGGGAAGACAGAACGGCCACCCCCATCGTTCGGAGGTGGCCGTCTTCTCGTTCAGGCTGGGCCTATGGCACGGTGCCCTTGTGTGCGTCGTCGATCAGCCCCGGATTACGATCAATTCCTACCTCGACGCGGCAGGAGAGGGCACTCGAAGTAAGTGTCGGTGGACTCGAAGTCCGCGAGGACGAGATCGCTCAGTTCGTCGGCGGTTCCATCACAGTCCCTACCATCTATCAGGACATTCAAGTGCCACCGCCCTCCGTTGTAGTCCTGATCCCCGGGCTTTGAGTCCGAGATAAGAGGAACACCATCCGCGAACGTACCTGCAGGCCCGCACGTGTACAGCTCGTCGAACGGATCACTCGCCGGGTCGAAGTGCGCCGGGGTCACGACCCCGTTGAACTTCTCTCCGTCGGCCCAGGTTTGGGGCCTGTCCGGCGGCACCGCTGCATGACTAAACTGTGGGGCGGCAAGCTCCGGGGCCGTCGGGGTGGCTTCTTGGTCCAGGCATGCGACAGTGGCCGCGAGCGCGACCATCAGTAGGACCGTACGTGTTTGGCGCATTGGAGTCCTCCTCAAGCATGGGGCGATGGACCCGGGCTGGGTGCTCGGGCCGTCGCATGCCAACCTGGGCAAGTTCCAGGCCGCTGGGAACGCCCGTGCCCGCGGGGCCGAACCCTCAGTCCGCAAAGCACTTAAGGGGAGGGCAGAGTGGCCTCTCGACCGTTTCAGCGTTTCATGTGATCGTCTTTGAAACGTCCAGACCGTTCCATGAAACGGCTCGGGGTTCTCGGCGCGACCTCATCAGACCTATCCCAAGGTTCTGCTTGCGCCTACCGCCCCACTCTCGGATGTTGAACGCGGTCTGATCTCGGAGTGCGCCCATGTCCGATCCAGTCGCTCGCCTGACCGCAGCCCTAAAGGGCCGGTACGCCATCGAGCGTGAACTCGGTGACGGCGGCATGGCGACGGTCTACCTGGCCGATGACCTCAAGCTCAAGCCCAAGGTCGCGCTCAAAGTCCTGAACCCCGAGTTGGCCGCCGTCGCAGGGCGCCGAACGCTTCCCGGCCGAGATCAAGACGACCGCCTGGATGGTGCCGAATTGAGGGCTGCGTCCCTGCGCTTCACAGGTTACCCGGCATGAAGGCCGAACACGCCCTCGCCATTCGCGCCTTCGATTACTTCGCCGCGCTCACCTTTGGCGTCGCCGCCGCGCTGGCGGCTAGACTGCTCGTGCCCGATCTCTTCCTCACACCCCTCGCGATGGTGGCGGGCATGAGCGTCGGCATGGTGGCGGCCTTCCCCCTGCTCGGCCTCTTCATGTACATCCTAGGTGGATTCGAGATCATCGTGATGTCGATGCAGATCGGCATGCTCGCCGGAATGATCGGCGTCGTATTGGGAGGCGCCTCGGCGCTCACAGTGGTTCTGGCAGGTGCCGGAGCCGGGCTCGTCATCCAGCTCCTATTGGATGCCGCCAACCAGGGGCTTCGGGGCGAGGTGCACCTGCATGACTGAACAGGCGATAAAGAAGTGGAACAAGGCGGCCAAGTGCCTGGACGCTGGTAAGCGCGGCGAAGAGAAGCGCTACGGTGTCTTCAAGCGACACCTTTTCGGCAAAGCAAAGGGGAAGACCTTGCTGGTGGCCGCCGGAACGGGCGTCGACTTCAAGTACTTCCCCGCCGACATCGAGCTGATCGCCATCGACTTTTCTCCAGTCATGCTCGAGCACGCCGAGGAGAAGGTGGGTGAGTGTCCCGCCCCGATCACGTTGATGCAAGCGGATGTGACCAGCCTCGACTTCCCGGACGAGCACTTCGATACCGTCGTTACGTCCTGCACCTTCTGCTCCGTCCCCGATCCAATAAAGGGACTGAAGGAGTTGCGCCGCGTACTGAAGGACGACGGCGCCATGCTCATGTTCGAGCATGTGCGTCCCTCCAACTTCTATCTCGGCTTCGTGATGGACGTTATGAACCCGCTCGTCAGGAAGTTGGGGCCCGACATCAACCGTCGGACCGCCGACAACGTGCGGGCGGCAGGGTTTCGGCTGACGCGGGAGTTCAACGTGTATCTGGACATGGTGAAGCTGTTCGAGGCGGTGAAGGCCGGCTGAGGGGATGGTTCTCCTTGCAGCCCCACATGTCCTAGACGCATGTTGTCCTTTATGTCCGAGCCAGTCGCCCGCCTGAACGCGGCCCTCGAAGGTCGCTACGCCATCGAGCGTGAACTCGGTGAAGGTGGCATGGCCACGGTGTACCTGGCCGACGACCTCAAGCATCAGCGCAAGGTTGCGCTCAAGGTCTTGAAGCCCGAACTCGCAGCGGTAGTGGGAGCCGAGCGGTTCCTGGCAGAGATCACGACCACCGCGAACCTGACCCACCCGCATATACTACCGCTGTTCGATTCGGGCGAGGCAGACAACTTCCTCTTCTACGTGATGCCCCACATCGAGGGGGAGTCCCTCAGGGAGCGCATCGACCGCGAGAAGCAGCTCGGTGTGGATGACGCCATCGCCATCACGCAGAAGGTCGCTGATGCACTCGACTACGCGCACGGGAAGGGTGTCGTGCACCGAGACATCAAACCGGGCAACATCCTACTGAGTGAACGGGGCGAGCCCCTCGTCGCAGACTTCGGTATCGCTCTGGCTGTGGCGCAGGCAGGTGGCGGGCGGATCACGGAGACGGGGCTCAGCCTGGGAACGCCGCACTACATGAGTCCCGAGCAAGCCACCGGCGACCGGGACGTGGACCCACGCTCAGATGTCTACGCGCTCGGGTGTGTGCTGTACGAGATGCTCGCTGGGCAGCCACCATTCTCGGCAACTACCGCCCAGGCCGTGCTGGTCAAGATTCTCACGGCGGACGCGCCCTCGATCACGAGTGAGCGAAGGACCGTGCCCCCCCACGTCGGCCATGCACTCGCTCAGGCTCTGGAGAAGCTGCCCGCGGACAGGTTCACGAGCGCGGCGGAGTTCGCGGCGGCTCTCGCGGACGAGAGCTTCACGTACAAGGCGCGGGCTCGGACTTTCATGGCGGACTCCATGCCGGGGCAGGTAGCCACGCAAGCGCCCGCGATGATGCCTGGCCCCTGGAATCGGCTGACGGGTGCGTTCGCGGCCCTCGCTGCCGTCACGACGCTTGGCTTCGCTTGGTCGCTCCTGCGTCCCGAGCCTCCCGCGCCGGTCACACGCTTTGTGGTGACTCCGCCTCCAGGGGTGGATGTAGCTGCCGGTCCGACGGGGATTCAGGGGTTCGCAGTGTCTCCGAACGGGCGGATGGTGGTCTTCTCCGACGGTCCGACAGGCCAACTCTTCCGTCACGAATTGGACCGGCTGGACGCGGTTCCGATTCCCGGGGGGGAGAGGGCCTTCTACCCCTTCTTCTCTCCGGACGGCGAATGGGTGGGCTACGTCGATCAGGAGGACGAGACGCTGAGCAAGATCCGTTTGGATGGGAGTCAGGCTCAAGCGCTTGCACCGTTCCCTGGAGGCATCCGAAGCGCGGGGTGGGGCCCAGATGGGACCATCGTCTTGGTTTCCAGCACACTGAATGGCGTGTGGCGGGTCCGAGACACAGGCGGTGACCTTGAGCTGATCCCTAACACTGAGGGTCCTCAACTGTGGTGGCTGGACGTTCTCCCCAATGGCCGGGCCATACTGGCCGGGACGGCTGAAAGAGAGATCGCCGTGATCTCTCTGGAGACCGGTGAGCGGAGGGTCCTTTTTGCGGGAACGACTCCACGGTACGTGTCGAGCGGCCACATCGTCTTCTGGCGGGCGGACGCTCTCTGGGCGGCACCGTTCGATTCCGAACGGCTCGAGGCACTGGGCCCGCCCGCTCCGATCGTCGAAGGAGTCCCGGCCGACGGGAACCAATTCGCCCACTTCGACGTGGGTGGCGATCTCCTTTTCTATCAGGAAGGGTTGAGCGCCGCTGGATTCGGTGGGTCGGGTGGGGTGGGTGGGGTGGGTGGGCAGCAGCAGCAGCAGTTGCTCGTCGTCGATCTCGATGGCAACGAGGAGGCCCTCGTCCTGGCTCCACGGCCCATCCAAAGCGTGGGTTGGTCTCCGGATGGCCAGTCGGTGGTGTATTCGAGCGAAGGCCACATCTATACCTACAATGTGGCGTTGGGGACGACGCCGAGGCAGTTCACGTTCGAGGGCAGTAACGCCTACCCCGTTTTCTCACCCGATGGGAGCCGCGTTGCGTTTAGATCGGAGCGAGAGGGTACCGACGAACAGGACCTGTTCGTAAAGAACCTGGACGACGACTCACCACCGAGATCCATCATCACGCTCGAGGCGAATCAGTGGCCAACCCAATGGCCGTCGGACACGTTGATCGTGTTCGAGCAGGGGCAAGGTGGCGTGAGGGATCTCTGGATGGTCGATGTCTCCGACCCCGATAGCGCCAGAGCACGAGCGTACCTTTCGTCGGAGGCCGACCTCCGTCGGATCGTGGTCTCGCCCGACGGCACCCTTGCGGCGTACATGTCGAATGAGTCCGGAGAGAACGAGATCTACGTCCGCAGCTTCCCCGACCCGGGCGAGCGGACAATAGTGTCGCAGGGCGAAGGGTGGGTCCCCTTTTGGTCGCCGGACGGAAACACCCTCTACTACGCGGGCCAGCGTGGCGGACGTACGTGGATGGCTGCCCGCCTCCAACGAAATCCGGTGCCGGTGGTGTTATCCAGGGATTCGCTGTTCACCGGATCCTACCTCCCACCCTTCCCCGGCTCGGGTCTCCATCCGGACGGCGACCGCTGGATTGTCGCGTCGAGCGTCGGCTCCGCGGACCCTGAGGGCGGTGCCCAGCCAGAGCGACTCGTCATGGTCACCAACTTCTTCGAGGAGCTTCGCCAGCGGATGGGTAATTGAAGGCTCAGATCCCCTGGCTTCGCGTCTTCGTGGAAGGCGTGGTGATCGCCGCCCGCGAGACAACCGAGGATCGGCGCGAAGCGCCGACCGCAGCTCAATCCCACCCCCCTCGGCGATGCGGTGAAGCTATGGGCGATGATCGGGTTGAGCGATCTGACGTTTCGGTCTCACCTCTTCTCGAACGTCATCGGGATTCGTGACAATCTGTTGGACCTGCTGAACGACCCGCTTCGCCCTCAGAACACGACCGACGACGCCGTTGGCGAAGGCGATCAATCCCATGAGACCGACGACCAAACCCACGAGGTTGTTGAACGCAAATAACAACAGGACGGCGACGATCAACCACCGCCACCGCGCCTCTACCCAATCCATCAGGATTTCCTTCCAGCCTCGTGATTCCTCGCCTGAGACTATCATGATATCGGAGCCCCGTTACGAGTCGCTCGCTGGATACTTTTGTGATCCTTCTGCCGTTTCGATCACGAACGCGGCGAGCGCAGCCCAGCGGAGTGGAGACGGCTTCAATTCTTCTAAGATCTCGTCGGCAGTCGTGCCCCCGAAAGCCCCCTTGTGCTTCTTCTTCATGTCGTGGTACGCCGTCACAGCACGACGGACCACGGGTTGCTCATCAGGCGTCAAGTTCATGACCGTAATCTAACGGTACTCCGCGCTCGGAGGAGCACGGAGTAGGCAGTGTCTGAAAACTGGCGTCCGAAAGGACTCGTGCGTTCGAGCCGAGCGGCCCAACCGATTTCGCGCGAGCGAGCGGCCGAAGATCCTACCGATCGCTCGCACAGGACGCGGCTTGATGGCCGAGTTGGGTGACGCGAATGTGGAGCTCATCCTCATCATCGTCATCGTCGTCGTCATCATCATCGTCGTCATCGTCATCATCATCGTCGTCATCTGCGATGAGAACGCCAGACACCTCGACCATATGACCGACGTGTGCGGAGAGCTCTACGCCTCCGGCCGCGACGAGCTCGATCTCCTCGGCGTCGACCCCTGATGTCGTCACGTTCTCCAAGAGGAACTCGACTTCGTCACCGTCATCGTCCTCTTGCACGAGACATCCGGCGAACGTGATGCGCTGACCAATTTCTTGCCCTGTGCTGGGACCGGCGTCGATAAGGCCGAAGACGAGCATTCCGAGGATCAAGACCAATCTGCGCACAACGTCACCTCACTTCTGTGCCGCGCGTCCGACCCCTAGATAGCCTGATCGTCGGGCGCACGACTCCTAAACAACAATGCACCGACAAGTCGGGTCCGCGCCACAACTTCAGGTGCTTTCCGGGTGCATGCCGTAGAGCATAAGGCATGGGCCCGCCACGCTACGTACTACGTACTCGCCTGCTACGTAATTCGACGTATGCTGCCGCGATCTGGCCGGTCGCATCTTCCTCGTACATCTCGGATCGCCACCGCTCCGCAGGACTCCAGGCAGTCCTTGGCTTCCGATTCAGCCGACATAGGGAGACATCCATCATGAGCGCATCCTTGATTTGGCGACTCTTCGGGCGGACGGTTCTCGTCGCACTGCTTGCCGGTACGTCCTCGTGCGGGGCGCCCCCGACCCGGGTTCCGCTCCCAGTGCCGCTTCCGGCGGTCGGTGGAAGCCGGCCGGTAACCCCGCAGGGCCTACACCTGGCCACCGCCTTTGGGGACGGGGTTTGGGGGCAGGAGCAGGAGCGAGTCGAGATCTACGGCGTGGGCGTCGGCTTCGCCCTGGAAGACCGGTTCGAGGTCAGCGTTTCGGGCTACGAGCGCACGGATAGCGAACCCAATGACGCCAGGCCCGTCGTAGTCCGCGGCAAGATTCGGATCACCGACTTCATGGGGGGCAGGGCCTCGGTCGGCGTTCACGTTGCGGGCATGGCGTCCAACCGACAGGCCTCTGATGTGCAAGACGAGCGGATGACCGCCTTGGACGTCGCATTTCCGCTAGCGTTCTATCCGGCCGGTGGTCAGGTCATAGACCGACGGTGGAGTGTGTACGCGGCCCCGAGGGTGGTCTCGCAGACATTCGAGGATCGTTTGACGGGAGAGACCACGACGGGAGCGATCGCCGGCGCATTGGTTGGCGTGGCGGCCCGAGGGCGCCACATCGCCGTGACGGGTGAGCTGAATTTTGCTCGGACGCCGGACATGGGCTTCAGGGGCACGACTTACGAGGGTGGATGGATTCTACTCCCCATGGCCAGGTTGAGTCTGATCCTTCCGTTGGGGGATTGAGGAGCATGAAGAGCCAAGCGGCCACCCCTCCAGGGGAGTGGCCGCTGGCTCGTTCAGAAACCGTCGACAGCGTCAGACGGGACTCCGATCACAGGTCGGCTTGCGTCTCGGGCTCATCAGGGGCATGGTAGCCTGCGCAGGAGAGTGGTAGGTCGGGCACTCGTCGATCCCCCCCAAGAGAGTTAGACAGCAGACCATGAAGAAGAACCCGCACGATGTGCTCGAAACCAACACGCCCCCGGACGCCCGACCCGAGACGGTGCTTTCCGTCATCGCAGTGGGCATGACGGTGAAAGGAGATTCCGAGACGAAGGGTTCGCTTCGCATCGACGGTACGATCCGTGGCGATGTGCGGGCAGAAAAATCCGTAATGATCGGCAGCGACGGTCTCGTCACGGGGACCATCTATACCTCGGACGCGGTCATCGCGGGGACGGTCCTCGGTGCCGTATACGCCGAATCACACCTCGAGCTTCAGGCGACGTGTCGGGTTTCTGGTGAAGTCCAAGCCCAGCGGATGCGTGTGGAGGAAGGTGCCGCGCTAGAGGGCCGAATCGCCCTCGGTGAATCGAAGATCAAGCCGGCGCCAAAGCGGGGCCAAGTGCCGTCTGGCCGGGTCGCGAAGGCCCCGGCTCCAGACAGTAGCATGCCGCACCCACCCCATTGACGTAGCAGCCAGACACTTCGCTCTTCAGGAACGTGACAGCGAAGCCTCCAGCGCCCGTGCTAGCGTGACGGCGGAACGCTGCGCTCCATGAGCGATCTGATGCCGGCAGCTCACACCGGCCGCGAGCACCCAGGTGTCGGGGGCGACGTCTCGGACGGCAGGCAGCAGATCGAGCTCTCCCATGGCCATCGACACGTCGTAGTGCTCGGCTTCATAACCGAACGCCCCAGCCATACCGCAGCACCCCGAGCGCAGGGTGTGGACTTCGAGTCCGGGAATCCTCCGCAGCACGGCTTCGGTCGCGCCCTCCTGGCCGAGGGCCTTCTGATGGCAGTGCGTGTGAACGAGGGCCGTCTGGGCCTCGACGGGGCCGAGATCGAGTGGCGCACGGCCCGCCTCGGCCTCGAGCAGCAAGAATTCGTCGAGGAGTAGCGAGGCGTCCGCGACGCGCACGCTCTCTTCACCGGGAAGGAGGGCCGGGATCTCATCCCGGAGCGTGAGCAGGCACGACGGCTCCAGCCCCACGACGGGAATCCCGCGCTCCACCCAGGGAGTGAGGGCGCCGAGAAGGCGTTCGGCCTCACGACGCGCAGGATCCACCAAGCCCGCATTCAGGAATGTGCGGCCACAACACGGGGGGCGCCCCGCCAGGGTCGGGAGGTGAACCCGGTATCCCGCTGCTTCGAGGACCCGGAGCGCGGCGTGGGCGTTCTCCGGCTCGAAGTAGGTGTTGAAAGTATCGACCCAGAGGAGGACTTCCGGCCTGTCCTTGGCGTCCGGAGCCAGCCCCGAGTTGGTCGGCCCTGGCGGTGTCATGTCCTCCGGGGCGAGCGTCATGTCCTGTGCGACCCGCGTGGCGGCTCCCCGGAACACGTCCCTCCGCCACAGAGGACGCTCGCGGCGCGCGCTGAGGCCGAGCAGCCGCTCCCCGGCACGCGCAAGCCACCCCTCCGGTCGGCCCAAGTTCAGCAGCCCCGGAAAGCGCGCCGCCCAAGGCGCGTAGCGGGGAAGCCACGCGACGAGACGCTCGCGGAGGGGGATTCCGTGCTCCCGATGGTAATGGTGCAGGAATTCGATCTTCATGCGGGCCATGTCTACGCCGGTGGGGCACTCCTTCCCGCACGCTTTGCACCCCACGCAGAGCGAGAGTGTGTCGTACATCTCCGAGGACGTGAGGGCGTCGGTGCCGAGCTGTCCGGTGAGGGCCAGACGCAGCGAGTTGGCCCTGCCGCGGGTGGTGTGGCGCTCGTCCCCGGTGGCGCGGAAGGAGGGGCACATGACACCGGGGTCGGTCTTCCGGCAGGCGCCGTTGTTGTTGCACATCTCGGTGGCGCCCGCCCAGCCACCCCACGGCGACCAGTCCAGCGCCGTGGTCACGGGCAGGGGACCGTACCCACTGCGGTAGCGCATCAGCGATCGGTCGTCCATGAGCGAAGGGTCTACGATCTTGCCGGGGTTGAGTGTGCCGGATGGGTCGAAGGCCGATTTGACTTCCTTGAAGGCCCCGACAATGCGGCTCCCCAACATCGGCTCCAGGAACTCGGAGCGAACCAAGCCGTCTCCGTGCTCGCCGGAGTGAGATCCCCCGAACGTGCGGACGAGCTCATGCGCTTCCTCCGCGATGGCGCGCATGGCTCGCAGATCCTGGTCCAGCTTGAGATTCAGGATCGGCCGCACGTGTAGGCACCCCACCGAGGCGTGGGCATACCATGTGCCCGAGGTGCCGTGACGGCGGAACACGTCCTCGAGGCGCGCGCCGTATTCGGCGAGGTGCTCGAGAGGTACCGTGCAGTCCTCGATGAAGGAGACGGGCTTTCGGTCCCCCTTCATCGACATGACCACGTTCATGGACGCCTTCCTTACGCCCCAGATCCTCTTCTGAAACTCCTCGGTTTCGGCACGCGTGACGGCGTCGGGGTGACCGAGATCCGCCAACAACTCTTCCAGCCTGTGAAGATCCGCTGAAACCCGATCTCCATCCGATCCCGAGAACTCGACCATGAGCAGAGCGCGGGGATCGCCCCGGACGAACTCCCGTACCGCGTCGCCCAGGGTGGGAATTTCCCGGGCCAGATCGAGCAACGTGCCGTCCACCAGCTCGACGGCGGACGGCTCGAGCTCCATGATCGAGGGGACCGAGGTCAGGGCGGATTCCAGATCGGGGAAAGCGCACACGCCGAGAACCGTATTTGACGGGAGCGGCGAGAGCTGAAGCTCCAACTCGGTGAAGAACGCGAGCGTGCCCTCGGACCCGACCAGAAGCCGCACGAGGTCGGCGCCGTCCGGGGAGATCTGGTCGAGATTGTAGCCGGCGACCCGACGCATGACTCTCGGGATCCTGCGCTCGAGCTCGTCGTGTTCGCGTCTGCGGAGCGCCGAGAGGGTCGAGGCGAGCTGAGACTCGATCCCCTCCCGTGGGACTTCGAGGCCGAAGCTGACGGGCGTCCCGTCGGCGAGCGATCCACTCAGGCGCCGCACGTTGTCGACCATCATCCCATAACGGACCGAGCGCGCACCCGCGCTGTTGTTCGCTGCCATTCCGCCGAGGGTGGCCCGGCTCGCGGTCGCCACGTCGACCGGGAAGAAGAACCCGTGGGGACGGAGCTCCCGGTTGAGGCGATCCAGGACCACTCCGGGCTGTACGCGAATGGTCGCGGCGTCCCGGTCGAGCTCCCCGATTCCGGACAGGTACTTGCTCGTGTCCATCACCAGCCCCTCGCCGATGGCCTGCCCGGACTGCGAAGTGCCGGCACCCCTCGGTGTCACCGACAGGCCCGCCTCGCTCGCGATTTCGAGCGCCCGGAACACGTCGGCCGTGGTCCTGGGAACGACCACCGCGGCCGGCTCGATCTGGTAGATGGACGCGTCGGTGGAGTAGAGGCCCCTGCTGAACGAATCCAGGAGCACTTCGCCCTCCAACTCGCTCTCGAGGCGGGCCGCGAGGGAGGGATCGGAGGGGGTTATCGTTCGGCTCGTCATGGCGGGAAAGGTAGCGCAGTGCCATTATTTGCGCCCAACAATACTTGTCCCCAACAATCCATTCGTGCCCGGTATCGATTCATCCCGCGGTACGCGCACGAAGTCACCTCAATCCGAGATTACAGTCCCATGAAGTTTCGGTCCGGACGACACTTCCTGCAGCTTCCCGGACCCACGAACGTTCCGGACCGGATCTTGAGGGCGATGGGCCGGCCCCCGATCGATCATCGGGGACCGGAGTTCGCGGAGCTGGGCAAGCGGATTCTCGAGGGACTGAAGGAGGTCTTTCAGGCCTCCGAGCACGTTTTCGTGTATCCGGCGTCGGGAAGCGGGGCGTGGGAGGCGGCGCTGGTGAACACCCTGTCACCGGGCGACCGGGTCGTACGCTACGACAACGGCCACTTCTCCGAGACCTGGGGGGCGGTGGCCGGTGCCGTGGGGCTCACGGTCGACGTTCTACCCTGGGATTGGAGAAGGCCCGTCGACCCCGCGGCCGTGGAAGAGCACCTGTCCGGTGACGAGGACCACGCGATCAAGGCGGTTCTCGTGACCCACAACGAGACGTCCACGGGGGTGACCAGCGACGTTGCAGGCATCCGGGCGGCCATCGACCGGGCCGGTCATCCCGCCCTTCTCATGGTCGACGCCGTGTCCTCCCTGTGCGCGATGGAGCTGCGCCACGACGAGTGGGGCGTCGACGTGACCCTCACAGGCTCCCAGAAGGGTCTCATGCTGCCTCCCGGCCTGAGCTTCACGGCCGTGAGCAGCAAGGCGCTGGAGGCCCACGAGAAGGCGGGCCTGTCGCGGTCGTACTGGGACTGGAGCGCCATGCGGACCTCCAACGAGGGCGGCTTCTTTCCGTACACGCCGGCCACGAATCTTCTGTACGGCCTCGACGAGGCGCTCACAATGCTGAGCGAGGAGGGCCTGGAGAACACTCTGAAGCGGCACGCTCGCCTGGCGAAGGCGACGCGGGCCGCCGTGGCCGCGTGGGGCCTCGAGAACTTCTGCTTGGAGGAGTCGGGGTTCAGCTCCGCCCAGACGACCGTGAAGATGCCGGACGGGACGGATGCCGACGCGCTTCGTAAGATTATCCTGGAGCGCTTCGACATGTCGCTGGGAAGTGGGCTCGGCAAGCTGAAGGGTGACGTCTTCCGGATCGGGCATCTGGGCGACATCAACGAGCTGATGGTCGCGGGCACGCTGTGCGGTGTCGAGATGGGTCTGGGGCTCGCCGGAGTGCCCCATCGTCCGGGAGGCGTCCGGGCGGCGCTGGAAGTGTGGTCTACTGAAGGAGGAGAACAATGATGGGTCGTCGCATCGCACTCGCTTTCTTGGTGGTCCTGGTGGCCGGCGGTTGTGGGGGCGAGTCGGGGGACGGGGGCGTCATCGAGCTCAGCTTCGGTCACGTGGGTGCGCCCGGATCGCTCTTCGCCGCCTCCGCCGAGGAGTTCGCCCGGCGCGTGAACGCGGAGTTGCCGGGTCGGGTGCAGGTGAACGTCTTCGGATCGAGCCAGTTGGGTGGAGACGAGGTCATGCTTCAGAAGCTCAAGCTGGGCACGCTCGATTTCGCTCTTCCCTCCACGATCATGTCGTCCACGGTAGAGGCGTTCGGCCTCTTCGAAATGCCTTATCTGGTCCAGGACCGGGACCACATGAGGCGCATCGAGGAAGAGATCGTTTGGCCCGTGCTCGTCCCCCAGGCGGAAGAGCGTGCGTACACCATCCTGGCCGTCTGGGAAAACGGGTTTCGGCACGTGACGAACAACACGAGGCCGGTGGTGACGCCATCGGATCTCTCGGGAATCAAGCTTCGGACCCCGAGGGGCATATGGCGAGTGAAGCTCTTTCAGGCCTTCGGAGCCAACCCCACACCGATGCCGCTTTCCGAGGTCTTCGTGGCGCTTCAGACCGGCGTCATGGACGGCCAGGAGAATCCCTTGGCCCAGATCTACGCCTCCAAGTTCCAGGAGGTGCAGTCGTATCTTTCGCTCACCGGTCACGTGTACACTCCGGCGTATGTCACCGTCGGAGCGAGCTGGAATCGCCTTCCCGAGGATGTCCAGGCGACCCTCCGACGGATCGCGACTGAAACCCAGGCGTTCGTCTACGAGACGGCGGCTCAGATGGACTCCGACTTCCTCGACGAGCTTCGCCAGGCGGGTGTCGAGGTGAATAGTGCCGACCGCGACGCCTTCGTCCGAGCCAGCGCGGAGATCTTCGAAGAGTTTGGAAACACGGTGGAAGGCGGGGACAGAATGGTGGCCGATGCGTTGGCCCTCGTCGAGGGGGCATAGCGCTCGCCGAGCGCAACGGCGTGCATAGCTCTCGAAATCGATCCGTGATCGCCTGAGGCTCCGCATGCGCCGACGATTCCGCCAGGGGCTGCAGCGCGCCCTCGAATCCGCCGTCGTGGTTCTGATGGTGGCGCTCGCGCTGGTCGTGGTACTCGGCGTCGCCTTCAGGAGGCTCGGGGCCGCGCTCGTGTGGTACGACGAGGTGGCCTCCATACTCCTGGCCTGGCTCACCTTCTACGGCGCGGCGCTGGCGGCGCTCCACCGGGCCCACATCGGTTTCCCGAAGTTGGTGGACGGGCTCGCCCCGCGCGTCCGTCGCCCGCTGATCCTGCTGGGAGAGGCCTTCGTTCTTCTGTTCTTCATGGTGACCGCCTGGGCGGGTTGGCGGGTCTTCGGGATTCTCGGAGGCGACACGCTCGTGAGCCTTCCGTGGGTGCCCCAACGTCTCGCTCAGTCCGTCGTGCCCATCGGAGCCATTCTCTTCATCATCGCCGAGCTCGTCACGTTGCCGGAGGTGTGGGAAGGGCGGCCGAGTCCTGAGGGTCCTTCATGATCCTCGTCATCATGTTCCTCGCCTTGTTGGCGCTGGTTCTCCTCAACGTGCCCATCGCCGTTTCTCTCGGCGTGGTGGCCATCTTCGCGATGGCGGCCAGCTCCGGGCTCGGCGGGCTCCCGAACGCGGCGCTCGTCCTCTACTCCGGCACCCTGAAGTTCGCGCTGATCGCGATCCCTCTGTTCATCCTGGCCGGGGCCATCATGAACGCGTCGGGGATCTCCAGGCGCTTGATCAACCTCGCCAGCGCGCTCGTCGGGTTCATCCGAGGCGGGCTGGCGATGGTCACGGTGAGCGCGTCTCTCTTCTTTGCGGAGATCTCCGGATCCGCCGTGGCGGATGTCGCAGCCCTGGGCTCCATCCTCATCCCCGCCATGAAGCGCCGGGGATATCCCACCGCGTTCGCGGCGGCGGTGACGTCGTCCTCGGCCACCCTGGCCGTCATCATTCCGCCTTCGATCCCGATGATTCTCTACGGCGTCATGTCCGGGAGTTCGGTCGTGGAGCTCTTCGTCGCCGGCATCGTTCCCGGTGTGCTCGGCGGCCTGCTCCTGATGGCGGTGGTGTATTTCCTGGCGCTCAAGAATGGGTTTCCGGTGGAAGCGGCGTTTCAGCTTCGACGGGTGGCCATCACTCTTCGCGAGGCCGCTTGGGCCCTGTTCCTGCCTGTCATCATCCTGGGCGGCATCTTCACCGGATGGGTCACGGCCACGGAGGGTGCGGGATTGGCGGTGGTGGCGGCCATCGTCATCGGGGGCGGTATCTACCGGGAGCTGGACCTGGCGGCGCTACGACGGGCCACGCTCGAGGGTGGGGTCCAGACGGCGGTGGTCATGCTTCTCGTGGCCACGTCGGCCCTGCTCGGGGACTACCTGACGGAGGTTCAGGTGCCGCAGCGTGTCGCCCAAGGGATCATGGACTTCACCGACAACCGGGTTGCGATTCTGGCGCTCCTCAACGTGTTCTTCCTGATGGTGGGGCTGTTCCTGCATTCCGCGGCGGCGATCATCCTGGTCGTGCCGATCGTGATGCCGCTGGTCCTGGCCGCGGGGATCGACCCGGTGCACTTCGGACTCGTCGTCACGCTCAATCTCGGCATCGGCCAGCAGACGCCCCCCGTCGCCAGCGTGCTGGTCACGGCCTGCTCCATCGCGAAGGCCGATATCTGGGAGGTGAGCAAGGTGAACCTCTACTTCGTGGCGGTGCTGGTGGCCATGCTCCTCATGGTCACATACGTCCCCTCGATTCCCATGTGGCCGGTCGAACTGTTGTACCGTTGAGGGCTACGGAAGCCCCAACGCGACCCATTCGGGGGGCGAATCCGCCCCGCCGATGGGGACGACGACGTACTGCTTGCCCTCGAACATGTAGGTCATCGGCCCGCCGGTGACGCCGGCCGGGAGATCGGTTTCCCAGAGCACCTCTCCAGTGGCCTTGTCGTACGCGCGGAAGCTCCGCCCCCACATGTTCGCCTGAATGCCCCCGAATACGTCCCCGCCCTCACCCATGAGCAGCAGGGTCCTGGTGACCAGCGCCACGGGCCGGCTGGCGACGCCGAGATCGGGAACGTCCAGATCCTCGAGCGCGGGGTGATCCTGCAAGCCCGCCCCGTTGGCCACCATCCAAGCGTGTTCGCCGCTATTCATGTCGATGGCCGTGATTCGGCCCCACGGTGGCTTGGGGAGCGGCAGACCGTCGACGTAGGGCGCCTCCCGCTCCGGGCTCCAATAGGCCATCTCCGAGTCCGGATCGGTGGCCTCCACGAGCCGGTAGACCCTCGGGACCGTGTGCGAGTATGCGTAGTACAGGCCCGTTTCGGGATCGAAGGCGCCCGTGTTCCAATTTCCGGAGCCCCACGATCCGGGCACCATCAGCGTGCCCTTCTTTCCCCCGGGCTCGTCGCTGACGACCGACGGTGGAGTGAAGATCGGGCCTATCACGAACGAGTCGGCGATCGCGAGCGCCCGGTCACGGACTTCGGGGAAGTCGATGAAATCGTCCACGGTGAGTCCGTGCCTCGCGAACGGAGCTGGTTTGGTCGGGAAGGGCTGTGTGGGGGAAGTGTACTCGCCCGGCACGGTCGACTGGGGCACAGGTCGCTCTTCGATGGGCCAGACCGGCTCACCGGTCGCCCGATCGAAAACGTATAGGAAGCCCGTCTTGCTCGGCTGCATCACCGCCCGGATGCGCCTGCCGTCGACCACAATCTCCCCGAGCGTTGGCGGACCGACGGTGTCGTACTCCCAGAGATCGTGGTGGACCATCTGGAAGTGCCACACCCGCTCGCCCGTCGCTGCGTCGAGGGCCACCAGGCTGTTGGAGAAGAGGTTGTCCCCCGGACGATGGCCTCCGTAATAGGCGGCCGTCGGTGCCGTGAGGGGCACGTAGACGTAACCCAGCTCTTCGTCTGCACTGAGGCAGCACCAAGACCCCAAGTCGCCCGACTCTCTCCCGGACTCGTTCCCCCACGTGTCGGCACCGAATTCGCCCTCTCGAGGCACGACGTGGAACGTCCACAGGAGTCGGCCGCTGCGTACGTCGAACCCCCGCACATCCTCGGCTGCGCTGCCCCTCCAGCTCATGCCCGAGTCACCGGCACCATCCAGGGTACCACCGATTACGATGACGTCATTCACGACAATGGGGCCGGAACTCCAGTTGAAGCGCTGCGCGGAGGGCGGGACCAAGTTCACCCTCCCTCCCTCACCGAAGTCGGGAAGCACCCGACCGTCTTGTGGATCCAGCGCGTACAGGTAGCTACCACGCACCGCGATCAATCTCCCCTCCGCTCCCTCCCCCCAATAGTCCAGACCACGCGAGCTTCGCCCGGACGCCTCTTCCATGGTCGGGGCGTACGGCTCCTGCACCCAGAGCGTCTCACCAGTGGCGGGATGAAAGGCTTCGACCAGGCCCACGCCATTCGGGGCGTAGAGGACGCCATCGATCAGGATAGGGGTCGCTCTCAGGTTGTCCGAGACATTGAGACGGGGGAAGGACTCCATCAAAGCGGCGTCCACCGCGGGGCGCCGCCACAGGATCCGGAGATCATCGACGTTGTCACGGGTGATCTGATCGAGCGGCGCGTAGCGGGTGAACGCTTTGTCCCCGCCGAAATAAGCCCAATCGCTTTCCGTCGACTGCCCGCTCAGATCCCCGCAAACCCCAACTCCCAATAGGCACACCAGGGTGCCGGCACAGATCAACTGGAGGAAACGCGGCATGGCCAGACTCCTTTGGTTCTGTGGAAGGGACGGGCCGAGGTCCGTCACCCGATCCCCGCTTGCGTAAGAAGCGATTGGTAGCGGGGGTCATCGCCGAGGATATCTCCTAGAAACAGGACATGCAGTGCCGCCGCGGATTCGTAGACCCTTGCTATGACCAGTGCTCCGAACGCCAGTAGCGCTCGGTCGTGTTGACCCGCTGCGGCGCGGTGGTATGTGAGGGCCAACAAGTCGAATGACCCGTATAGAGAGACTTGGAACGATTGCGGCTCACCGGTCTCTCGGTACCGCCTGATCGCGTCGATTCGTGACGCCATGTCGACGAGCACGGACTCCAAAGCCTCGGGCGCCATTTGCTGTAATTCCGCGCGGCGTACCATGGCGGCCAACGCCTCTTCGTAATACCCAGCTTCGGTGAGCAGAATCGAGAGGAACGTCCAGCCGGGAATCCAGGACCGGTCGAGTCCAGTCGCTGTACGGAGTGCCTCGATGGCCTCCTCGGAGTAACCACCGGCGTGGAGGGCTATGCCCAGCCCCACGGAGATGGACTGGGATACCGGGTCGAATCTCTTCGCTTCCTGCAGGTGCTCCACGGCGTCCGCGACGGCTCCCGTGTACAGCAGGAGGAGCCCGTATCCTGAGTGTGCGTTAGCGTACCCAGGGTTCAACGCAAGGGAGGCTCGGAATTCTGACTCCGCTTCGGCCCATTCCCCCACCTTCGTGAGGGCTCGAGCTAGTGCAGCGTGGCCCATTCCCAAGTTCGGGGCGAGATCGACGGCCTGTCTGGCCGCAGCGAGGCCGAGGGCAGTGAGTTCTCGAGGATCTCCACGCGCCCCTGCGGCCGCGGCCAAATAGAGTTCCAACGCACTGTACGAGTCAGCGAGTCCAGCGTACGCCTGCGCAAAATCGGGATCAAGATCGATCGCTCTCTCGAACGCGTCTATGGCGGCCTCCAGACTCTCTACTGTGTTCTGATTCCAGTAGTAGCGTCCAAGTAGGTACGCCTCGTAGGCCTGGGTGCTCTCGGTCGATTGCGTGACTAGTTGGACTTGCTGATCCGCAGAAAGGGTCGTCTCCAATCGCTCCGCAACCACCCTGCCGATCTCATCCTGAACACTGACGATATCGTTGAGCGGTCGATCGAAGATGTCCGACCAGAGGTGAAATCCGGACTCCGCTTCGATCAATTGAGCGGTGATCCGAACCTGATCACCCGACTTCCTTACGCTGCCCTCGAGCACGTGCGCGACGCCCAAGGTGCTCGCCATCTGGGTGACACTACCGCCCTCCTCTGCCAGCCTGAACGTTGAAGTGCGGGCAGCCACTTTCAAGCCAGTAATCTGGGTCAGCGCATGGATGATTTCTTCGGATAGGCCCTCGACAAAGTACCGTTGATCACCGTCGGGACTGAGGTCATCGAACGGGAGGACGGCGATGCTCGCCCTGACGGGGGTGGCCAGGGCCGCCACGCCCTGACTGTTCACCAGCAAGCCGCCCGTGGTGCGGTCTGCCGCCGAGAACCGCGAGACGAAAAGTCCACCCACCAAGAGGACCGAACCAAGGATCAGAAGCTCCGGCGCACTCACTCGTTGACGACCCTTCTCGCCGTGAAACCAAGCGATCACGAGCGTAATGATCAGCCCAACCGACAGGAGGGAGATCAAGAGTGGGAAGAGGCGCTGTGGCCAGTCGAATCCTTCCTGCAGGGTCGAGAAGACTTCCAGGACGACCCACGCACCGGCCAGGTAGCCGATCGTCCATTGAACGATCCCACGTTTCTTCAGACGCTGAAGCAGAGTCACGTGGTCTTCAGAGGGGTCGCCCATGGCTACTCTCTCATCAACATGCGGGGCGCGACCAGCTGAGCGGGGTCGGCTCCCGACTTCGGCACGAACTTGTTCACCCACGGGCCGTTGTAAGAGGCGATGTAGAGGTTGCCCTCCTCGTCCACATCCATCTGATGGGGAAGAGACAGGCCTCCATCCCAGGTCCCACGGCCCAGCGCCCCTGCCTCTCCGTATGCGCCCCAGTGATACAGGAGCTCGCCCTCCATGCTGTATCTCGACACCCGATTCAGGCTCGCATCCAATACCCAGACCGACTCGTTCTGGTCGATGAAGATGTTGACCGGGTCGAAGATCCCAGTCCACTCCTCGATGAACTCGCCGTCCTCGGTGAAGATCTGGATCCGCTCGTTTTGCCGGTCGCTGACGTAGACACGCCCATCCCGATCAACCGCGAGTCCGTGGAGAAGATCGAACTGGCTGGGACCGGTACCGAGCGATCCCCACTTCATGACGTACTCGCCATCCTCGGTGTACTTGATGACGCGCGAGTTCCAGTAGCCGTCCGCCAGCAAGAAGCTGCCATCGGGGAGGAAGGCCAGCTTCGACGGGAGTCCGTAGGAGAACGGGTCGGGGTCCGCGATCTGCCGGGCTGCCTCCTGGGTCCTGGGATTGTCGGGGCGACCGAGGCGCATCACCAACTCGCTCCCGTCGTTGGTGAACTTCACGACTTGCCCGGGGCCATCGGCGCCACCGCCATCGACGACCCAGACATGCCGCTCAGGATCATAGGGGTTGATGTAAACCTGATGAGGCAGCGTGAAGATCGAGTCCCACTGACTCCATTGTTCGACGATGTTGCCGTTGCGATCGGCGACCACGACGAAATTCGTGGAGCGGACCCGACCCCGCCTCGGGACGGACTGGTCAGCCGGGAAATCACCGCGTGCGATCGCGATGATGCGATCAGGGTTGTCCACCGCGACGCCAGCCACGTTGCCCCACGCCCACTCGTCGTCGTGGTTCGGCGCCTCCTTCCACCAGCCGGGCACGACGTCGTAGGCTCCGGTCCTTTCGTCCCCGCCCTTCGTGATCGCTCCCTCCGATCCCGACCGGGGTGCCGCCTGGCTCTCGTCACCGCAGGCGGGAAGTGCCACCAACGCCAGGATCGTGAGGGCTACGCCAGCTCGTTCCAGTCTCATCGTCTCTCCCCGGTCTGTCATCGGCTGCCTGTCGCGGCGTGCGCTGGAGCGAAAAGCCGCGGGTCCAGCGAAAACCTACGGGTCGAAGGGCCTCCGCGCAGGGGCCGGAGGACTGCATCGCTACCGCCCCCGTCAGGCCGCTCGTGGCCATGCCGCCCATGGTCACATACGTTGGCGCGATCCACATTTGGCCTGTGGAGCTGTTCTGCCGTTTAGCGCGGAGTGAAAATGTCGGACCGAGTGTCGGTCAGCGTAGAGGGTCATCTGGCCATCGTCTCCCTGTTCTATCCGGACCGTCTGAATGTCCTGGATCGGCAGGGGTGGGAGGCTATCGCCGCCACCATGACGTCTCTGGCTCAAGACCCGCTCATCCACTGCGTGGTGATCGAGGGCTCCGGGGAGCAGGCGTTTTCCGCGGGCTCCGACATTGGAAAGTTTCCCGAAGAGCGTCAGACGCCCGAGCAAGTTCAGGAATACGGTCAAGTTCTCGAGTCCGCGCTCACGGCGCTCCACGACTGCCCCATCCCGACCGTGGCCGAGATCCGTGGAGTTTGTGTGGGTGGCGGCCTGGAGATCGCGGCTACGTGCGACCTGAGGATTTGTGGCGAATCCAGCCGCTTTGGGGCGCCGATCAACCAGTTGGGTCTCACGATGTCCTACACCGAGTTGAGTCCGCTCGTCCAACTGATCGGTGCTTCGGGTACCCTCGAGATCCTCCTGGAGGGTGGCCTCCTCGATGCGAAGGCGGCGTACCAAAAAGGTCTTGTGAGCCGAGTCGTGCCCGATGACAAAGTCGGTGACGAAGCCCGGGCCACCGCTCTTCGCATCGCGTCCGGTGCGCCCCTCGTAAACCGATGGCACAAGAAATTCGTGCGTAGGCTGGCAGAGGGAGGGGGCCCGCTCACGGAGGCCGAGCAGCAGGAGGCATACGAGGCGTTTGGGACGGACGACTACCTGGAGGGCGTCCTGGCTTTTCTGGAGCGGCGCGACCCACGATTCAAGGGCCAGTAGGCGGATCCGTGATGAGTGTCAGCCCCGTGGTGAGTATGAGGATTGAAAGTCGCGGCCGGAGGGATTCATGAATTCACCAGATCGGGGCGGACCGCTCGCAGGCCTTCGTGTGGTCGAATTCGCGCACATCATGGCCGGTCCGACGTGTGGGCGGATGCTCGCCGACATGGGGGCGGATGTCGTGAAGGTCGAGCCGGTCAGTGGGGGGGACGCGACGCGTGGATTCCGTCCGCCCGACATGGAAGGTGAGTCCGCGGCGTTCATGATGCTGAACCGCAACAAACGCGGCGTGGCACTGGACCTCAAGACGGAGAAGGGCCTCGAGGTCGCTCGGCGGCTGGTGGACCGAGCCGACGTGTTGATCGAGAATCACCGTACGGGCACGATGGATCGCCTCGGCCTCGGCTATGATCTCTTGAAGGAGACGAACCCCGGCCTCATCTACTGCGAGATCTCGGGGTTCGGCAGGACCGGACCCATGGCCCATCTCGGGGGCTTCGATCTCATTTCCCAGGGCTACAGCGGCATCATGAGCGTGACCGGTGAAGGGGAGGGGAGGCCTCCGGTGAAGTGCGCCCCGCCCCTTACCGATATCACCGCCGGCATTCTCGCGGCGATGGGAATCCTGGCCGCGCACGTGCAACGACTCGAAACGGGCAAGGGACAGAAGATCGACACGTCCCTGTTCGAAGCGGGCGTCACGCAGTCGTTTTGGCAAGCGGCCGTGACGCTGGCGACGGGCGTTTCACCCGGTCCCCTGGGCTCGGCCCATCCGTTGACCGCACCCTATCAGGCTTTTGAGACGTTCGACGGATGGATCACCGTGGGCGGCTCGAACCAGACGACCTGGCACCGGCTCGTCGACGTCGTCGGGCTTCCCGAGCTCGCCGAGGATCCCCGCTTTCTGGAGAACGCGGATCGCATGCAAAACGTGCGCGAGCTCGCCTCCATCCTGGGCGAGCGCTTCAAGACCCGTCCGACGGCGGAGTGGCTCGCGCTGCTCGAGGAGGGGGGCGTGCCGGCCGGCCCGGTCGCGAGCATCGGCGAGATGCTCGAGTTCCCCCAGACGCTCGCCCGAGACATGGTCGTCGAGGTGGAGCACTCGAAGCTCGGGCCCGTCCGCACGATCGGCTTTCCCGTGAAGTTCTCGGACACGCCGACCGCCATCGAGCGCGGGGCTCCGCTCTTGGGGGAGCATACGCGGGACGTGTTGGCGGAGCTGGGTTACACGGACGAGGAAATCGAGGAGCTCATAGGAAGCGGCGCGGCGCGGGCGTAGCTTCTCACGGGTGGGAACCTTCAGGCCATGCCGCTCATTGGGACGGCAGCGCCCCGCGAGAGCGGGACGCCAGCGCCCTGAGCTTGCGTGACCGGAGTCGAGGATGTTCTTCAAGAAGACAGAGAGAGTGGAGTCGCCAATCCTCCACGCCACGGACGGCGACTTCGACGCGATCATCGCGGATCAGCCAGGCATCACCATCGTGAATTTCTGGGCCCCCTGGTGCGGACCGTGCCGCATGATGGCCCCGATCCTGGACGAGGTCGCCGTCGAACAGGCGGAGCGGGGCGTACGGGTGGTCAAGGTCAATTCCGACGAGGCGCCTGAGACCGCCCGCCGCTTCGAGATTCGCTCCATCCCCGTCGTCATATTCTTCAAGGACGGAGAGCCGGAGTTCGAGATGGTGGGTCTCGTACCCAAGCCCGTTCTGGAGCGTGAGATCGCGGAGTTCCTGGCGCCGTCGGCCTAGCGGTGCTGGCGGCCCTCAGGCCACCCAGACGGTCTTCACGTTGACGAACTCCCGAATACCGAAGGGCGAGAGCTCGCGTCCGTAACCGCTCTGCTTGATGCCGCCGAACGGGAGCCGCGGATCCGACCGCGAGAAGGTGTTCACGAAGCAGGCGCCCGCGTCCAGCCATTCCGTGGCGATCTGCGTTCCACGCTCTACGTCCCGAGTATAGACCGAGGCGCTCAAGCCATAGATGGTGTCGTTCGCCATGCGAATAGCCTCGGCGTCGTCGGCGACCGGAATGATGGCCGCCACGGGCCCGAAGAGCTCCTCGTCGTAGGCGGGCATTCCAGGGCCCACGTCCGTGAGGATCGTTGCCGGATAGAAGTATCCCGGCGCGTCGGGCAGCTCGCCACCCAGCAAAAGGCGAGCCCCGTTGGCCAGGCTTTCGGTCACCTGTCGGTGCAAGTTATCCCTCAGGTCCGCCCGTGCGAGAGGGCCCATGGTCGTGCCCGGATCCGCGGGATCTCCCACGACGGCTCGAGACATCGTCTTCACGAGCTGGGCCTCGAACTCGTCACGCACATCGTCGACCACGATGAGCCTCTTGGCGGCGATGCAGCTCTGTCCCGCATTCAGGAGGCGGCTGGTGCTGCACTCGGATGCGGCCGCTGCCAAGTCGGCATCCGCAAGTATCACGCTGGGATCGCTTCCACCCAGTTCCAGAACGGTTTTCTTGATCGTCGCCCCAGCGGCGGCGGCGACCGCCTCCCCGGCTCGGTTGCTTCCGGTCAGCGTCACGGCTTTGATGCGAGCGTCGCGGATGACGCGCTCCACGGCGGGCACGTCCACAACCAGCGTGCGGAAGACGTGGTCGGGATAGCCCGCTTCGCTGAACAACTCTTCGAGAGCCATCGCGCAGCCGGTGACGTTGGGGGCGTGTTTGAGGATGCCCGTATTGCCGGCCGTGATCGTCGGGGCCGCGAAGCGCATGACCTGCCAAAACGGGAAATTCCAGGGCATGATGGCGAGCACGACCCCCAGAGGCTGATAGGTCACGAAGCTTCGGGAGGCCTCGGACTCGATGACCGTGTCGGCCAGGAATTCGGCTGCGTTCTCCGCGTAGTAATCGCACACCGAGGCGCATTTTTCGACCTCCGCGGCGGCCTGGGCCAGGGGTTTGCCCATCTCACGGCTCATCAGGTCGGCGTATTCCGCCTCCCCCTCGCGCAGTTTGGCGGCCAGAGCTCGGAGGCGTTCCACTCGCTCGCTGAGCCCCACCCGTCGCCATGCACTGAAGGCCGCGTCGGTGTCGTGGAGAAGATCCTCGATCTGTGAAGCGGACATCTCCGGGTACTCCGCCAGGATCTCTTCCGTGGCGGGGTTTATGGTCGTGAAAGTCATGTGTTTCGCTGTCCTCTGCTTCGATGGCCTCTGCTCGTTCTTGCCTCTGGAGCACGTCGTCTCTGCTCTCGGACCATGGAGGATGAACTCCGTTGGCCCTGATGGCCAGGGGCCATGTCCAGGCCCCCTGACGTCCGGAGTGGTCGACCATTGCCGGTGGCCGGGCGGTAGATATTTTGGCGCTTTCACAAACTCCCGAAGGGATCAGATCCATGCGGACGGAACGTCGCGAAGCCGAGCGGGTCGAGATCGTCGATTTTCGGCTCGAACATGCCGACGCCTTCCGCCGAATGAACCTGGACTGGATCAACCGTTACTGGGAGGCCGAGGAAGCGGATCACCTCTATCTCGATCACCCGCAGGAGAAGATCCTCGACCCCGGCGGTGCGATTCTGATGGCGCTGTACGATGGCGAGCCCGTCGGCACGGTGGCTCTGATACCCATGGGGGGTGGATCCTACGAACTCGCCAAAATGGCCGTCGACGAACATGCCCGTGGCAAGGGAATCGGATGGCGGCTCGGTCGGGCCCTGCTCGACCGAGCCCGCGACGTGGGGGCGACCCGTGTGTACCTCGAGTCCAACACCATCCTGGAGCCGGCGATCAACCTCTACCGAAAACTCGGGTTCAGCCCCGTGGAGGGCGGCGCCTCACCGTACGACCGGTGCAACGTCCAGATGGAAGTGTGGCTCATGTGAGGTAGCCTCTGGCGACCAGCCCCCAGCGGCTCAGCGACCCCCGTCGCTGGCGAGCTCGATCTCCTCGATCTGAATCCGCTCGCCCACCCACGTACCGGTGATGGTTACCCGGCGCCCGGCGTATGCCATCAGCTCGTCCTCGAATTCCGCCGAGTTTTCGAAGGAAACGGCGTGTCCACGGACGATGAATGCTACATCCTCGACGGAGTCGATCCGGGCCCTCACCCAGGCCACCGGGTCCGGCTCGTCGTCGGGCGGCGCCAGGCTCGTCCGGTGGCCGAGCAACGCGGTGCGCGTGGAGTGGAACACCTCCGGCTCGTCGCCGACGTACATGGTCCCCTCCTGCCGCCTTCCCGTCACCCGTACCGTGTCGACAGGGCTGAACATGGTCCCGGTCAACTGACCGCCTTCGAGGTTCAGCGTATACTCGTACGCACCGAAGGCCACGTACAACTCACCATCGTCATAGCGGAATTCTTGCACGTCGAGGAAAGTGCTCCGCGGCGAGGTCATCTGGGCCTGCAACTCTCCACCGCTTTCTTGGATCCGCAGAATCACGTTCCGAACGCCGCCCGTCGCTCGCATGGCCAGATTACGGGTCTCTAGGTTCCAGATGCCGACCACGTCGGTCGACTGAGCCCACGCGGCCTGCGAGATCAGCATCGCCCCGACCCAGGGTAGGACGACCGTGGCCCCTAGTCCTACGCGTCGGGTCATTGCTGGACCTTCGGCACCCCGACGTGATCCGGAGTGATCGGTTCGTCCAACTGGACCTGATAATCGAACCAACCCTCCATCATCTCATCGCGAGAGTCCGACCCCCAGAGCACCTGAACCGTTGGATTCGGGTTCCACGGGTTGCCGACCGAATTGTCGAAATGGGAGATGACCTCGAGCTTGGTGCCCGCCGGAACCGGCACGGGCTCCGCAAATTCATACGAGATCTGCCAGTTCATGTCGTAGTTCGGCACCGAAAGAAGGATTTCCGACCTGCCGTCTGGATAGGTGACCTGATACAACATGTCTTTGCCCCGATAGTGCATGTGGGGCTTGAAAAGAGTGATCGCGGCGTCGGTTTCGAAGACGAATTCTCCCCGACTCTCGTAGTTGGGCTCGAAGGGCGGGATCTTGAGGTCCCCATCGGCGACCACGGACGAATGGAGCTCGTGCGTGATCTGGTCGCGCACCAGCCAGACCGCAACGCTGGACGTGTCGACCACCGGAACGTTGCTGGGGTGATAGTGCAGTCCGAAGCGTAGCGTCGATCCGGCCTCGATCAGCTTGCCAGAGCCCACGGGAAACCGGTCCCACTGCTTGCCGGGTACGGTGCTGGCGAGCCGGCCGGTGCGCGCGTACTCACCGTCGGGACCGATGATCGAGACCACGTTGTGGTGCACCACGTTGAAGTTTCCGCGGACTTCGGCGGCTTGAACCCAGAT
>JBDHFN010000034.1:0-32221 GCA_039590375.1 Gemmatimonadota bacterium
GAGCCGCTTCGGTAGTAGAGTGTGCTGCCGTCCGGGCTCCAGACCGGGTCGGCGCCCAGTCCCGGTGAGACGCTGTGCCGTCCTGTGATCACCGGGAAGCTGTGCACGTAGACCCGGTACTCGCCACTCTCGTTGGATTGGTAGGCGATCCACCGTCCGTCGGGAGAGATCTCTCCATTGAGCTCACTCCACTCGGCCGTAAGGAAGTCCTCGAACTCGCCGCCGTCGGCGCTCGGACGCCACAGCAGTATGTCGCGGCCTCCGCCCTGCGGGTCTTCTCGGACCACCACAATGCTGTCGCCTATACTCACATCGAGTACGTACTCTCCACCTGGAACGCTCCAGAGCTGCGTGGCCCCTTCGCGCCCGTCGGCGGGCCTGCGATGGCCATCAGCGACGCCCGGTCCAGTCAAGGGATCGGCGAAGTAGAGATGCTCCCCGCTCGCCGACCATATCGGGTATCCGCCCGAGGAGAACTGCGGGTTGGCTCCCGTCACGACGTCGTAAACGCGAACCTCGAGGTCAGCACGCTCACTGTACGCGATTCGGCCCCCATCGGGTGAGTAGCGGGGCGCCATGCCGCCTTCGCCGAGCTCGCGCTCGATGGTGTAGCGGCCCTCGAGGGCGGCGTTCAGGCGGGAGATCGGATCGGACACGAAGGCGCGCTCGGCTAGGGAGAATCAGACCGACGTCATTATCCTACCCGCAGACCAGAACAGCAAGCCAAACGCCCAGAGGTGTGGGGGCTCCTGACCGACCGTCTGGTAGGGGCCGGTGGAGCGGGGGGTGGGGCATGAGCCCCGGACAGCAGGGAGGGAAGGAGCCCACACACCGACCCTCTCCGTCAGGCCGATTCGAGATCCGTCTCCCGAAAATCCTCGCCCACGAACAGCAGCGGCTCACCCGACAGGCGGGCCACCGCGTAGGTCAGACAATCTCCGAAGTTCAGGCCCGCCGGATCCTGCCCTTTCCCGAATCTTCGGTACGCCTCCACCGCTTCCCGCCAGTGCACACTCCCGAAGGAGATCTCTTCGATGGCGAGCTCGTCGAGGAGTCTCTCCAGCAGGCCGGGCGCGCCCGCGCCGAGGCGGGCGTGGAGCACGATTCCCGTCTCCGCCAGCGTCGGACTCCCGGCCGCTACGACAGGTGCCGACAGAATCCGATCGAGCACGTCCTCATAACCGGATTCCTGAAATACGATAGCCAGCAATGCGGAAGCATCGACGATCATACGCCGTCCGGACCCAAGCCGAGGATGCGCTCTCGCTCCTCGCGGCTGGGGGGGCGGCCGAGTTGATCCGGAGGGACCTGCGACCAGACCTCCCGTGAGAGAAACCGCTCAATTCGGTCAGCCCGAGCACCGTCGGGCATGCGGACCCGGAGTCGTCGATGTCGCTCGCTCAAAGCCTGCCGAACGGCCTCCGTCTTGGACTCACCCGTCAGCGCTGCGACCTCGGCCGCCAGTCGTTCGACCTCAGGATTCTTGATGTTGAGGGCCATCGCGTGTCCCCAGGGTATAATTACACCGTTATGGTATAATTATACCATTTTGCGACCACGTTGACCAGTTCCTGAAGCCAAACGCCAGTAGGTGCGGGGGCTCCTTCCCTCCCTGCTGTCCGGGGCCCCCGCGCGCCCCGCTCCACCGGCCCCTACCAGACGGTGGGTCAGGAGCCCCCGCACCTCGACCTCGACGGGGGGGGCGCAACTGGGGAACTGGCCCGTCAATTACCCACGCGCGCGCGAAGCTCCTCGAACCAGTTGGTGACGACGTACAACTTAGGCGAGAGCATCGCCGCTCCCGCCGTCGAGGCGTCCTCCACCATCACGAACGACTCACCGTCCGGCGCGATGTCGTAGTTCGCCACGCCACCCGCCGCCCCGCCCGTATCACGCATGAACCGATCGTCCAACACGTGCCTCGGCGTGCCTACGGCCAACGACGACCCAGTTTCCTCGATCGAGACGACGACCAACTCGGCCTCGTGACGGTAGTACAACTCGCTCCCCGACGGCGCCCACACGGGCTCGTAGCCGCCTTCCACCGAGATCGTGATCTCCACGCCCGGTCCCGGGAACGGACGGGCGTATACATCGTTCTGCCCGGACTTGTCCGACACATAAGCCAACCAGCGTCCGTTGGGTGAGAAGATACCGCCTCGCTCCATGAACGGCGTTTCGACGAAAGGCTCCTCGGTCCGCGTGTCTCCGTCCACATGCAGCATCCAGAGGTCTCTGCTGTCGGTGGGTGTCCCTGCCGGGCCGACGTAGTACGACAGAGTCCGCCCATCCGCGGACCAGGAGGTGGGGAAGCGCCGGTCGCCTAATGCGAGCAGCGTATCGGACCCACCGCTCCCATCCGCGGGCGTCGACAGCAGCCGGTTTTGGTTGGCCGGACTGTCCGCATGGATCAGCCGAGTGCCGTCCGGCATCCAGATGGGATAGAAGCGATTGTTCCCGCCGAAAGTCACGCGAGTCCGCGAACCCCGCCCCAGGTCGAGCACCCACAGATCCGCCTCGGGCCCGGTGCCGAGCGTCGTGGTGGTCGCGTACGCGACGCGGAGTCCATCGGGCGAGAAACGCGGGGACATTGCGCGGTCCATGAGCTCGGCCATAACGGACCTCGTGCCATCCTGCTCCACCAACACGAGGTTGGTGGGGGGCGCGCCACCCCCGGCGGTGCTCCCGAGGGCGTACACCAGGCGCCCGTCATCCGAAACGTCGAAGTTGGCCGCAGCAGTGCCCTTGATGCCGACACCTTCGACCAGCGGAACGGGACTGTCGGTGACCTCCAGCGCGTCAGCGTCGAAGGGCACGGCGCGGACCGATCCGTCCCGGGCGGCATAGACAATGTGTCCCGTCGACACATAGCGGGGGCTCGTGCCCGGGATGCCTAAGCGAGTTACCTCTCCCGTATCGAGGTCGAGCACGGCGAGCTCAAGCTCGGTGCCTACCCATATCACGAACACGACCAAGTCGCGCCCGTCGACCACGTGCGGATAGTCGTGAAAGTCCTCGTTTCGGTCCAGGTCGAGCGTCGTCAATGCCTCGGGCTCACCGCCGCCTCCCGACACCCGGAGGAGGCCGGTGTCCGAGCCAAAGACGATCCAGTCGTCTGCCCCCCAACTAAAACCGCTCCTACTTGGCGGTTCAGCCAGCGTGATCGGCGGTCCGCCGAAGACCGAAACCTTCATGAGGGCCTGCCCACGGGTGAAGCCGACCCACTCTCCGTCGGGCGAGAAGAACGGAGCGGCCGCCCCCTCCGTGCCCCGAAGGGGTGCGCTCTCGAGCTGGTCGAGCGGCCGGAGGTAGAGCTGATAGTCGGCCGGCTGCGTGCCACTCTGATAGACGACGAGGCTGCCGTCACGCGAGATGGCGAGGTCGTGCGAAGGACCGTCCACATGGAGGGGGGCGTTCTCGGTTGGCGTGATGGTGAAGCGCACCATGCCGGGAGGGGCAGGCGCTGGGCGCAGGAGAGCCCAGCCCGCGAGGAGCGTGGCTACAGCTGCAAGGCTCCAACCCGCCACGGTCAGCTGCTTCCACGGACCCACGGAGGCACTTGCACCCGCCGTTGCCAGTTCCCCATGCCTGAAGTGGTCGTCCCCCAACGCCCTGACGAAGTCCTGTGCCGAGGAGAATCGATCGGCCGGTAGCTTCTCCAGCGCCTTCCGGACCGCCGCGTCCACGTTGGCGGGAATCGACGGACGCTGCTCCGTGGCCGACACCGGCTTACCCGCGATGATCTTGCCGAGCACCGCCTGGGCCGTCGCTCCAGGATACGGAGGCTCACCGACCAGCATCTCGTACAGGACCGCGCCCACCGTCTCGGTGAGCCGGGTACCGCCCGCTACACCGAGAGCCAGCGCGATCCCGAAGTCCGCCACCACGGGCTCGCCGCCCTGGAGCAGGATGTTGGCCGGCTTGATGTCGCGGTGGATGACACTCTGTTCGTGCGCGTGCTGGAGCGCACCGCCGACCTTCGAGGCAATCGCCACCGCTTCATCGACGGGAAGCTGCTTCTCTCGGTCGATCCGATCCCCGAGTGTCTCACCCTCCAGATACGGCATGACGTAGAAGAGGAAGCCGTCCGCTTCGCCCGAGTCGAAGAGCGGCAGGATATGCGGGTGCGTCAGGTTGGCCGTCGTTTCGATCTCGGCCAGGAAGCGTTCGGCCCCGACCACGGCCGCCAGATCCGGCTTGAGAACTTTCAGGGCGACCTTGCGGTTGTGCTTGACGTCGTCGGCCAGGTAGACCGTGGCCATGCCGCCCTCGCCCAGCTCACGCTCGATGGCGTAGCGGCCTTCGAGGGCTGCGTTCAAACGGCTGACGGCATCGGACATACGCATGTGCTCCACTAAGGAGACTCAAACCGACGTCATTATCCTACGCGCAGACTAGAACGGCAAGCGAAATGACTCTCAGGGCGTAGGTGTGGGGGCTCCTGACGGACCGTCTGGTAGGGGCCGGTGGAGCGCGGGGTACGCGGGGGCCCCGGACAGCAGGGAGGGAAGGAGCCCACGCACCTACGCCCTCGCCGGTCACTCCAGCGACCTGCTCTCGATCTCCCCCTTCACCTGCTCCACGAACCCGCCGCGATCGACGACCTCCTGCTTCTTCCCCGCCCCGCGCTTACGGACGGCGACCGTGCCGGCCTCCGCCTCGCGCTCCCCGATGACCGCCATGTAAGGCACCTTGTGCATCTCCGCGTCCCGGATCCGGTAGGAGAGCGTCTCCCGGTCGGCCAGAACGGCGCGGATGCCGGCGGCCTTGAGCTGCTCCACGAAGTCCGACGCCGAATCCTGGAAGTGCTCGGAAATCGGAAGCACACGCACCTGCTCCGGAGCGAGCCAGAGCGGAAACGCCCCGGCGTAGTGCTCGACGAGCCCACCCACGAAGCGTTCCATCGAGCCCACCAGCACACGATGGAGCATCACAGGGCGATGGCGCTCGTTGTCCTCGCCCACGTACTCCAGCTCGAAGCGATCCGGCAGGTTGAAGTCGAGCTGAACCGTGGGGCCCTGCCACTTACGGCCGATGGCGTCGATGAGCTTGAAGTCCAGCTTGGGCCCGTAGAAGGCTCCCCCGCCCTCGTCGTATTCGAACTCGACGCCCCGTGACTCCAGGGTATCGGCCAGCGTCTGGACGGCCGAGTCCCACTGCTCGTCGGTGCCCAGCGCCTTCTCCTCCGGCTTGGTCGCCAGCTCGATCGAGTAGGGGTAGCCGAAGGCGCCCAGGATCTCATCGACCAGATCCAGCAGACGCCCGATCTCCTCGGAGACCTGTTCCGGCGTGCAGAACACGTGGGCGTCGTCCTGCGTGAATCCGCGCACACGGAGCATTCCGTGGAGCACGCCGCTCCGCTCGTACCGGTAGCATGTCCCGAACTCGGCCATGCGGATCGGCAGATCGCGGTAGGAGCGCTGCTGAGACTCGTAGATGGCGATGTGCCCTGGGCAGTTCATGGGCTTCGGGCGGTACGCCGCGCCCTCCATCTCGAACGCGCCGAACATCCCCTCCTTGAAGTTCTCGAGGTGTCCGGAGATCTCGAAAATGCGCTCGCTCATGACGTGCGGCGTGTAGACGATGTCGTAGCCGTGCCGGAGAATCAGCTCCTGCTCGAACTGCTCCACTTGGCTCCGAATGATCGCACCCTTGGGGTGCCAGAGGATCAGGCCGGGACCGATGCGGGCGTCGGTCGAAAAGAGGTCGAGCTCACGCCCGAGGACCCGATGGTCCCGCTTCTTGGCCTCTTCGAGACGCTCGAGGTGCTCGGTGAGATGCGCCTTCTTGAAGAAAGCGGTCCCGTAGATGCGCTGGAGCATCTGGCGCTTCTCGTCGCCTCGCCAATACGCTCCGGCCCCCGAAAGGAGCTTGAAGTGCTTGAGGCTGCCCGTCGACGGGACGTGCGGGCCCCGGCACAGGTCGAGGAACGGCCCGTCCTGATAGACCGTGATGATCTCGTCCTCCGAAAACTCCTCCAGGCGCTCCAGCTTCAGGGGATCGTCGGCGAAGAGTTCGCGGGCCTCTTCCACGCTAACGACGCGCCGCTCGAACCCGTAGTCCGCCTTGACGACCTCGGCCATCTTGGTCTCGAAAGTTTCGAGATCAGATGGCGTAAACGGTTCTGGCACATCGAAATCGTAATAGAACCCGTCGTCGATGGCGGGGCCGAATCCGATGCCGGCACCGGGGCGGAGCTCCCGCACCGCCGTCGCGAGGACGTGCGCCGCGGAGTGCCGCAATACGGCCAGAGCGTCCTCGTCACGCTCGGTCAGAATGCGGACGGCGGCGCCCCCGGAAACGGGGGTGTTCAGGTCGACCGTTTCGCCATCGATCTGGCCAGCCACCGCGGCCTTGGCCAGGCCCGGGCCGATCGCTGCGGCCACGTCACCGATGGAGGAACCGGAGGGGACCTCGAGGACCGTCCCGTCCGGGAGGGTCACGTTGATCATGGGGGCGGACATCGCAGACCTTCCTCGGCGTCCGGAAAGAAGAGCGCCGGTCCCCTCCCCTACGGTAGGACGAGATCGGCTCGAACGGGGAAAGCTACCGTGGAATCCACCTTCACGGTAGAAGACGCTTGATGGCGCGCTGCGTGTAGAAGAGCCCGACGCCTGTCCCGACCACGCTCACGATGAACGCGACAAAGATGGAAACCTGTGCGCCCAGAGCCCAGCCGACCCATCCACCTACCGACATTCCAACAAGGTTGAGGAAGCCTTTCATGAAGTAGGATCCGGGTCGAGGGATTACTGAATCTGGTCGGGGTCGAGTCCGGCGGGACGGTAACGAGGACTGTTGGCCATGTCCTCTTCAAGTGCCGCACCGAATTCTTCACTCAGCAAGTGTTTTCGGTCCGCGAACCAGAGCTGAAAGCCACGAGCGCCCGTCAGCTCACGGCGGCTTCTGCGACTGGTCTGGAATAGCCAGGGCTCGAGCCCCCCGGCCAACTCCATTTGGTAGATTCTCTCCCAGAGTAACATGTTCTGCAGGAGGAGTACCCGAAATTGCACCTGTTCGTCGATGCTGAGATCGGGATCCCCGACCATCCCCCTTACCCACAGCCGCGACAGCTCTCGATCCGTGGCGAGCTGACTCAGAAACTGTGTGTTTTGCTCCCAGATGTGCTGCTGCTCGGCTTGAAGCGAGGCCTTGGTGCTCTCGTGGACCTGTCTCGCCAAGTACCCGAGCGTAGCGATTACCCCGAGTGCGCCAAAGAACTCACCCATCGCTCCAAGCATTTCCCAGTTCATCTGATTTCCCTTCTCCTTTGTCGAAGCCATTCCAAGATGGAAGCCACTCGCGCGACAATCTGCGTCAACGGCTCTTGTGTTGCTATACTTTGAACTGGTGGCTTCTTGAGCGCCCCGACCGTCCGGTTTCGTGGGATAAGGAGTTGGCTTGCCCATATTCGCGGTAACGATCTTCACGGCAGCCTTCCTGCTGTTTCAGGTCCAGCCGATCATCGCCAAGTACATCCTGCCCTGGTTCGGCGGCAGCCCATCGGTGTGGACCACCGCGATGCTCTTCTTCCAGGCCGCCCTCCTTGGGGGATACGCGTACGCTCACTTCAGCATCCGGTACTTTCGGCCGCGCGGTCAGGCGGCACTACACGTCACGTTGTTGGTCGTAGGGCTCGCGCTGCTGCCGATCACGCCCGCCGCAAGCTGGAAACCGGAAGCCATGGGTACTCCCACGCTTCAGATCATGCTCTTGCTTCTGGTCACGGTCGGTTGGCCGTTCCTCGTCCTCGCCTCTACCTCTCCCCTGCTCCAGGCTTGGTTCAGCAGGCTGCGCCCCGGCGTTTCGCCCTACCGACTGTACGCGCTGTCCAACGTGGGGTCTTTGCTCGCCCTCGTCAGCTATCCCATTCTGGTCGAGCCGACGATCGGGCGCACGGCGCAGACCCAGCTGTGGTCCGGGGGGTTCGGCCTGTTTGCCGTGCTCAGTGCCGCGTGCGCTCTGTGGATCTGGCAACGGCAACCCGTCCTCGCGACATCCGAGGCCACGGAGACCCCGTCCGACGCCAGCCAGGGCTCCGAGGCCGGGGCTCCTCACCCCGGTCGGACCACCCATATGCTCTGGCTGGGATTGCCCGCGGTCGCGTCGGTCTTGCTCCTGGCCGTTACGAATCAAATGTCGCAGGACGTGGCTGTGATCCCCTTCCTGTGGGTGCTGCCGCTGAGCCTGTATCTGCTGTCGTTCATCATCGCCTTCGATCACGACAAGTGGTACAACCGCACCGTGTTCACCATCGCCCTCATCCCGGCGATGGCGGGAGTCGTGTGGATGCTCTTCTACGACGTCGATGCTCCGGTCCTGCTACAGATCGGCGTGCTTTCGATCGCGCTGTTCATCTGCTGTATGGCTTGTCATGGAGAACTCGCCCGCCTGAAGCCCGATCCACGGTATTTGACGAGCTATTTTCTGGGGATCGCCGCCGGTGGTGCGCTGGGGGGCGTTCTGGTCGGGGTCGTTGCCCCGCTCGTCTTCGATCTCTTCCTCGAGCTGCACCTGGGGTTGCTGGCCTGCGGTGCGCTGGTGCTCTTGGCCATCGGCGTGGACAAACAGTCGGCGTTGTACGGTGGCCGGCCTCGCCGGGCGTGGGGCACGATTGGCGTCGGCTATGTCGTCCTCGCGGTGACCCTGGGCCTCCACGCGAGCCAATCCACGGGTTTCACCATCGCCCGCTCCCGTAGTTTCTACGGGGTGCTGCGCGTGCACGGGGAAGAGATGGGCACCGCTCTTGAAACACACTCGCTACAAAACGGACGCATCTATCACGGCATTCAGTACATGGCCGCGAACAGGCGGCGCTTTCCGACGACCTACTACACGCCGACCAGCGGCATCGGCATGACGTTCGAGGCCTTCCCGCGCTTTGCCGAACGGCGAGTCGGTATCGTCGGATTGGGCGTCGGTACGCTCGCGACCTACAGTGTGCCGGGCGATTACATGCGCATCTACGAGATCGATCCCGACGTGCTTGAGATGGCGACGGACCAGTTTACTTATTTGGCCGACTCCGAGGCGCGAGTAGAGGTGGTTCTGGGGGACGCCCGGCTCTCGATGGAGCGCGAGGCTCCGCAAGCGTTCGACATCCTCGTGCTCGATGCGTTCTCGAGCGATGCGGTGCCCGTCCATCTCCTGACAGAAGAGGCGTTCGAGATCTACCGGCGCCATCTCAAGCCCGACGGCGTGATCGCGATCCACTTCACGAGCCGGTACTTCGACCTCGAGCCGGTCTTGCGACAGGTGGCGCAGCGTTTCGAGATGGAAGCAGCGCACGTCTACAGTGATAACGGTCCACTATCGACGTATCGTGCCGACTGGATGCTCCTGAGCACGAACGAGGAGTTTCTCAACACGGACATGATCGCCGAAGCGGCTCGGCGCGAGCCCCTGAGCGACAAGCGGATTCGTATGTGGACGGACGACTACAGCAACCTCTTCCAGGTATTGGCATTCTAAGTACGCCGAACCCCGAACGCACGACGCTCCTAGACGTACGACGCCCCTAGACGCACGAAGCCCCCGGCATCGCTTTCGACGCCGGGGGCTCGTGTGCTCGGTACTTCACGCCTCGAAAGGCGATTGGACCGGCTTAGTACATGCCCTCCATTCCGCCACCCGGCATGGCCGGTGCGGGAGGGTTCTCCTCGGGCTGCTCGACGACGACCGCTTCGGTCGTGAGAAGCAGACCCGCGATCGACGCTGCGTTCTGTAGCGCCGACCGAACGACCTTGGTCGGGTCGATGACACCGGCCTTGACCAGGTCCTCGTACTCGTCCGTCAGCGCGTTGAACCCGAAGGCGCCCTTACCGTCGCGGACCTGGGCGGCCACGATGGAGCCATCGGCGCCCGCGTTGGTTGCGATTTGACGAATCGGGGCTTCCAGGGCCCGCCGGAGGATGTCGATTCCGACTTGCTCGTCGTGCACCCCGGCACTGAAGTCACCCAAAGCCGTCTGCGCCCGGATCAAGGCCACTCCACCACCCGGCACGATGCCCTCTTCCACCGCGGCGCGCGTCGCGTGCAGCGCGTCTTCGACCAGAGCCTTCTTTTCCTTCATCTCGGTCTCGGTCGCGGCCCCCACGTTGATCACGGCGACCCCGCCGGACAGCTTGGCCAACCGCTCCTGGAGCTTCTCGCTATCGTAGTCGGACGTGGACTTGTCGACGGCGACTTTGATCTCTTCGATCCGGCCGTTGATCTTGTCCTTGTCCCCGGCGCCGTCGACGATCGTCGTGTTGTCCTTGTCGATGACGATGCGCTTGGCCGAGCCGAGATCACTCACTACGGTGTTCTCGAGCTTGAAGCCGACTTCCTCGGAGATCACCTGACCGCCAGTGAGCACGGCGATGTCCTGGAGCATGGCCTTGCGCCGGTCCCCGAATCCGGGAGCCTTGATGGCGCACACCTTCAACGTACCGCGAAGCTTGTTCACGACGAGCGTCGCGAGCGCCTCACCCTCGACGTCCTCGGACAGAATCACGAGCGGCTTACCCAACTGGGCGACTTTCTCGAGAATCGGCAGAAGATCCTTCATCGACGAAACCTTCTTGTCGTGGATGAGGATCATGGGGTCATCGAGGATCGCTTCCATCCGCTCCGGGTCGGTCACGAAGTACGGTGACAGGTAGCCCCGGTCGAACTGCATGCCCTCGACCGTCTCGAGCGTGGTCTCGAGGCCGCGGGCCTCTTCGACCGTGATCACGCCGTCCTTGCCGACCTTCTCCATGGCGTCCGCGATCAGCTCACCGATCTCGGCGTTGTTGTTGGCAGAGATTGAACCGACCTGGGCGATCTCGCTCTTGCCCTTGGTCTCCGTCGAGAGTCCGTGGAGGAACTCCACGACCTCCTCGACCGCGGAATCGATCCCGCGGCGGATGCCCATCGGGTTCGTCCCGGCCGTGACGTTCTTCAGGCCCTCGCCGTAGATCGCTTGCGCCAAGATCGTGGCGGTCGTCGTACCGTCACCGGCAACGTCCGACGTCTTCGTGGCGACTTCCTTCACCATCTGGGCGCCCATGTTCTCCACGGCGTCCTCCAGCTCGATCTCCTTGGCCACGGACACACCGTCCTTGGTGACCGAGGGCGAGCCGAACTTCCGGTCGATCACTACGTTCCGGCCCTTGGGCCCCAAGGTGACTTTTACGGCCCTGGCCAGCTTGTCGACCCCCACCTTCAAACGGGCGCGGGCATCGACATCAAAACCAATCTCTTTGGCAGCCATCGTCTATCTACTCCTGTGTATGATGCTTGAGAATTCTGTTGTCTTCATTCGAACGCGGCAGGCTAGCCACGCGGTAGGCTAGCCGAGAACGGCCAGGATGTCCGACTCGCGCAGGATGAGGTACTCCTCGCCCTCCACAGTGACTTCCGTCCCACTGTATTTGCCGTAGAGAACCGTCTGGCCGACCTCGACGTCGGGCTGGATTCTCACACCCTCGTCGGAGAGCTTGCCTTCCCCCACGGCGACAATCTTACCGGACTGAGGCTTTTCCTTGGCCGTGTCCGGGATGTACAGGCTTCCACGCATTTGCTCGTCTTCATCGAGCGGCAACACCACCACGCGATCGGCCAACGGCTTGACGTTGACCGCAGTCTTGTTAGCCATCCGTAACGCCTCCTACTAACTGGTTGATATTATTGGACTTAGGGAATTACCAGCACTCTACCCTCATGAGTGCTAACGCCGTAAATGTAGTGGCAAAGGCAAACGTGTCAACGGGAATGCAGGGCGTTTTTCGAGGGGCGTCTCCGGCGGACTAACGCGCGAATCGTCTTAGGCGAGAGCGAGGCCTAGGAGCCCTATCCCCGAATCGTCCTTCCAGCGAGGGCGAGGCCGAAGAGCGTGAGGAAGGGTTCGATGTGCTCTACGGTCTGGGCGTGGGGGCCGACTGTGGTGGCGTATCCGCCGGTCGCGACCACGTAGACGTCGTCCCGCCCCCACTCCTCCAGGATCCGCCGAACGATCCCGTCCACGGCATCGACCGCCGAGAAGAACACGCCGCTTTGGATGCATGCCTCGGTGCGCCGTCCGATCACGCTCTCTGGCGGAGTCAGCTCGACCCGGGGGAGCTTGGCGGTCTTCCTTCCGAGCCATTCGAGCCCGGACTGCAGACCCTGGGCGATCACACCGCCGACGAAGACGCCATCTGCGGTGATGCAGTCGAACGTGGTGGCGGTCCCGAGGTCCACGGCGATCGTGTCGCGTCCGTACATCTCCTTGGCGGCGAGGGTGTTCACGATGCGGTCGGCCCCGACCGTGAGCGGCTCATCGACGTCCAGCCGAATCGGCAGCGGACTTCGCGCGTCCACCACGATGGGTGCCTCTCCCACGATCCCCTCGAGCGCATCCATGAGGATGCTCGTCGCGGAGGGCACGACGGAGCCGAGGACGGCCATCGTCAGGTCCTCCGGGGCGATCCTGCCTTCGTGCAGTAATGATCGCAGCAGCAGCCCATACTCATCCGGCGTGCGGGGAACCGGCGTGCTCACCCGCCAGTGGTGGCGCAGATCGAGCGTTCCGGCATCCACGACACCGAGCACGGTCTCGCTGTTTCCCACATCGATGACCAGCTCCATGTCACGCCCCTCCGCGCGGATTCATGCCCTGCCGACTCGGCCCACTGCCTTTGCCGACTCCGTTCACTTCGATTCCGGTCCAGTGCTTCCCACGGCCTCGACGGCCGTCACGCCCCCGACCCTGATCTCCTCGACTCTACCCTCGACCTCCACCAGGAGCGCTCCGTCGGCGGCGATGCCGATGGCCTGCCCCGTAACTCCCGACTCGGTACGTACGGTTCGGCCCGCCAAGATATCGCGGTCCCGGACCTCCCGCCTCAACGGCTCGTCGAGCAGGTCCGGAGGCGCATCGACCAGAGAACGCGCAGCCGACAGGAGTTCACCGGCGACCCTCGTTCGACGCACGCCCCGGCACCCGGCCATCTCCATCGACGCCGCGCGTTCCTTCAACCCTGGACCGAAGTCCTCGATCCCCTGCCGAAGGTTGAGACCGACCCCGACGACGACCACCCCCGTGCCCGCCCCCTCGCAAAGAATACCGCCGAGCTTACGGCCCTCGACCTCGATGTCGTTGGGCCATTTGATCCCGGGCCGTAGCGACGGACAGAGCCGCTCGAGGGCGCGGCTGGCGGCCAGACCCACGAGGATGGGGATGAGGGTCGGGGGGACACCCGACTCATCCCGCACGAGAAACGAAAGCCACAGGCCCATTCCGCCCGGAGACTCCCAGTGCTTGCCACTGCGTCCCTTTCCTGCCGTCTGGGAGTCGGCGGTCACCACCGTGAAGTGGGCGGCGCCGGCCTCCGCCAGGGCGCGCAGACGATCGTTCGTGGAGGGAAGCTCGTCGTGAGCCTCGACGCGCGGAACGCCCCAGCGGCGCGCCCATTCCTCGACCGGTCTGCCCTCCCACGATTCGAGCGCCCCGGGGCTCCCGCTCATCGTCCCGCTACCCGACCGTGAACAGGTAGAACAGGAAGGCGGCCCCGAGCGCCCAGCAGTAGATGGCGAAGTGGTGGAAGGCCCTCCGCTCCAACAGGGCCACGAAGACCTTGATCGCCAGGATTCCGGTGACGGCAGCCACGAGGAAGCCCGCCGCCACCGCGGCGCCCGAGAGGGTCATCCCCTGCGAAGCGAGGTCCGGAACCTGGATCAGGGCGGCCCCCGCGATCGCCGGGATGGCGATGAGGAAGGAAAACGCGGCGGCCTCTTCGGCGGCCACGCCGAGCCACAATGCCATCGCCACCGTCGTCCCAGAGCGGGAGATGCCGGGAACCAGAGCGAATGCCTGCGCCAGGCCGATCAACAGCGCCACACGCCAGGTCGGCATCTTCAGGACCTCTCGACCGAGCGCCAGGCGTGTGCTCCACAAGATGGCTCCGGTCACCAAGAAGGCGGCGGCCGGAACGAACGGGCTCTCGAACAAACCCTCGATCGAGTCCAGGAAGAACACGCCGACGATCCCCGCGGGAAGCGTCGCGAGGGCGATCAGCCCCACGTACCGCCAGGCTTCTCCGTCTCGCCCCAGGGCACCGTGCAGCAATCCGAGGAGACGGCCCCGATAGATGACGAGCACCGAAACCAGTGTGGCCACATGCACGGCGACCTCGAACTGCACGCCCGGAATTTCCAACCCGAGCAGCGTCTGGCCGACCACGAGGTGTCCGGAGCTCGAAACCGGAAGGAATTCGGTGGCCCCCTGGAGCGCCCCGAGGAAGACCGCCTCCCAAACGTTCACCCGCGCGCGTCCATCTCGCGCCGATGCGTCTCGATGACGCTACGGCAGTATTCCTCGTAGATCGGCACCACTCGCTTCGCCGAAAAACGCTCCACGGCCACGGCGCGGCCCGCCTCACTGAACGCCTTCCACCGATCCGGGTCGCTCAAAAGCTCTATGGCTCCGGCCGTCATGCCGTCCACGTCGCCCGGGTCGAGGAGGTATCCGGCTTCGCCGTGTGGCACGACCTCGGGTAAGCCCCCCACCTTCGACGCCACGACCGGCGCGCCCGAGGCCATGGCTTCGAGCGCGGCGAGGCCGAAGGACTCGGACTCGCTCGGCAACAGAAACACGTCCGCACACGGCAGCAGCTCCTCCACCGCACCGTGCTTGCCGAGGAAGGACACACGCTCCTCCACGCCGAGGGCCTGCGCCGCCTCGATGGCACGAGGGCGCTCTGGCCCATCGCCGATCATGATCAAGCGGGCGGGCATTCGATCCGCCACGCCGGCGAACACCTTCACGACGTCCGCGACGCGTTTCACGGGCCGGAAGTTGGAGACATGCATGACGATCTTCTCCCCCGGCTCGGCGAGCGTGTCGCGGTGGCAGGGTTTCTTACCGGGCACGTATAGGTCGGTGTCGAGAAAGTTCGGGATCACCTCGATGTCGTCCGCCGCGACACCGAAGTCACGGACGGTTTCGTCCTTGAGGAACTGCGACACGGACGTGATCCCCTGCGACCGCAGGATCGAAAAACTGGTGATCGGCTGGAAGGACGGGTGGATCCCCACCAGGGTGATGTCCGTGCCGTGCAGAGTGGTGACTACGGGCGGACCCGCGTCGCCGAGCATCTGCTGAGCGATCCACGCCGAGGTCGCGTGCGGAATCGCGTAGTGGACGTGGATCAGGTCCAGGTCGTACGTGTGCGCCGCGTCGTGCAGCGCGACCGCGAGGGCCAACGCATACGGGGGATGCTCGAAGAGGGGATACTGCTCCATCTCCACTTCGTGGAAGAACAGGCGCTCGGAAAAATGTCCCAGGCGGAAGGGCTGGGCGTAGGATACGAAGTGGACTTCGTGGCCCCGGTCCGCGAGCTCGATCCCCAACGCCGTGGCCACGGCTCCGGACCCACCGTACGTGGGATAACACGTCACGCCGATCTTCATACGATCATTCACCCATCCCCTCGTGATCCGTCCATCACTCGCACCCCGCCCGCCAGGCCGCCACCACCTCCGCCGTCTGCGCTTCCAGCGGCTGTGAAGTATCGACGTGTATCGCGTCGTCGGGTAGCTGGTGCCTGAACCATGTGAGCTGCCGGCGCGCGTACTGTCTGGTTTGAGACCGCATCCGGTCCAGGGCCTCCTCCAGCGTCATGTCCCCACGAACGTGAGCGGCGACTTCCCGATACCCCGTGCCACTCATTCCCGGATCCTCGGGCCCATACCCCTTCTCCAGCAAGCCCTTCACCTCTTCGACCAATCCGTCGGCGGCCATCCGGGTTACCCGGGCGTCGATGCGCCGGTCCAGTTCCTCCCGGTCCCTGTCGAGTACGACGATCAGCCCGCTGAGCGCCTCGCTGTCGGGCTCGCCCTGTGCGTGCCACCACGAGAGGGGGCGGCCGGTGAGGAGCGCGACCTCGATGGTCCGGCCCAGACGCTGGGGACCTCCCTCGCGCGCGAGATCCGCGCGGCCGGAATCCAACTCACCGACCCAGCGCTCCAACTCGGTCGTGGACTGCTTGGCCATGAAGCCGCGGAGACCCTCCAGGCGCACCGCGTCGATGTCCGGCTGCTCGAAGATCGGATCCGTCAGGGATCGCAGAAACAGGCCCGTGCCACCGACCAGGAGGGGAACGCGCCCGCGCCCGGAGATCTCTTCGATCCAGCGGCGGGCGTCGCGGCCAAACTGCCCGGCGCTATAGAACTCGTCGGGGTCTCGGAGATCGAGGCCGTGATGAGGCACCAGGTCCCGATGCGCACTCGAGACCTTGTCCGTGCCGATGTCCATCCCCCGGTAGATCTGCCGGGAGTCCATGCAAACGATTTCGCCGTCCAGAGCCTCCGCGACCGCAATCGAGAGCTTCGTCTTCCCCGAAGTCGTCGGCCCCGTGATCGCCAGGAAGTCTCTCACCGCCCGAATTTCCTCTCCAGCTCGCTCTTGCTCAGACGGACGATGGTCGGGCGGCCGTGGACATCGTGGTACGGCAGCTCCGTGTCGAAAAGCTGGTCGAAGAGATCCTGCATCTCGCTCTCGCTCAGCGCCTGGCCGGCCTTGATCGCCCCCTTGCAGGCGAAGGTCATGGCGATCTTCTCGTGCTGGTTCTGGGCCGAACGGGTGAGGTCCGATCCCTCGACCAGGTCGCCGATCATCTCGCGGAGGCATCGCTCCGGATCGAAGTAGGGATGCGGGTCGGGAACGGCTTGAACGATGATCGTGTTGCCACCGAAGCCCTCGATCTCGAAGCCGACGCGGCTGAGAATACCGGTCAGGGCCTCCACCTCTTCGTACTCCGCCCTGGAGAGGCGAACGGTGAGCGGGAAGAGCAGCCTCTGGCCGGTCTGGCCGCTCTCCTCGAAGGCGCGGCTCAGGTGCTCGAACAGGATACGCTCGTGGGCCGAGTGCTGGTCGATGATGATCAGACCCTCCCGCGTCTCCGCGAGAACGTAGGTGTTCAGGATCTGCCAGAGGCGGGGCCGCTCCTCGACCACCGGAACGGGCTCGACTGCCGCGTCGGCCGAAAGAAACAGGGCGGTCTGGCTCTCCGCATCGGGCCCGTCGCTACTCGGAGGGCCCGGCTCTCGGACCAGGAGCTGGGGGGACTCCAGTTGCGTGTCCAGAGTGGCCGAGCTCGCCTCCGACGTAAGACCCGCTCGCACGGCTTCCTCGATCAGGGATTCCACCGCCGCGGCATCCCGAAAACGCACCTCCGCCTTGGCTGGATGCACATTCATGTCCACGGTTCCGGGCGGCATCTGCAAGTAGAGGAAGGCCCACGGCCGGACCCTCTCCGGAATCGTGGTGCGATACCCGCGATCGACGGCCGCAAGCAGTGGACGGCTGCGGAAGGGTCGACCGTTCACGAAGAGGTGAGCGCGCCGGAATCCGCTCTTGGCCGCATCCGGCCGTTGGATCAGGCCTCGCACCTGGATACCGCCTAGCTCGCTCGAAAGAGCGATCAGCGTAGTGGCCGCTTCCCTCCCCCACAGTGCCGCTATGCGGGCCGTCAGATCCGTCGCCGGAGGCAGGTCGAGCAAGACGCGTCCGCCGGAGGTGAGGCCGAAGCCGACCGAGGGGTTCGCGAGAGCGAGAATGCTCACGACGTCACTCACGGCGCGCGCCTCCGCCCCGACCGCCTTCAAGAACTTGGACCGGGCGGGCGCGTTGAAGAACACGTTGGAGACCTCGACGGTCGTGCCCCGCCTTCGAGGTACGTCATCCACGTCCGTGATCGTCCCGCCTTTGACCCGGACCCGCGTACCCAACGGATCCGACGCTCCCCGCGTTTCGATGGTCATGCGCGACACCGCGGCGATCGAGGGGAGTGCTTCTCCCCGGAAGCCGAAGGTACCCACCGATTGGAGATCCCTGGCCGCGCGGATCTTGCTGGTGGCATGCCTGTCGAGGGAGAGAAGCGAGTCCTCCCGACCCATGCCGACCCCGTCGTCGGTCACCCGGATGCGTCCCTTCCCACCGCGCTCGATGTCGATTTCGATGCGCGTAGCCCGGGCGTCGAGCGCGTTCTCGATGAGTTCCTTTACGACGGACGCAGGCCGTTCCACCACCTCGCCGGCGGCGATCTGGTTGGCCACTAGATCCGGAAGAACTTCAATCGTGCGCGACATATTCGAGACCGGAGTGCGTTAGAGCGTTCTGCTTCAAGATCGGACTGCGTCAGGGCGTTCTACTTCAAGACCCGAGTGCGTAAAAGCGTTCTGCGTTCTGTGCCGTTGCATCTGCGACCGCGCCGACGTCTTCGCCTCGGATGTCGGCGAGCGCCGCCACCACGTGCGTCACGAAGGCTGGCTCATTCCGCTTTCCCCGGCGCGGAACGGGCGCCAGGTACGGCGCGTCCGTCTCGGCCAGCAAGCGGTCGGCGGGCACCGCCCGGACGGCGTCCTGACCGTCGAACTTGGAGAATGTAATGATCCCCGCAAACGACACGTAGCAACCCACCTCCAGCCCGACCTCCAACAGCTTCATGCTCCCGGTAAAGCAGTGGAGCACCTTGCGAACCGACTCGGGGGCGTTTCGCAGAACGGCGATGGTCTCGTCTTCGGCCTCGCGCGTGTGAATCACGACCCCAAGGTCGAGCTCAGCGGCGGCCTCGATGTGAGCCTCGAACCAGCGTCGCTGGAGCGGGCGAGGTGAGTGATCATAGAAGAAGTCCAGGCCGGTCTCGCCGATGGCGACGATTTCGGGGTGCCTGGCGGCGAGCTCCCGGACCGCCGCCAGGTCGTCGTCCCCGGCTTCAGAGACCTCGTGCGGATGGATACCCGCCGTCGCCCAGACGGCCGGATGACCCGCCGCAAGGTCGGCCGCGGCCCTGGCATCCTCGAGATTCGAAGCAACCGTGACCATGCGGGTGACACCCGCATGCAACGCCGCATCGAGAACGGCCGCCCGATCTTCGTCGAAGCGGCCGTCCGTGAGATGGCAGTGACTGTCGAACACGATGGGGATCAGTGTGGTGTTACCACACTAGGCGGTGGCCGTAGCCTCGCGCTTCTTACGCCGTTCGCGGTTCGCAGTACCATCCCCGAAGCGCCTCTGGATCGCGAGCAGCGCCGGTGAAGCCACGAAGATGGAGGAATACGTCCCGACCGATACACCGAGGATCAGCACCGCCGTAAAGTCCCGGATCACCGCCCCACCGACGACCAACAGAGCCGTCAGCACCGCGAGCGTCGTCCCGGATGTGAGCACCGTCCGCGGAAGCGTCTCGTTGATCGAGTGGTTCACCAGTTCCATCGGATCCCGCCGCCGGCCGCCCTTGGCATTGAGATTTTCTCGCACGCGATCGAACACCACGATGGTGTCGTTCAGCGAATAACCGACGATCGTCAGGATGGCGGCCACGGTGGGCAGCGCGATCTCGACCCTGAACACCGCAAGGAAGCCCAGCGTGATCGCGATGTCGTGCACCGTCGCGATCACCGCGGCCAGGCCGAAGCGAAGCTCGAACCGCATCGCGATGTAGATCAGGGTCAGGGCAAAGGAGAACAGAATGGCCAGGGCCGCATTGCGCTGGAGCTCGGCCCCGATCTTCGGTCCCACGGTCTCGGTCCGCACGATGGTGAACGCGCCACTCCCGAACGCCGTGGAAAGCTGATTCTCGAAGCTCGCCCGGATCGTTTCCACGTTCTCATTCAAGAGCGGCGCCCGGATCGTGAATTCGTTTTCTTCACCGAAGCGCGTGATGGGTGGCGCCTGGGAACCACCGAGAGCCGCCCGAAGCTCCGCGGCCGTGGCGGGCTGATTGAACTGCACCTGGATCAACGATCCGCCTGTGAAGTCCACCCCGTAGTTCTGCCAACTTCCGATACTCACCACGTTCAGGATCATCGCCCCGATCCCGACCAGAATCAGGACAGCGGAGAAGACGTACGCACGGCGGGCTTTTGCGATGAACGCATATTCGGCTTTGTCGAACAGTCTCATGGAATCCGTCTCAGATGCTGATCGGGTCTGATGCTTTCTTCCCCGACAAGTAGAGGAGGAAGAAAGTTCGAGTCACGTACAGGGCCGAGAAGAACGAGGCCACGATCCCGATCGAAAGGGTCACCGCGAAGCCCTTCACGGGCCCGGTTCCGAACTGGAAGAGAATGAGCGCGGTGATGAGCGTCGTAATATTGGCGTCGACGATCGCGGACAACGCGTGCGCGAACCCCTCATCCACCGCAGTCCGTGTAGCTCGTCCGAGATTCAGCTCTTCTCGGATCCGTTCGAAGATGAGCACGTTGGCGTCCACGGCCATGCCGACAGAAAGAATCAGCCCCGCCATCCCCGGAAGCGTCAGCGTGAAGCCGAACGCCGAAAGACCACCCAAGACGAGTAAGACGTACACACCGAGCGCCATTACGGCCAGGATCCCCGCCACACGGTAATAGAGGCTCATGATCAGGACCACGAAGACCACTCCGATGATGCCTGCGATCTGGCCCCGGTCGATGGAGTCTTGCCCGAGCGACGGTCCGACCGTCCGCTCCTCCATGATTTCCAGACGAGCGGGCAACGCTCCCGCCCTCAGCACCAACGCGAGGTCGCCGGCCTGGACCATGTCGGCGTTGCCCATGTTGATGACACCGCTGGCACCAATGCGATCCTGGACCACGGGCGCGCTCACGATTTCATCGTCGAGCACGATGGCGATGTAATCGCCGATATGCTGTGTCGTGAAATTCGAAAAACGCCGGCCGCCCGCCCGGTTGAACTGGAAGGCCACCTGGGGCTGGTTGAACTGAGGGTCCCGCTGCGCCGTCGCCGTCTCCAGCATCTCGCCGGTCACGAACGAATCCTCTTCAGTGACCATCAGGCGCACGTAGGTTCTCTGCCCCAGCCCGATCGGATCGACTTCCCAATGGAGGGACACGTTCCTCGGAAGAGCCCGCTGCACTTCAGGCAGCGCCAGGAAAAGCTGGGCCACCTCGACGTCCTCGGTCGCGACCAGGTAAGCGCCCTCGATGTCTCCGGAAGACAGCAACGACGTGAAGGGCCGGAGGTTGAGCGACTGATCCTCTTCCACGGGGGCACCGTCGACCGCCGTGCTGTCGGCCTGCGTGGAGTCCGAGCTCTGGCCGCCGAAGATGAGGTTCTGAATGTCCTGATTAGGACCCTCCTCATTTCGCCCGAGCGCCCGAATCGAGTCTACACCCAAAGCTCCGACGATCTGACGGTCGATCCGGCTGAGCGCCGCCTCGAGCTCTGTGACCGGAAGCACGAGCTTGAACTCGAGGAACGCGGACTGCTGGATGAGGTCCTTCGCCCGACTCTCGTCGTTGAGTCCGATGCCCGGTAACTCCACGATGATGCGGTCGGACCCGACCTTCTGGACGAGCGGCTCCTCGACGCCAAACTCATCGATGCGCGTACGCAGGATGCGCTCGGCACGGTCGATGGCGTCGGCGCGGGCCTCGGACGTCATCGTGCCCTCGGGATCGTCTACCTCGAGGACGAGGTGCATGCCGCCCTGGAGATCCAGACCCAGCTTGATCTGGTTGGTGACCAGATATCCTATGCTGGCCCCGACCAACGCGAGGATCACGATGATCCGGCCTCGTAGGGATGTGAACATCGAGCCGGTCCGTCTTGGGTTATGGCCGTTTCAAAGCTCAGTAAGCTCGCAGGGCCGGGGCACGCCTGTCAATCTACCGTTTCTTGGCCGCAAAGGGTTCCGCACCCGGGCCACGGAAGGCGTGTCGAGGAGGCGTCGAAGGCGTGCGAAGGCCGAGCCGCGGGGGTGGTGAGGAAGAGCCGAAGGGTTTGTGAGGAGGCGCCGAAGGCGTGCCGAGGAGCCGAGAGGCCCTACATCACCGCGCGGCGAAGAACGGCTTTGACCCTCGCGACGTATCGCTTGGAATCCACATTCTTGTCGAGAAAGTCGTCCGCACCGGCTTCGAGGAGTTCTGTTTCCACCTCGTCCCCTCCGAAGGCGGTGCTGATCAGCACCGGGATGGCCGCCGTGTCCTTCGACCCACGAATGCGGTCGAGCACTTTGCGGCCGTCCATACCGGGCATCGTCAGATCCAGAATCACCAGGCTGAAGCTCGGGTCCGCTTTGAGCCGTTCCACGGCCTCGTATCCGTCCTTGGCCATGGATACCTCGTACCCCTCGTCTTCGAGCAAGCTCGCCGCCAGGAGCCGGGCCTCTTCATCGTCATCGACCACGAGGATCCGGGTCGGGCCGGCGTCCACTTCGGGTTCGTCCTCAGCCTTCTGCTCCCCGAGCGCCCTATCGACCTCCACCAGCGTGGTCTTGCCTTGGGTCACCCAGTCCAGCGCCACCTGATGCATCGTGCGCATACCACCTTGAATCGCGACGCGCTGGAGCGTCTGCCAACCCTTGCGGGCTTCCACCGCCGCCTGGAAGCGCGGCCCGACAAGCACGACCTCGTTCACCGGAATGCGACCCTTGTATCCAGTGAACCCACACTCCGCGCAACCCACCGCCCGGACCACGGGTTCGGCTTCGTGCTGGTCGGTCAACCGCTGCTCCTCGGGTGTCAGATTCCCTCGTACCGGCTCGGCACAGTCCGCACAGACCCGCCGCAAGAGGCGCTGCGCGATGGCGCCCCTCAGGGTCGAAGCGATGGTGGCGAACGGCAGGCCCATTGCGGCCATACGCCCAACGGCGCTCACCGCGTCGTTCGCGTGAACGGTGGCAAGGACGAGGTGGCCCGTCATCGCCGCGTGCGTCGCCGTCTCGGCGGTTTCCTGGTCTCGAATCTCCCCTACCAGGATGACGTCGGGATCCTGCCTGAGGATGGCCCGAAGAGCGGCGCCGAAAGTGACTCCCTGCTTCGTTTCCACCTGCGTCTGCGTGATCTTCGCGAGTTCGTACTCGATCGGATCCTCGACGGTCATGATGTTGACCTTACCGTCGGCCATCTCGCGCAACGCGCCATAGAGGGTCGTCGTCTTTCCCGAGCCGGTGGGGCCCGTCACCAGAACGATGCCCTCCCTCAAGTTCAGAAGCTGCCGCAGGCGCTCCAACTCGTGGTCCGGTAGTGACAGATCGTCGAGCGTGTCCTCGGCGTTCGAGTCCAGAATCCGGATGACGCATTTCTCATCGGACCGGCCAGCCGGGATCGTGGACACGCGCAAGTCGTAGGACAGATTCTGAACCCTGACGCTCGCCTTGCCATCCTGGGGGCGAAGCCGATCCGCGATGTCGAGCTGAGACAAGATCTTGATCCGAGAAATCACCCGGTTCATCGCCGCCATCGGCAGGTCCATGTGCTTTCTGAGGACCCCGTCGACCCGGTATCGAATCGCGCCGACCCGGCGGCCGGGTTCCACGTGGATGTCGGAAGCGGCCTGAGCGATGGCATCGCGAATGATGAGATTCGTGAGCTTCACGACCGGCGTCGCAGCAGCGTCTTCCGAAGAGATGGACTCGGGGCCCATCTCCTCCACGAGCTTGACCGCTTCGTCATCGAGATCATCGACGTCGAAGTCGTCGAGGAGGGATTCGATGGCCGTCTCGGGTGAGAAGCGGCCATCCAGTATCTCCTGGATGGCGCCGGGAGCGGCTACGTGGAAGACCGTGGTCTTCCCGGTACTGAATCCCAACGCGCGTTCCGCCTCCACTTGAGTGGGATCACACGTGGCGACGACGAGGTGCCGATCCGTCTCATAGAGGGGGTAGACGTGATGCCTTCGTGCGAGCTGCTCTGGCACGAGGAGGGGCGCGTCCGCGTCAGACTTGGTGAAATCGGCCACCTCCAGTCGAAAATAGGCGCCCACCAACTCGCAAAGCCGATCGTCCTCCAGCTTGTACGCCCGCGTTACCACCAGCCAGGCCTCCTTCGCCTCGGTCTCCGGCGGAACCGACGGACGCTCTCCCTCGAGTCCGGCCCGCTCCGCCACGCGAGTCAGCCAATGCAGGTTCGCCGTCCCCTCCGACGCACCGGGCTTCACATCCGGCTTCGGCTCCGTCTCCGGCGTCGGCTCCGGCTCTGACTCCAGCGTCGGCTCCGCGTCCAGATCCAGCGTAGGCTCCGGCTCGGTCTCGAGCTCGATCTCGGTGTCGGTCTCCGGCTCCGGTTCTGACGCAGTTTCCGCCTCGGGCTCTGATGCAGTTTCCAGCTCCGGTTCTGACGCGGTTTCCGCCTCGGGCTCTGACGCCGTCTCCAGCTCCGGTTCTGACGCAGTCTCGAGCTCGGTCTCGGTGTCGGTCTCCACCTCCGGCTCTGTCGCAGTTTCCAGCTCCGGCTCTGTCGCGGCTTCCAACGTCGGCTCCGAATCCAGATCCAGCGTCGGCTCCGTGTCGATCTCCGGCTTCTTCTGCCGCTTCGACTTCGGCTTCGGCTTCGTCTTCGGCTTCGGCTTCGGCGTCGGCTTGGTCTTCCTGTTCGCCTTCGGCTTCGCCCTCGTCTTCCTCTTCGGCTTGGCCTTCGTCTTCGAGGCCGACGCTCCTGACGCGGAATTATTATCCGAGCTGGCTACGCTCTCGGCGACCATGTCGGGGTCGGTGGCGGTCTTTTCTCTACTCACCGCATCACCTTCCTTCTCTTGCCGCGCTTCTCCTGATACATCGCCGCGTCGGCCCGCCTGAGCAGCTCGTCGAGGTGCAAGGCGCTATCGCCGTCGTTGCGGGCCAAACCGATGCTGACGGAAATCTGGAACCGTTCCCTGGTGGTCGCGTTCAACTCGGCGAACTCCGTCCTGAGCCGCTCGACGAGGATCTCGGCGTTCTCTTCCGAGGTCTCGAACGCCAACACGGCGAACTCGTCGCCACTCATTCGGGCAACGATGTCGGACCGACGGAAGGTGTCCCGAAGCGTGTCCGCTACGCACAACAGGGCCCGGTCGCCAACGTGATGGCCCAGGGTGTCGTTGATGGTCTTGAAGCGGTCGATGTCGAGGTATATGAGAGAGACCGATCGGGAGGATCGAAGAGCGAGCTTGAGGTATTGCTCGCCGAGGTCATTGAATCCCCGCCTGTTGTACAAGTCCGTCAGGCCATCGATGAGCGACAAGCTCCGAAGCGCATCGAGTAGACGATGACGCTCGATGGCGTATCTGACGGAGCGAAGCAGGACCGATGGTTGGGCCTCTTCCTTACGCATGCAGTCCTGGGCCCCACCCTGGACGGCGCGTACCGCAAGCTCGTCCTCTCCCTCATTCGTCAGTACGATGACCGGAACGTTGGGCGCGAACGCGTACATGCGCTCGAAGCTCTGGATGCCCTGGCTGTCCGGCAAATCCGGGTCGAGGAGCACGGCGTCCACTCCGCCGGTGGACAAGCGCTCCAGCGCACCGGCCAGTTCGCTCGCCCCCTGCAACTCGGTGTCCCCATCCGAGCTCTGGAGATGCTCCCGAAGGGCATCCAGATGGACAGGTTCGGCCTCTACGACCAGCAGCCTTGTGGGTCGGTGTGCAGATTCGCTCATTAAAGGGCCAACTCGCCACTCCGCATCCCTGCCGGGAAACGCACCTAAGAAGACGACGTTCGACCCAACTCCACGGTCCCGACAGGGGCTGCCCATCGGAGGGGGGAATTGGACCACGATAGCTAAGCCAAACATAGGAGAACCCCGACAGCCGTGCCAAGGTTTATTCTCGTAGCGCGTTCGCGTTGTTGAGAAGTACGCTAAACGCAGCTATCTCAAGGCCGAATCGCCTTTCTAGAGAGGTCACCCCCAGATGAAGCGTCTGCTCGTCGTCTTGTCGGCCGCGGCCCCGCTCATGGCCGGATGCTTCGGGTCTCCACCCGCGCCGGCGTTTCAGGTCACGCTCCGCCTGTCGCCGACCCCTGCGCTGATCGGTCCCACGCGCCTCATCATCGACGTGGCGGATGCCGTAGGGGATCCGGTTACGAACGCGGCGGTGTCCGTCGAGGGGCTCCCCGAGGAGCCCACCCGTACGAGGGCCACAACGGGGATGGCCACGGAGGAGGGCGCGGGTCGTTATGTGGTGCCGGGCTTCGACTTAGACGTCGGAGGACCCTGGACCATCGCCGTCACGGTCAGCGATGGCACCGGCGTTTCGATAACCAGAGCCTTCCCCATCTCCGTGTTCGGAGGGTCATAGACCATCCAGCGTCACCAGGGGTTCGGCCGCGGTGAGGTCGAGCGGGATCGTCAAGCGGGCCCTGGCGCCTCTCCCCTCCGGAGAACCCTCGAGGGTCAGCGTGCCCCCGTGGCCCTCGGCAATCTGACGGCAGAGGGCCAGGCCGATCCCGCCTCCGCCCGGCTTGGTCGTGTAGAACGGAACGAAGAGGTTGCCCGTCTCCGCGGGCAGACCCGGGCCCTCGTCCGCGACCACCACGTGCAGCCGATTGCCTGCGACCGACCACGACACTTCGACCCCACCCGCAGTTTCGAGGGCGGCGTCGACGGCATTCCTCACCAGGTTGATCAGGAGTTGTTCGAGCTGGTCGGCGTCCGCCTGGATCGTGAGGTCCGGGCCAGGGTGCACGCCGACCTCCACTCTGGTTTCGATCGCCGCGATCCGTCGCACCAGCGCGTTCACGTCGACGGCGGCGAGCTGCGGTTCGGGAAGTCTCGCCAGCTGCGCGTATGAAGCCATGAACCGGCCCAACGACTCGGCTCGGCCGGCGATCACCTTGAGGCCGCTTTCCACGTCGGCGTCAAGATCGGGAGGCAGGCCCCCCCGCCGGGTCAGGCCCTGCAGGCTGCCGGCGATCGACTTGATGGGCGCCAAGGAGTTGTTGATCTCATGACTCAAGACCCGGATGATGCGCTTCCAGGCCTGGCGTTCCTCGCCTCGGAGCGCCCGGCTCAAGTCGGAGAGGATGATCAGCCGTAACGGGTGGCCCTCTTGGCGTACCACCGTTCGCCGAAGCTCCCAACGCCCTGTCCCCCCGGGATGATTCAACTCCAGCGTGCGCGGTGCGATCCCGCTGAGGGTCTCCTGAAGCCTAAGTTCCGCGGCGGACGTGCCGATCACGCGTCTACTCGGTTGGCCGAGCAACGCCTCACCCGCTCGATTCAGAAGCCGGAGCGTCTCGTCTTCATCGAAGGCGAACACGGCGAGGTCGACTTCCTCCAGCACTTTTCGAAGCAGAGCGGTGGCCTCGACCGCGCCGAGACGCTGATCTCGAAGGACCTCCTCGAGCGCGTTGGCTTCGCTATACGTGAGGGCGAGTGCACCCCTCGATCCACCGCCCCTGACACGAATCGAGAAATCCCCCTCCCGCAGGGCCGCCAACATGTTGGAAAGAGTCTGGAGGGGACGCACCACCCTCTCTCGTAGCGCGTAGGTGAAGCCGGCCCAACCCCCGATCAGAAAGACCGTAGCGGTCCATTGAAGCCCCGTGGAATACGGACCCACCCAAAGGAACACGAGTGAGACGACGATTCCCGGGAGCGCCGCCAAGAGGGCCAGCACGACGATGCGGTAGTCGTGGGGAATCCGCTCCCACCATGCGTTCATCCGGCGGCCCTCATCCCCGGATCACTCCGGCTCGCTACCCGGAGGCCCACCGTACTTCTTCAACGGGCGTCTATTCCGTAGCGCTGGAGCCGCCGGTACAACGCGCTTCGGCTGAGCCCCAGGTCGTCCGCGGCCCGGGAGACATTGCCGCCGTTACGGTCCACTGCCCGTTCGATCAGAATCTTCTCCGCCTCGTCCAGCGTGAGTTGCTCCAACTGGGCGACCCCGTCGGCTCGCCGGGTCAACCCGAGGTCCTCCGAATGGATGACGTCCCCCTGCGCCATGAGGACGGCGCGCTCCACGGAGTGCTGGAGCTCACGGACGTTTCCGGGCCACGAGTGTCCGAGCAGGGCCCGTATGGCGTCTTCGGCGAAACCAGTGATCGCGCTTCGGTAGCGGGCGCGATCATTCTCGAGAAAATGCAGGGCGAGCGTCACGATGTCTTCCCCGCGTTCTCTCAGCGGGGGAAGACGGATCTCGACCGTATTCAGGCGATAGAGAAGATCCTCCCGGAACTCGCCAGTGGCCACGATCTCGGTGACATCCGCATTGGTGGCCGCAAGAACGCGCACATCCACGTTCCTGATCTTGGATGAGCCCACGCGTTGGATTTCCCCGGACTCGAGGACGCGCAGAAGCTTCGCCTGTTGTTGCAGGGAGATATTCGCGATTTCATCGAGAAAGAGCGTCCCCTGGTGTGCCAACTCGAAGCATCCGATGCGATCCGCCTTGGCGTCCGTGAACGCACCCTTTACGTGCCCGAACAGCTCGCTCTCGAACAGGCCCTCCGAAAAACCGCCCGCGTTGACCGCCACGAGTGCGTTCTTGGCCCGCGCCGACACCATGTGAATCCAGCGTGCCACGACTTCCTTTCCAGTGCCGTGCTCGCCGGTGATCAACACATTCGCCTCGGAGGGTCCCACCCGCTGCATCACCCTCAGAACCGGCTGCATGATCTTGGACTCCGCGATGAAGTTCGGGGCGTCTGTGCCACGGAGCCGCCGGTTTTCGTCCTCGAGGTGCTGGCCCCGGCGAAGAGCCCTTCCCAACTCGACCTGGGTTCTCAGGGTCTTCAGCAGCCGTTCGTTGTCCCAGGGCTTCTCGACGTAGTCCCGTGCCCCCCGCCGCATGGCCTCCACCGCGCCATCCACGCTTCCCCAGGCCGTCATGACCAGCACGGGGAGCGTGGCATCGAGACTCCGAATCTGGGTGAGGAGGTCCATCCCCTCGCCGCCCGACGTCGTGTCCCTCGCATAGTTGAGGTCCATCAGAACCGCGTCGAAGTCCGCCTGCTCGATGCTGGACAGGATGCGCGGCGGCGAGTTCGCGGTCTCGATCTCGAAGCCCTCGGCCTTGAGGAGTATTCGAAGTGCTTCCAGGACGTCCGCTTGGTCGTCCGCGACCAGCACGCGCCCGGTGTCCGTCGTGCTCATCCCCTAACGCCTCTCCTTCGATCGCCGGCTACTCGTCGACGATCCAGCCGTCCTTGAGCTGAATGATGCGCTGGCCGTACGCCGCGTAGTCCTCGTTGTGAGTGACCTGAATGATCGTGGTCCCCTCGCGGTTCAGCTCGGCGAGCAGATCCATGATCATGCGGCCCTGGCTCGAGTGCAGGCTTCCGGTCGGTTCATCGGCCAGGATGACCTTGGGCTCGGCGATGACCGCCCGGGCCACGGCGACCAGCTGCTGTTGACCCCCGGAAAGCTGTGATGGATAGAGATCCTTCTTACCGACGATCTGAAACCGGTCGAGGGATTCGGCGACGATGCCCTGGCGCTCCTTCCGCTTCACGTTTCGGTACGAGAGCGGGATTTCCAGGTTCTCGTAGACAGTGAGATCGTCGAGCAGATGGTATTGCTGGAAGACGAACCCGACATAGCGTTTGTTGAGCTCGATGCGGGCTCGAGGCTTCATGGCGTGGGCCGGCTCCCCCGCCAGCCAATACTCCCCCCGCCAATCCCCGTCCAACATGCCCAGGATCGAAAGGAGTGTCGATTTTCCCGCCCCCGACGGCCCCATGATCGTGATGAAGTCACCCGCCTGGATCTCGAGATCGATCCGCCTCAGGACGAATGTCTCACCCGCCCCGGTTTGATATGACTTCTCGAGATTCTTCGTTTGGATGAGCGTCATGCAACACGTATTTTATTTTCGTACAACATTTTAAGTCTCTTTCTATGATGTGTTACTTCATATCAAGACACGTCTCGCCGAGATGGGTGTCCCAAAATCGGACACTCCCCTACTCCCGTCAACGGACCCCCCGACGCCTCCGAACAAGAACTCGACCCTTCCGCACGAGAAAGGGACGGCCCGAAGGCCGTCCCCCTCGACAACGCTTGCCGGCTCACCAGTAGTCGCTTACACGTCGAAGCCGCTCTCCTCCAGCTCCTGCGAATGGGCGGCGCGCTGGGCATCCTCTTCATCCACCACCTGGCCGTCGAAGAGGTGCACCGAACGATCGGCCACGGTCGCGTACCGGGGGTCGTGGGTCACCATACAGATCGTGGCCCCCTCGTCGTGCAACTCCTTCATGAGGTCCATGACCGCGTTCCCGTTCTTCGAGTCGAGGTTACCCGTCGGCTCGTCCGCCAACAGGATGAGCGGTCTGCCGACGATGGCCCTGGCCACCGCCACACGCTGCTGCTGCCCGCCGGAGAGCTGACTCGGATAGTGGTTCATGCGGTGCGCCATGCCGACCCGATCGAGAGCCGTCTGCACACGCTCCTTACGCTCGTTTCCCGCCATCCCGCGGTAGGTGAGCGGAAGCTCGACATTCTCGTAGACCGTAAGATCTCCGATCAGGTTGAAGGCCTGGAAGATGAACCCGATCGACTGGTTGCGGATCTTCGCCCTCTCCGAGGCCGTGAGGTTGGCCACGGGCTCACCGTCGAGCAGATAGTCCCCACCGGTCGGGGAATCCAGCAGCCCGAGGATCGACAGCAGCGTCGTCTTGCCGCAACCCGACGGCCCGGCGATCGAAACGAACTCACCCGCCTTGATGTCGAGGTGAATGTCGGAAAGCGCGTGGGTCTCCACCTCCTCCGTGTAGAACACCTTGCTGAGGCCCTGAAGGTCGATCAGCGTGGACGCGTTTCCCTGCTCTAGCGCGTTTTCCATCGTCCCCCCTTTGAAGCCCACAAATGTTGCGGCGAGTGTGAATGGCCGGTACGCCGGCCAACACGTTAATTCCTCAAGCGGACCCGATCGAATCCGTCCCAGTTGGACATGTCCGACAGAATCACGATGTCCCCCTCCTGCAGCCCCTCCGTCACCTCGATCTCGTTGACCGAACTGGCCCCCAGCATCACGTTCACGCGTTCCGCGAACTGACCGTCCTCGACCAGTTTGAACATGCCGACCCGCTGGTTCGCCTGGCCGTATGCGGGGCGTCCCACGTACGTCACGTCGTCCAGCCGTTGGATCACCACGTTACCGTCGATGCTCAGGTCGGGACGAGCGCTCCGCGGAAGGTCGGAGGGAAGCGCGACGTCGATAGTGACGGTGCCGTTCTGCACCGAAGGATCGATGCGCACCACCTGCCCCACGATCGTATCGTTTCGCGTGTCGATGTACGCCGTCTGACCGGCGGTGATGTCTTGGGCCTGTGTCTGGGGAATGCGGACCTCGGCCTTGAGCCGCCCCGGCTGCACGACCCTGGCCAGAGTCTCGCCAGACTGAACCCACTGGCCTTCGTCGAGCGGCAGCTCTGCCAAAACCCCGGAGACGCCTGCCGTCACCTCCATCGAGGCCACTCGATCGCGGTTGAATTCGACGATGTCCGAGAGGCTCCCGATGTTGACCAGCTGAGCATTCACCTGGTCGACGGCCGAGGCCGCGAGCAACTCCACCTGTTCCTCTTCGATCCGTAGCCGCTCCCTTGCCTCCTCCACAGCGTCTCGGGTTCTGGCCAGCTCGGTCGCGGCGACCAACTCGGGATTCGTGTCATAGAGACGCTGGTTGGTGGCGTGCTCCCGTTGCGCGTTCCCGAATTGGGTACGCATCTGGGCCACGAGCCCCGCCTGAGTGAGGCGCTGCGTCTCGAGTGTCGAGCGTGTTTGAATCAGGGTCGCTTCAGCCGTGTTGAGCGCCTGCCGGGCTTGGAGCAGTTGGACCTCCACGTCCGGATTGCTCATCCGGATAATCACCGTGTTTTCCTCGATCTCGGTACCGGGCAACACCATAATCTGCTCCACACGTCCCGCCGTCAGCGCGGTGATCCAGCGCATTTGCTCGGGCACCAGCGTGCCCGGCCCCCGAACCTGGCGCACCATGGTTCCGTGCTGGACCGTGTCCATCCATACGGTCGCCGCATCGACGCTGGGCGCCGCGGGTTGAAGATTCCTCAACGCTCCGGTGATCAGGATCAGCGCAAGGGCTGCGACCGACCACTGGATGATCCGTTTTCTCGTTTTCGGCTTGGGATCGCGGGCAATGTCCACGAAGACCTCACTCTCTAGAAATTTCCGCCGGAACGACAATAGCCGCCCAGCGTAGGATTCGCTTCCCTACTCCTCGGGCCGGAGCGGCTGGCCCACTGCGTTTTCGAGGTTCGCCAACTCGAGATGGAACGCGTACAGACTGTCCAGATAAGCGCGCTCCCCGTCCGCCATCGTACGTTCCGCGTCGAGCAAGACCAGGAAGGGATCCGCGCCCAGCGTGTATCGCTGGCGGGACAACTCCAGCTGCTCGGCGGCTACCTCCCGGTTCCGCTCCTCTACCTGCACCACCGTGTAGGCGGTCATCAGGGCGTCGTACGCGGACGTCACGGCGGTCCTGAGCCTCAGTTCTTCCGCTCGGCGAGAATGCTCGGCGTCCTCCAGCGCATTGGCGGCCTGCGACACCTGCCGCTCC
>JBDHFN010000035.1:0-28597 GCA_039590375.1 Gemmatimonadota bacterium
AAAGCGACGAACATCAACACCGCGCTGTAGCCCAGAGCGTTGCCCAGCCCGTCGAGCAAGCTCCGGCCCGGGCCGTGCTTCATCGCGAAGGACTCCGCGCGCGCCATCACGATGCAGTTGGTGATGATCAATCCGACGAAAACCGAGAGTTGCTGACTGATCTCGTATGCGAACGCTTCGAGGATCTCGTCGGTCACGATGACCAGCGAGGCGATGATCGTGAGCTGCACGATGATCCGGATGCGGAACGGAATACGCTTTCGGATCAGGCTGACCGTCACGTTCGAGCCCGCCAGGACGCCGAACACCGCGAGGCTCATCACCAAGGCGGACGACATCCTCGTCGTGACCGCCAGGGCGGAGCACACCCCGAGCACCTGCAAGGCGATCGGGTTGTTGGCGAATACCGGATCCAGGAAGACGTCGCGCGGCCTCGTCATGTGATCCCCCTTTCCTCGCGATAACGCTCGAGGTAGGCACCCAGGGCCGGCTCACCGAGCCAGAAGTGCAGGGCTTCGGTAACCCCATTGCCGGTGAGCGTCGCGCCGGAAATGCCGTCGACCTCGTAGGGCGACTCCTCGGCAGGCCCCGCTCGGCCCTTGATCACCCTCAGCCGTGGCGACCAGTCGGCGGCGAACATCCTCCGCCCCTCCCACAGCGCGCGCCACTCGGGGTCGCTGATGAGCGCCCCCAGACCGGCCGTCTCCGCATGCTCGTAGAAGGTGATGCCGCGCACGGTCGAGAGGTCGGCGCTCAGCGCGATGAATCCGTAGATGGTGGACCACAGCCCGACACCCTCGAAGGGCAGGATGAGCGCAGCGACGGCATCGTCCTGGACGAAATGATAGACCACAACGTGGTTCGGTATCCGGGACACGCCCGCAGCGTTGTCCGGCGCAGGCCGACTCCTCTCGGGGTCGCGGGACGCCCTCCGTTGGTCGAACGTCGCGGGATCGATGTCCGGTGCGGCCTCACCCGTCTCGAGCTCGATCACGACGGCCTGGATGTTGTCCTCGAAGCTGCGGACGACTCGAGCGCGGGACAGTCGCTCATCCGGCGTGCTCAACCCGACGACGTCCAGCACCTTCCGTCGCTGATCGAGGAGTCGGTTCGCTTCCTGTCTCGAATTGAAGACGACGGCCGCGGTCGCGACGAGGGTCGACGCCACCACGCCGACGATGGCGGCAAAACGAAGCGTATACCCCACGCTACGTTCCACTTCGCGCCATCCGTCGCTTGATGTTGGCTCGCACCACGAAGTGGTCGAAGAGCGGGGCCAACATGTTCATGAAGAGGATGGCGAGCATCATGCCCTCCGGGTACGCGGGATTCGCGACGCGGATCATGACACACAGCAACCCGATGCCGACCCCGTACCACCACTTGCCGATATCGGTGAACGCCGAAGAGACCGGGTCTGTAGCCATGTACACCGTGCCGATGGCCCACCCGCCGAGAACGATGTGCCAGTGGAAGGGGACCGCGAACATGGGGTTCGTATCCGAACCGATCCAATTGAAGAAGGACGCCATCACGAGAGTGCCCAGCGTGACACCCGCGATGGTTCGCCACGAGCCCACGCCGGTGCCGACGATGAGCAGGGCCCCGATCAAGCACGCGAGTGCTGAAGTCTCGCCCATCGAGCCGGGGATCAGGCCCAGGAACGAGCCCATCCAACTGGCTTCGTCGAGGACGCCGGGCGTGGACGAAGCCTGCGCGAGCCAGGTTGCTCCGGAGAAGGTGTCGACCTCCATGAAGTCTGCCGCGATCCAAGGTCCGTCACCGCTGATTTCGACCGGATACGCGAAGAAGAGAAAAGCTCGCACGACGAGTGCGGGGTTCAGGAAGTTCATGCCCGTCCCCCCGAAGATCTCCTTGGCGAAAACGACGCCGAACATGGTTCCGACCGCCACCTGCCACAGGGGAATAGCGGGCGGCAATATCAAGGGAATGAGGAGCCCCGTGACGAAGAAGCCCTCGTTCACCTCGTGCTCTCTGACCTTGGCGAACAACACCTCGACGGCGACCCCGCTGGCGAAAGCTACGCCGAGCACCGGCACGAAGTAGAGTGCGCCATGGATGATGCAAAACAGTGGGTTCGTGTAGTCGAACCGCAGACCGGAGCCCAAATACAGAGTGGTGCGCCAGTCGTCGAGGGGCACGGCCCCTTGGGCGATGGCGTACTGGGCCTGATAGCCTGTGTTGTACAGGGCCATGAGCACGCACGGGATGAGTGCGATCACGACGAGACCCATCATTCGTTTGACGTCGAACCCGTCTCGAACGTGAGGCGCCGTGCGGGTGACATGACCCGGAGAGTAGAGCGCGGTGTCGGCCGCCTCGTACAAGGGATCGAGCCAGGACAAGGGGCGGCCGTCTTCGAAGAATGGCGCGATCCGGTCCAGAGCCCTGCGCAGCGCGGACTTCATCCTTCTCTCTCGATCGACTCTAGATTCCGTCGAAGCATCGGCGCGAAATCGGTTTTCCCCGGATCGACGAAGCCGCACAGGGCCAGGTCCTCCTCGATGAGCTCCAGGCAGCCCAACTCCTCAGCGCGCTCGACGTCGTCCGCGGCGAGGGCCCGAAGCAGGAAGGTGGGAAGAATGTCCATCGGCATGACCCGCTCATAGAGTCCGATCGGGATGATGGCCCTTCGCGATCCGTGTGCGTCCGTCGAGATGTCGAGCGTGCCGCCTCTCAGGAACTTCGAGAGAAAGACCGGAAGCACCGAGAATTTGCTGCGTCCGGGCGCCAACCATGCCAGGAATTCCCGTTCTCCCCCCTCGCGCAAAACGCTGAGCTGCACGTCGTAACGGCCCATGTATCCGAAGACCCGCCCCTGCGCGGCCTTTCCGGACAGAACGGAGCCTGAGATCCAGCGAACGCTCTTGCCGATCTCCTCGTTCCTGGCGAGATCACCGATCGAGGCGCCGACGCGCGTTCGCACGAGCCGCGGATGCTGAACCGGGGGGCCTCCGATCGCGATGACTCTGCTCACATCCAAGCGTCCACTTCGAAACGTGCGTCCGATGGAAACCACGTCCTGATAGCCGACGCTCCAGACGGTCCGGCTTCGACCGACCGGCTCCAGCGTGTGGATGTGCACCCCGGCCGTGCCGGCGGGATGGGGCCCCGCGAACTCCTCGACCGTCACCGGAGCATCGAGGCCGTTGCCGATCTCCGATCCGGCCCGAACGCACAGATACGTCTTGCCGTCGGGCAGCTTCGCGATGGCCCGAAGTCCGAGCTCGAAGTCGTCTCGTGCATCCTCCAGCACTACCCCAGGATCGGCAGCGAGGGGATTCGTATCGATCGCGGTAACGAAGATCGCACTCGGGACCGCCTCGGGGTGGGGCACCTTGCCGAATGGCCGAGTGCGCAGGGCCGTCCACATCCCGGACTCCACCAGGAGATCCCGGATCCCGACCCGATCCAGCTCCGCCGGGTCGGCGCCACCAGGAGTGGAGAACGTCTCGAGCTCGTCCTCGGACGGAACTCCCCGCCGTTCGCCTTCGGACAACTCGATGACGATCGAGTGGAGCACCCGCTTTGCCCCACGGTTGATCGATGCTACACGACCGGCCCCGAGAGCGGTATGGCACACCCCAGGCGTCCCAGCGTCCTCGCACAGAAGCTGACCGCGCCGGACCGTTTGGCCGACTGCCACGTGAAGCCGGGGCTTGAGTCCGGGGAAGTCATCGGCGATCAGGGCGACTCGGTCGATCTGGGGTCCTGCCGTGATCGCCTGAACCGGCGCCCCTGCAATCCGGAGGTCCAGCCCCCTGCTAATCCGGTGCGGCATGCGATGCGATCGCCTGGCCTCTGATTCTGGTGCTAGCGGTTAGGAGTAGACACCGGAGATGTAGTCGATAAGGTGGGCCGCGTCTTCCCGGACCTCCTCGAGGTGGCGACCCAGCACGTCGGCCGGGGTCACCAGTCCAACGACTTTGCCTTCTTCCTGTACGGGAAGATGATTGAAGCCCCTCTCCGCGAACAACGTCGCAGCATCGTCTACCGATGCATCCAGCGTGACGCTCGTTACGTCACGGGTCATCACCTCTTCGACCTTTGCCTCCAAAGCGCCGTCGCCGTGCTTGCCGATGTACGCGAGGACGTCTCTGATCGTGACCAGCCCGACAAGAGCGTCTCCCTCGGTGACCACCAGGCAACGGATCGGGGCATCCGTGAAGCGTTCGATCACGTCCGCCACGGTTTCCGAGGCTTGCGCGGTCTCGACCGAACGGCCCTTGGCTTTCAGGACTTCACGGACTGTAAGCATGACCGTCCTCCGTCTCGTGACTCGCGCCCGTCTGGTGACTCGTGCCCATTCGAAACCGGCGGCATTTGGGCTTGGTCTTGGCGCCCCACTGTCGGAAGGTACCGGAGGCAGAGGTATCGAAGCCAGTCGGGGAAAGGCCGTGCAGGCGAGCGGGGAATTCTCGGACAGAGACTCGGGTCTAACGTTCGCTCGCGGCAACCTCGACGACGGTGTACCACAGATACTGAATCAGGGTCAGCAACGAGCTCTCCATGATGCGCTCGTCATCACCATGCGCCCCGCCACCCGCACGAACGTCCTCCTCGGTCCGAACCGGGCCGAAGCCGTAGCACTGCGTTCCCTGGGCACGAATCTGCGCCATGTCCGTGGCCCCCGTGAGCATCGACGGCAGCGTCACGGCATTCGGAAAGAGGCGGTTGGTGACACCCTCCAGGGCCTGAAACATCTCGCTCTCCAGACTGGAGGGCGGGCTCGCCGGCCGGTAGACCCCTTCCGGGATGATCTCGATGTTCGGATCGTTGATCACACCCGCGAGGTCACGATAGAATTCCTCCGGATTCTCGTCGGGCAATCCGCGGATATCGAAGGTGGCCTCGGCTTCGCTGGGGATCACGTTCCGGCGAAAACCGGCACTCATCATCGTGGGCACTACAGATGTTCGTAGCAGGGAATAATGCTCCGGCTCGAACTCGGCGAAGTACCGTTCGATTCGTGGCTGCTGCGCCGGGTCCGTCACGCCTCTGTAACGGGCGGCTTCCTCGGGGTCACTGATTTCACCCAGCCGGTAGAAATACGCCTCCGTCGTTTCATTGAGACGGAGCGGCGACTGCCACGAGGCCAGTCGTCCCACGGCCCCGGCCAGCGCCGCCACCGCGTTGTCGACTCTCGGGACGGATCCGTGCCCGGCCGTTCCGCGGGCAACCAACCGGACGCGCATCGGAAACTTCTCCGTGGTCGCGATCTTGACGTAGCGCACGTCGCCGTCGCGGGACACGGCCCCTCCACCCTCGGCCAGACAGTACTCGGCCGCGATCTTGTCCCAATGCTGCTCGACCATGTAGTCGACGCCGAATCTCGTCGTCCCCTCTTCTCCGGCTTCCGCCAAGAAAATCACATCCCGATCGAGCTCGACTCCGGACCGTCGTAGCAGGAGCATCAGCATCAACGTGGCCGTAACGTTGTCCTTATCGTCGAGGGACCCGCGACCGTAGACGTAACCATCCTGGGTGACCGCGTCGAAGGGATCGACGGACCAGTTCTCGCGCTGCACGCCGACGACATCGGTGTGGCCCATCACCAGAATCGGCTGCTTGCTGCCGTTACCGCGAAGCCGCGCGACCAGATTCGCGCGCGCAGGATCGAGGGCGAACAGTTCGGCCTCGATGCCCTCCTGCCCGAGTACTCGCTGAAGATACGTGGCGGCTTCGGTTTCGTTGCCGGGCGGATTGCTGGTGTCCATGCGCAGCAGAGTCGAGAAATACTCCATCGATTCGGAGGCCACCGCCTGCCAGTCCACGGGATAACGGTCCTGCGCGCTGCCTGCGAGCGGAGTCGTGAACAGAACGGCGCATAGTATCGTCGCCACATGGCCGTGGTATCGCGTGGGATGCTGTATCAAGGCCATCGCTCTCGCTCCGAGTGTGCCGACGGGCTCTGCGGGAATTTGCCCCAGGGAAACGAAACAGAAGGGCCCGCCTCCGGACGAAGACACCGTCTCCGGGACGCGATAACGTGCGGGGCTGTGCCGGACCCGTCAACACGGGTCAACGTCAGTCTGCGGTGGATCAGCGTCCCGGAGTGGGAGCGGCACCCTCCGCGCGCACGGCGTCGATCAGAGTACGCCACTCACTCAGCGGCGGAGCACCGATGAGGGTGCGCCCGTTCACGAAGAAGGTCGGCGTGGCTCGGACTCCGAGATCCTTGGCCAGGTCGTTGTTGCGATCGATCCGATCCTCCGCGGAATCTCCGTCGTCGTAGCAGTCCTCGAAGCCGTCACGGTCGACTCCCAATTTCTCCGCGAATCTCTGCAGCTCGCCCTTGGGCCGCCGCCGCCGGCTCCAATCCCCCTGTCTCTCGTAGAGGAGGTCGTGCATCGGCCAATAAGCCTCGGGTTCGAGGTCTGCCACGCACTCCGCCGCCATCGTGGCGTCCTCTGAATTGCGGAAGGAGCCCAGAATGAAGGGGATGAACCTCCAGCGGACGATCCCGGTGTCGATGAATTCCCCGTCGAAGTCGGTCCAGGCCTCGGTCGCGAAGGCCGCGCAGGCGGAGCACCCGAAATCCGCGAATTCGACCACCTCGACCGGGGCACCGGGGTCACCCCTCGTATGACCGAACAAGTCGAAATCCGCCCGCTCCTGTGCCTGGAGCGCCGACGGCAGCCAGCCCTGACCCTGCGGAGCGGCCAGAAAGGCGAGACAGACCAGCATTCCTCTGCGGCTGAATCCCACCATAGGGTCCCCCACGGCAACAGATATCCGATGCTGACCCCGGAACGACATCATGTGAGTTGGGGCCTCCTCCACACGAATAGATCTCTCAACTACCAGAAAAGCCCCAGGCTTTCCCTTGATCGAGCGGTGGACCCCGACCACACTACCCACGCCTTCCCCAGCCCACCAGATCAGAGCCCACCGCCCGATCAAGTCACGGACTCTTCGATAACCGTCACCAAGGATGCGATAACGAGTCATCGGAGTATGAACGCACGCGGCGCACCCGAGGTTCCCGCCGGTTCTGAGGGTTTTGGCGCCGTGGGTCTCGACCCGTGACCGGAGTGGCGCGCAGGACCCCGAGTCGTGACGTTGACGGCGATATGGCGCCCCAAAAGGCCAAGGAGCCGAGCATGCCGACTGTCGAGCAGGTCAGTGAGCCCAATCTGACTCCCGTCCAGAGGTTCGGGGAGGCGATCGCAGACCGGGTGGAGCGTTGGATGCCGAGCCCGTTCCTCTTCGCCATCCTCCTGACCTACGTCACCGCGGGCGCCGCGTTCATCTCTGAGGGGTCCACGGGGGCCGACATCGCCCTCTCGTGGTACGGAGGTTTCTGGGGTCTGCTGCAGTTCGCGATGCAGATGGTGATCATTCTCGTGACCGCCAACGTGGTGGCATACCACCCGAGGGTGAGGGGTCTGATCCTGACCCTCGCCCGCATTCCCAAGAACGGTCGGCAGGCCGTGGTCCTCGTGGGTGTCGGATCGATGCTGACCGCGTGGATCTCCTGGGGTCTCGGCCTCATTTTCGGGGCGATTCTGGCTCGTGAGATGGGGAAGTACGCAGCCAAGACCGGAATGCCGGTCCACTACCCGCTGCTGGCTGTGGCCGGTTACATGGGGATCGGCCTCACCTGGGGATGGGGCTTGTCCAGCTCTGCAGGATTACTTCAAGCGACCGATGATAACACGTTGATGCAGTTGGGGTTCGTAGACCGGGTGATCCCCTCGACCGAGTGGGTCTTCCACCCCTACCCGCTGGCCCTGACCGTGTTGTCGCTCGTCTACGGCTCGATCATGCTCTACCTGTTGAGCCCGCCCAAGGAAAACTGCAGGGGGATCGGACACTATGTGGATCCCGGCACAGATATCGGCCTCGAAGAGGATCCACGTGTCGAGAGCGCCGCGTCGAGCGGGACGGACTCGGATCCGGCTGTGAGGGCGGGCGCGGGGCCGAGGACCGCGACGCCCGCACTCGGGAACCGTGCCGGGGGTACAAAACCGGCGCTAGCGGACAAGATCGACAACAGCAGGATACTCGCCGGGGGGCTCGCGCTGACCGGTGTCGCGGTGTTTCTGGGAACGTTCTTCACCCAGGGCCTCGGTGCGCTCGATCTCAACAACTTCAACTTCGGCTTCCTCATGATCGGCCTCCTGCTCTACGCCAGCCCGGCCAAGTACCTGCGGGAGTTCTACGACTCCGTTCAGGGGAGCGCCGGCGTGATCCTGCTCTTTCCCTTCTACGCGGGGATCATCGGAATCATGACGGGGACCGGATTGGTCGATTCCATGACCAACTCGCTGCTTGCGATCGCCACGCCGGATACGTTCGCGGTAACCGCATGGCTCACGGGAGGAGTGCTCAACGTATTCGTACCCTCCGCGGGCGGAGAATGGGCGATCATCGGAGGGCCGATGATGATGGCCGGCGCCGAGCTGGGAATCCCTCACGGCCAGACCATTGCGGCCTTTTCGGTCGGGGACGCACATACCAACCTCCTCAACCCCTTCTGGGCCATCCCGCTCCTGGCCATCACCGGCCTTCGCGCTCGGGACATGTTCGGCTACGCCATCACGATGATGCTGTTGCTTATCCCATTTCTGGCGATCCTGCTTTACGTTCTTCCGTACTGAGCGGCGCAACGTAGATTCGTCGGACTCACCCGTCACGGATCTCCCTCCGGGATCTACCTACCGGGCCCCGACTGGACCTCAACAGGACGCGACCACGTGCTGGCTTTGATATCTCCCGCCAAACGACTCGATACCGACAACGAGCCGCCACTGGGCGACTTCACGCTTCCCCAGCTCCTGGAGAACAGCGAGGAGCTCGTGGACACGGTCAAGGGTCTGGGCAAGGACGAACTCAAGGCTCTCATGAATCTCTCGGACGCCCTGACCGAACTGAACCATGCCCGCTACCAGCAGTATTCCACACCCTTTACGCCGAACAATGCCAAGCAAGCCGTATTCATGTTCCGCGGTGACACATACGTCGGGCTCGACGCGGACACGTTGAGCAAAGACGACCTCACATACGCCCAGAATCATCTCAATATTCTTTCGGGGCTCTACGGCATGCTCCGGCCCCTCGACCTGATTCAGCCGTATCGCCTGGAGATGGGCTCGAGGCTCTCCACCGAGCGCGGGAAGGACCTCTACGACTTCTGGGGCTCGCGCCTCACGGACGCGTGTAATGCAGTGACCGCCTCCCACGAGAACCGCGCGGTCGTGTCTTTGGCCTCCAACGAGTACATCAAGGCCATCCAGCCTCAGAGCCTCGACGGCCCCTTCGTCACTTGCCACTTCAAGGAGATGAGGAACGGCGTACCCAAGACCATCGGGCTCGTCGCCAAGAAGGCCCGGGGAAGGATGGCTCGCTTCATGGTCCGGAATCGCGTCGAGAGCGAGGACGACTTGAAGGGGTTCGGGGAGGACGGCTACGCCTTCGCTCCCGAGCTGTCCAGCGATGAAGATCTGGTGTTCGTCAGGGGATGAAAGCTGCATGGTATGAACGCTTTGGGCCCGCCGCGGAGGTCTTGAACGTCGGTGAGCGGGACGATCCGCGCCCGGACCCCGGCGAGGTCTTGGTCCGCATGCAGGCCAGTGCCGTGAATCCCTCCGACGTGAAGAAGCGTGCCGGATCCTTTCCCGACCTGCTCGATGAAGGCTACGTGATCCCCCACAGCGACGGAGCCGGCGTGATCGAAGCGGTCGGCGAGGGCGTCTCCAGTGACCGCATAGGCGATGCCGTCTGGGTGTATCAGGCGCAGTATGGTCGGCGCTTCGGGACGGCCGCCGAACTCGTGGCGATTGGTACCGAGCGCGCGCCACCGTTGCCGGAGGGTGTGAGCCCTGAGGTCGGGGCCTGTCTCGGGATCCCCGTCATGACGGCGCACCGGTGTGTGTTCGCCGATGGACCAGTTGCGGGTCAAACGATCTTGATCACGGGTGGTGCTGGCCGTGTGGGTCACTATGCCATTCAGTGGGCCCACCACGCGGGCGCACGGGTCATCACGACGGCGTCCACCTTCGAGGACGACCAAGCCTGCATGGAAGCCGGTGCCGACGCGATCGTGAGTCACCGCGAGGAAGACTGGTCCGCCAAGGTTCTGGCCGCGAATGATGGCGAGCCGATCGATCGCGTCGTCGAGGTCGAGTTCGGGGCGAACCTGCCCGAGGTGCTGAACGTCGTTCGTACGGGCGCAACCATCGCGACCTATTCATCGACACAGATTCCTCAGCCCAAGATCCCGTTCTACCGGATGATGTATCAGGATCTGAGGATCCGGCTCGTCATCGTCTACGCGATGCCCGAAGAAGCGAAGCAGCAGGCGATCGCCGATATCGACGAGGCGTCCCGAGCCGGCCGGCTTCAGCATCGTGTGGCCCATGTGCTGGGCTTGGACGAGGTCGCCAAGGCGCATGAGCTGATCGAGAAGGGTGGTTTCCGCGGTTGCGTTGTGGTCAGGCCGTGATGCCCTCGCAGACCCGGCCATGACTCCAACGGAGCATATGGCCGATCCCGAGGACACGACCCATCCCGAGGGTATGACCGCAGAAGACGACCGGATCCTGTGGCGGCCGTCACCCGAACGCGTGGCGGCATCAGTGTTGGCCGAGTTCGCGAGCCGCCATGGTCCCTATGCAGGGCAGGCGTCCTTCGACTACAGCGGGCTGCATCGCTGGTCGATCGAGCAACCGGAGGCGTTCTGGGAGAGCGTCTGGGAGTTTGGCGGCGTGATCGGCAAGCGCGGTGACATCGTATTCGAGCCCGGCACCGATATGCGCACGGCGCGGTTTTTTCCAGGCGCCACCCTCAACTTCGCCGAGAACTTGCTGCTCCGCTCGGATTCGGGTGAGGCGCTCGTCGCCCTCGGCGAGGATGGTCGCCGCCGGCGCGTCACCTGGCAGGAACTGAACGACGAGGCGGGAGCCTTCGGCGCATGGCTCGACGAGGTGGGACTGGAGGCGGGTGACCGAGTGGTCGCCGTGATGCCCAACATCGCCGAGACCGTGAGCACGATGCTCGCTACCAGCGCGCTGGGAGGCGTCTTCTCGTCGGCGTCCCCGGACTTTGGTGAGCAGGGTCTGCTGGACCGCTTCGCGCAAGTCGATCCGAAGATTCTGATTGCCTGCGACGGCTATCGCTACAACGGCAGGACGCTGGACATTCGCGAGCGGATCAGCGCCGTTGTGGAGCGGCTGCCGACAGTCGAGCAGGTCGTGATCGTGCCGTACATGGACTTCGGCGTGCCCGACGGGATGCTGGATTGGAGCGAGTTGATCGAGGAGCGACGCGGCCGTGCTCTGCACTTTCGCTCACTGCCGTTCGATCATCCGCTGTACATCATGTTCACCAGCGGCACCACGGGCATACCCAAGTGCATCGTGCATCGTGCCGGAGGAACCCTGCTGCAGCATCTGAAGGAGCACCGCCTGATCGCCGAGCTGCGTCCGGACGAGCGGGTGTTCTACTTCAGCACCTGTGGCTGGATGATGTGGAACTGGCTGATGTCGGCGCTGGCCTGCGAGGCGACCGTGATGCTGTATGACGGCTCGCCCTTCTATCCGGACGGCAATCGCATGTTCGATTTCGTTCAGGATGAACGCGCCATGTTCTTCGGCACCTCCGCGAAGTTCATCGACAGCGTGAAGAAGGCCGGGTTGAGACCGGTCGAGACTCATCCCTTGCCGGACCTCGAGACCATAGCCTCGACGGGCTCGCCGCTGGTTCCGGAGAGCTTCGACTTCGTCTACGAGCACATCAAGAAGGACGTGGCGTTGGCTTCGATTTCCGGCGGCACCGATCTTCTGTCCTGTTTCGTCGGGCCGAATGCGCAGGGGCCGGTATTTCGTGGCGAGATTCAGGGGCCAGCGCTGGGTATGGCGGTCGAGATCTGGAACGACGCCGGCGAAAGGGTGACCGAAGAGCGCGGCGAGTTGGTGTGCACGCAGCCGTTCCCGACCGTGCCGCTGCGCTTCTGGAACGACCCGGATGGCACCGCCTTCGAGGCCGCCTACTTCAAGAAATTTCCCGGTGTCTGGTGCCACGGTGATTTCGCGCTGGAAACCCGACATGGCGGCTACTTGATCATGGGGCGGTCCGATTCCGTGCTGAATCCCGGGGGCGTGCGCATAGGCACGGCCGAGATCTACCGACAAGTCGAGCAGCTCGACGCGGTGCAGGAAGCCGTTGCGGTCGGACAGGAATGGGAGGGTGACGTGCGCGTGGTGCTGTTCGTCGTACTACGCGAGGGAGCGGTACTTACCGATGAGCTGACGCACGAGATCAAAACGTGTATCCGGACCGGCGCGACTCCCCGGCACGTGCCTCAGGTCGTGTTGGCGGTGGACGATATTCCCCGAACCAGATCCGGAAAGATCACCGAGCTCGCCGTCCGCGACATCATCCACGGGCGCGAGGTGAAGAACGTCGAAGCGCTGGCCAACCCGGAAGCACTGGAATGCTTCCGGGACCTCGTCTAAGACTCTTCCGATTCGTCTCCTGGGAGGAGGAGAACCCTGGCGGAGGCGTGGCGAACCACCTGCCGACCCACGCTTCCAAGCACCACTCCCGGAAGCAAGCCCCGTCCGTGGGTGCCCATCACCACGACCGCATCGGCCCTATTGCCACCCGCTTTCAAGATCTCCTCGTACGGTGTGCCGATTGGGACCCGGTAGCTCACGTCCGTGACGCCATGCTCTCGAAGCTCTTGAGCAAGCTCCTCCAGCTGGCTCTCGGCTTCCTTGGTCTTCTCCTTGGACCCCGCAGGCATCACGTGGAGCAGCGAGAAGGAGGGAGGGGCGTCCCCAATGAGTCCCAGAAGCCACGGCCGAGCCCGGTTTGCGGTATCGGAGAAATCCGTGGGAAAGACCACGTGTTTGGGAAGGCCTGTCCCGGGACTCTCCAACGCGGCCTCCGGGTCCCCACGGCTCGGTTCGATCTTCTGGAGAAGCACAGGGCAGCCGGCACCCCGCACAATGTCCCACGCCACGCTTCCGACGAAGGCCTCGCGAATCAGCGTGTGACTCCGGGACCCCACAAACACGACATCGGGCTCCTTGGCTTCCACTTCCTTCAACACCTCCGCCACAGGTGCACCGGTCGGGACACGTACGCTGACGGAGAATCCGTCCTCCTTCAGGCGTTCCGCCAGCCCCTGCAATCGTCCGCGGTACTTGTCCACCCGTTTTAGGGATTCGGATGAAGAGCCGCGAGAGGGTTTTGCCACGTGAACAAGAATCAGCTCCTGGGTACCGAGTTCTCGCAAACCGGGAAGTGCGGATACGAGGGCCTCGGTGGCCGGCGATAGATCCATGGACACTAGCACTTTCTCAAACATGCAGGCTCCTTCCTCTGACGGCGGTTCGCAGGATGCTTCATCTTCGGGCCCTACGGCGGGTGTAGCAAGAACCAGCTCGGCTCGCTTCCCAAATTTAGACGACCGCGAGCAGCGTCCGCTGTAGGGATATCTCCCAATACGACACAGAAATCACCCCACCTCTCGCTTGCAGCCCGGCACGCCTTGGGCGCATTTTGTCCGCCATGCTCGCTCCAGTCTTCCGCCTGAATCCGGCCCTCGAGGGCGCCTGAGAGACCGTGTCCGTGTCACCGGAACAGGAGCGCAGGCCGGATCGGTTCTCGCGGCGTGATTTTCTCACCGCCGCCGGGGTCGGGGTGGGTGTCTTCGCGCTGGGAGGATGTGGTGCACCACGTCGCGGAACGAGACGGACCATGCTGCTGAAGGGGGCCCTGAACGGGGCTCGCCAGCCGGGCAGCCACCCCGCGTTACCGACGACGCCCGAGGCGTTCGCCGAAGCCGCACGGGGCGCCGTGCGGGCCGGGGCAGGGGCGATCCACATCCACGTTCGTGACCGCAATGCCGACGAGAGTGTGCGTGCCGACAACGTCGCGCGCGTCGTAGGGGCGCTCCGGGCCGCGATTCCCACCACACCGTTCGGGGTGAGCACGCATTTCAGCATCGTCGGCGATGCCGAGCAGCGGCACGCGCAGGTGGCCGAGTGGTCGGTGCTGCCCGACTTCGCGTCGGTGAACTTCAACGAGCCGGGCTCAGTCGCGCTCGCCGAGCTGTTGATGGACAAGGGCGTGGGCGTCGAGGCCGGGCTGTTCGACGCCGAGGCGACCGCGACGTGCGTCGACAGCGGTCTGGCCCCCCGCTGCCTTCGGCTCATGATCGAGCCGCGGGGTGGCGACCTCGAGGCCGCCGTGCGAAGCGTGGTCGAGATGGAATCCGTGCTCGACGCGGCCGGCGTCGACCGACCCCGGCTCCTCCACGGATCCCGGGCCACCGCCTGGCCGCTGATCGAATTGGCGACCCAGCGGGGGTACGACACGCGTGCCGGGCTCGAGGATATGTTCGAGCTGGCCGACGGGACGACCGCCCGGGACAACGCAGAGATCGTGGCGGAGGCGGCCCGTCGTATCGCCGCGGTGACGGGGTAGGGAATCGCTTACAGCGAGGCACCGCATAGATTCACTGCCTCGCCGCCGTCAACGTCCCAACTTCCGCACCCTGCAATCGCACCGTCAGCGTCGTGGATCCGGTTGCGCCGAGGTCACCGGCGACCTCCCACGTCCGGACCTCGGGCCGGCCCTCCGGCGTCAGGGCCCCGGTGGGTTGCTCGATGGATATCGACAGAGTCGGTCCGGCGAACGTGCCCGTGGTCCAGGCATCGTAGGGTCCCAACACCCAATCCCCCTCGAGGAATGTGGAGAACGGCTCACCGGCGTCGCCGGGATTCTCGGTCAAGCGATTGAGGTACAACTCCCAGTCGAGCGCAGCCGCGACACCCTCGACCGTCCCGGTGGTCTTGTAGAGCCCCTCGCGGGAATCGTCAGCGTCACCGATGACCCGAAGGGAGGTCTCGGCAGCGATCATGCTGCCGAAATACCCGAGTCCCCCTTCGAGATTGTTGATGAATCCGCGTCCGGTGATTGTCAGATTACGGGAGCGCAACTGGTCGAAGAAGTTCTTGTCGGCGTACGCGAGCGTCGCCGAATGCAAGCGGCCCGCGTTGAAGAGATCCGTCGGATCCTCATCCCCCAGGTCGTCGAAGTCCTGAAGCACATCGAGCAGGTCTCCGGGCAGCGTCAGCTCGGTCGCGTCGGCCCAAAAAAACGAACTTTCCGCCGCGACGTCGTCCGCTGTCTCACCGGGAGACCGCTCACTGATCTCGACGATGAGGGCCCGGCCGCCGCTCGGATCGACAGAGGCCAGGAGCGTATCGGCATCGCGGTTGAACTCGAGAATGGGTCCGGGCACCGTCACGGACTCACCTCCGGCCTCGAGGGCCATGCCGTTCGTGCCGGGAACAATCGTTCGGCCCGTCACCACGTCGTCGCCGGACACGACACGCAGGTCGAGTGTGTCGCCCGCGCGAATCGTCGGACATCCAACCGGGGACCAGTACGCTCCCGGCTGGAGGCGATTCGGCGGTCCCGCACTCTCGACGAGAGGGACGTTCGCGCCACACGGGTCGGTCGGGAGGCTCAGGTTCGCGATCGTGACGTCGGCCCCCTCGAGCGCGACGGCCACGCCGGCACCCGGGACCAGCCCCAAGTCGGTGGCGCCGATCGTTCCGTTGAAGGTGCGTTCGACCAGGATCCACTGCTGGGACTGATCGGAGCGCATGACGCCCTGCACGACCACGATCGTCTCGGGTGAATCAGTGAGGGGGTCCATGGGATCGTCACCGAACACGCAGCCGGCGCTCCAGAGCACGAGACCGGAGACCCAGGCCAGCCGTTGCATCAAAACTCGAACTCCACGCCGAAGCTGGGGAGAAACGGCAATTGCGGCACCGTCTCCCGCACACCCGGCGTCTCTGTGAAGTCGAAATTGTACAGGAACACGTTGTCGCGATTGTAGAGATTCACGAACTGCAGGAACGGGCGGGCGGTCCCACCCCAGAGCCGTTTGTCCCATCGGAAGCTCACGTCGAGTCGCGAGTAGTGCGGGTAGCGCCTGCCGTTGAGCTGCGGGTCCGCGATCGGCTCCCTCTCGGAGTGACCGAACCCGTTCGCGGCAATCCTGTAAGTGCGATGTTCCCACTCGCCGACGATCTGCGTGTAGGGGAGGGGCGAGCCGAACCCCCAGCGTGCGCTCATCTCGCTCCCGAAGGGACCGGAACCGTTGACCACGATGTTCAGGAAGTGCCGGCGATCGTGCGCCGGCGCGAACTCCTGCGTCGGGTCCTGGCGTATGGCCTTCCCGAAGGAGTAGGAGATCCATCCGTTCCAGTCGCCCTCGTACTTCCTCAAGAGGACGTCGAGTCCGTATGCGTCGCCGGTCATCGTCACGAACTCATCGCCCTGGACGGCGAGATCGTCGGCGACGTTGATATTCAGGATATCGTTGAAGGTCTTGCGGTACCCCTCGACGGACAGGGAGAGGTCGGGGGCGAACCATCGCTCGAAGCCAAGAACCAGATGGTCGGAGCGACCGACAGGCGTTACTTCGTCGGCACCGATCCAGAAGTCCACGAACGACCAGGGACTGTTGTGGTCGCGCAGCGAGTGGATCGCCTGGTAGTAGCGTCCCGCGGACCCGGTGAGGGCGAGGTCCTCAGTCACAAAACCTTTGAGCGCCACCCTAGGCGAGAAGGTGACGGCGGCGGCGCCACCGCCGACGGCCTCCATGCGCACGCCGGGGCGGATCATCAGCCAATCGTTGGGGCGCCATTGATCGTCGATGAACGCCGACCAGACCCGTGGTCGATACTTCAGGTCGAGGAACGACGTACTCAAACTCGTGCTGCGGGCGTCGTACCGCATGCGGTAGTCCTCGACACCTCCACCCACACGCACGTCGTGCGATTGTCCCTCCGACAGGAACAACGCGGCGTTCGTGGTGAGTAGCCGCGCGTCGTTGTCGACCCGAGCGAAGTCGGGAAAAAGCCCGACGGTCGTCGAAAACTCCGTGATACTCGCGTGCAGTTCGAGTGGCTTCTGCAAGATCCGGTCTGCGTAGTTGAGGCCCAGCAGTCGGTTGCCCCAATTGACCCGAAGCGTGACCCCTTCGATGTCCGGGTCCGACTGGTCGAAGTTCCAGTCGAGGACGTCGCGGCCGACGTACCCAGTGGCCATGAGCGTTCCACCGGTCGGCAGCTGGAGGGCGAGCTTCGCCACCGCGTCGCCGAAGTAGTACGGCAGCTCACTGCTGGTGAACGCCGCGATGACCTTGTCCGCGTAGGTACGGCGCCCGGCCACGAGAAACGTCGAGTTTTCGAACGGCAGAGACCCCTCGATCAAAACCTTCGACGACAACAGAGAGATCTGCCCCATCACGCCGAATTCCGCACTCCCCGGTCGCGTGCGCACGTCCAGGACCGAGCTGAGACGTCCGCTGTAGTGGGATGGGAAGCCACCGGTCAGGTAGTCGGTGTCGCCCACCGCCTGGGCATCGAAGGTCGAGAACAGGCCTCCCAGATGGGAGGGGTTGAATATCGTCACGCCGTCGAGCTGGATGAGATTCTGATCCGCTTCGCCCCCGCGTGCGTTGTAGCCGACCGTGTAGTCGTTGATCGCCACGGTGCCGGGCAGCAGCTGAATCATGCGGATGACATCCGCCTCCAAGAACGTGGGCGCCCTCAGTATGTCCCTTGCGTCGACGGTCACGGCGCTGGCTTGCGCCGACTGCTCGAAGCGCTCGCGTGCTCTGGCAACGGCCGATGTCTCGACCAGGATCCCGGCCAACTCCACGGCACTCGTCTCGAGAAACACTTCCACGGAGTCGGTTCCTACCGGAACGAGGAGCGTGTCGGTGGCAAGCCCCAAGCGCGAGAAGACCAGGCGGTATTCGACTCCGGGAAGTCCCCCCAACGTGAAGAAGCCGTCGGAGTCCGTAACCGCCGTGGCTGAAGACCCGCCGACTCGAACCGCGACACCCTCGAGCGCTGAGTCGTCCTCGGCGGCGCGCACCGTGCCCCGGATGTCGCGGGTTTGGGCGGCGGTGGGCTCGGCGACCCCGGCGGTGGCGAGAACGAGACCGGCCAGCATCACCAGGAGCCGGGGGGCAGCCAGAGCCTGTTTCAGCATGTCGCTGACCTGTGGGTGCATTCGGGTTCACTCACAAGACGTCTCGGTTACGAGCCATCCGACTCGGATTCTACGGTAGGCGCGGAGACGGCCTCGCGGGCCTGGCCCGTCGAGGCGGGTTTCGCCCGTCAATGTAACGACTTCGACCACCTGGGATCGTAGTGAAACACTCGGCCCGCCTTGCGCGTTTCCACCGCCCCGGAGAAAGTTGTCACGGCAACCCGCCTCCGCTCCAATACTGGATCTCATCATGGATAACCGAACCAACATCGTCACGGCCCGCATGTTTCGTGTCTGCCTCACGTCCTGCGCCTTCTTTGCGATCGTGGCTCTCCCGGCTCTGCCTGCGGACGCCCAACAGCGGGTCGGCTCACCTCAGGACAGCAGGCCGAGCGATCCACCCACACTTCGAAGGAACCTCCGCAACATCCTGGGCGGCGTTCCCATGACGGCGGCGGACAGCATGCACCAGAGCGTGGTGCGCCTCCTGGAGTTCGACAGCTACAAGGAGCTCGTTCGAGGTCTGACGCAGTTCGGTGACCGCGAGCAGGGGACCCCTCGCAACGCCGCTGCCATCGACTGGATCGAAGAGCGGCTGCGCGGCTGGGGTTACGAGACCGGCCGTCTCCACTACATGTTCACGCCCCGGGTCGAGGAGGGTGCCCCCGAGCCCCCGCCCGAGCCCCGCGAGGAGGTGTACGCAACCAAGATCGGGAGCACGAATCCGGGTGAGATGTACATCGTCAGCGCGCACATGGACGGACGTGGGGGCGGTGAGGCCGCCAACGACAACGGGTCGGGCACCGCGCTCGTGATGGAGCTTGCGCGTGTTCTGGCATCGCCGGGTGTGGAATCCGATGTCTCCCTCCGCTTCGCGCTCTGGAACAACGAAGAGACGGGGCTGAACGGGGCCGGTGCGTACGTCGAACAGCGCCAGGGGCTTCAGGGCATGGAGTCCCCGGCCGGTTCGGGGCAGTATCCGGAGCCCCGGTGGCTCGGCATGATCCAGCACGACATGATGATGTGGGACCACGGCAACCCGGTCACGTTCAATCAAGCCCTGGACGCCGACGTCGACGTCGAGTTCCAGCTCAACTCCGTCTTCGCCGAGCAGTCGGCCCAACTCGGGCTCGCGCTCATCAACGCCAACCGGCTGCACGCGACGGACTATCCTGCGGTGCTCAGCAACGCCATGAGCAACACCGACTCGACGCCCTTCATGAACGTGGTCCCCGCGGTGAGCCTGCGTGAGAACCGACGCCTCTACGAGACCGGCAACGGGGCGAACCCGCACTGGCACCAGACGACGGACCTCTTCGAGACCTTTACGGATGCGGACTTCACACTCGGTTTGAACGCGGCACAGACGACGCTCGGCGCGCTCGCCAAGCTGGCGGGGATTCGCATCAGGAAGTGACGATCAGAAGGTCTGGGGTCTGGCCTGAGGTCGGGTCCGGGATCGCCTCCGGCGTCTTCGCCGGCGCGCTTCTTCTGGTCGCGGGTTTGGCGTGCTTTCGTGATATAGCGGGTCCGGGTATCGAGACGTTCTGCGACACCGCATCCTCCTCGGCAATCGTGATGTTCGAGGACGCCATTCTCGAAGCGGAGATCAGGGACGCGCTCCTGATCGGCCCTCAATCGTCCCTTACCTGCGGTCTGGTGGAGACGCTGACTTCCCTGAACGCCGCGAGTGCAGGGGTCACGAACCTGGGAGGAATCGAAAATCTTACGGGGCTCACGACACTCCAGATCCGCGGCAACTCGATCACCGACATCAGAGCGCTCGCCGGGCTCACGGGCCTGACCTCACTCAATCTCGCCGCGAACTCGATCACGGATGTGAGCCCGCTCAGCGGGCTCACCAACCTGACGTTTCTCGCCATCAATCAAAACGGAACGATCACCGACATCAGTGCGCTGAGCGGGCTCACCAACCTGACCGGCACGCTGTGGATCCACAGTAACGCGATCACCGACATCAGCGCCGTGAGCGGGCTCACCAACTTGACCACGCTCAACGCCTGGAACAATTCCATCAGCGACCTAAGTCCGCTGAGCGGACTCACGGGCCTCACCCAAATCCGCGTGCACATCAACTCGATCACCGATCTCGGCGACCTGGATGGTCTCCCGAACCTGGAGATCGTCTGGCTCCATACCAATCCCGACCTCACCGACATTCAGACGCTATTGGACAACCCCGGGCTCGGAGCCGAGGCCGCCGTCAACCTCACGGACACGAACGTGAGCTGTACGGACGTCGATGCCTTGCGAGCCAAGAGCGTGCACGTGATCTCCGACTGTCCGCCTATGTAATTCGCCCCTCACCAAAGGTCGGGGAGGAGCCGTTCGCGTCCGGGCGCCAACTGCACGTCGAACGCCTTTAGTGTGACGTTGACGAAGCTGTAATAGCCGACCAGGCCCGCCAGGTCCATGACGCCCTGTTCTCCGAAGAGCTGCCGTGCGCGGCTGAAGGTGGCCGACGTCACCTTCTCCTCGCTCATTACCTCGCGGACGAAAGCGATGATCGTCCGTTCTCGATCTCCGAGGCCCGGAATCTCGCCGGCACTCTCCAGGTCGCCCCGTCGCCTGACGAGGTCGATGATCTCCTGCTCCAGGCCGGCACGTTCCCCGGCCGGCTCGTGAGCGCTCCACTCGTACTGGCTCCGGACCTCCCGCGCCGTGGCCAGGATGACAAGCTCGGTCAGACGCTGATCCTTCTCGGTTTCGAAGCGGAGGTAGGTACTGGCAGGGAAGATGTTCTCGGCCATCGGCGGACTGTAAGCCCACATGCCCACGGGCCCGCGAAGGCCGGACGCGTACCGGCTATCGGGGTTCACGATGACATCGTAGACGCGCTGTCCCTCCGCATCGAGGTTCTCTCGTTGCAGCAGGGGCAGGCGTGCCCACGAGTCCTCGAAGATGTCGCTGGGAATGTCCGCGGCCGTCACAACCGACGATGACGGCGCCCGAAGGGTCTCGCCGCCCTGCGTCGACTCGCCCGCGTCGCCCAACCAACAGGCCGACAACGTGATGGCCGATGCACCACCAACGACCTGAACCAAACTGCGCCAGGGCCGACTCATCGACCTGCCCCTACGATCCTCGTAAACTCCGCCCACGTTACCGGCCGCCCGTGGATCGGAACGATGGTCTCGACATCGAGCCCGAGGCGCTCGACGTGGCCCAGGAGGGTCCGATTGGCCGGAGTGGCCTCCGTCTGGGGTGCATCGCCGGGCGCCGGCGAGTCGAACAGATCTGCTTCGATGACGATCCGCTCGTTGGGGAGATACGCCATCAGCATGCCCTCAGCGTGCGCGAGCGGGTGCACGTACGAGACGTGCATGGAGCGCTCACCATCATTGAGCCAGTAGTTCTCCCGCACCGTCTCGTACTGATAGCCCTCGGCGAGCTCGGTCGGCGGCCACAGCGATACCATGTCGGGGTCGAGCGTGCGCGGCGCGTAATTGAGCACGTCGCGTGTATAGAAGTCGTAGTTCTTCCAGTGCGTGATGATGGTGGCGCCGATGTGCATGTAGGTCCGCAGTCCACCGATGTGGTCGTGGTGCTGGTGCGTGTTCACCAGGAACCGGATCGGCTTGTTGGGCGCCAGACGCACGATCTCGTCGATGACGGCAAGGCTACGTCGCTCGTCCAGAGGGGCCTCCACGACCGCCAAGTAGTCGTCGAATTCGACGGCCACGCTGTTGTGCGACGCTCCCCCGAGTAGCCACACGCCCTCGGCCAGCTCCCGCGTGGTGACCACGGTCGGAAAGACGGCCCCTCGCACCACGTCCGGGACTGTGGCGGGGTCGTCGCAGTCGTTCGCCCTGATGTCCGCGAGGGTTCCGCCGAACGCGTTGTGGCCCGCGTTGACACTCTGGGCCTGATAGTTGTCGTCCCAGCCCTCGTGCTGATGCCAACCGGTGGGAAAGCGCACGCCGTCACCGATGTCGATGTAGCTGGCGTTGGTGAACTCGTGCTCGTAGTTCATGTCGCCGAGCACCGGATCGGGTACCCAGGTGTGGATGCGCTGGAGCATATTCTCGCTGTTGATCGTGGCGTCCACCCTGTACTTGCCGAGGACGGTGATCGAAACGACCCTCACCCGCTCCGGCACCGTGGTGGCGCCGTCCCGACCCATCTCCCCCAGCTCCCACCGCCAGGTCGCCACGGGATTGGCCCCGGGCTTCATCGCCGCCTTGAGAAACCCGTGCGGGTTGATCCACATGTCGAGTTGCCAGCGCTCGGCTTCCGCAGGCGTTGCGGCAACGGGCTCGCCACCCGGCCCATCCACGTGCCACCCGTACTCCCCGTTGACCACGAAACGCTGGCGCACATTTCGCTGGATGGGTGTCCCGCCCAGCCATCCGAGTCCGTGCTTCCACGACGCGGGGTTGTTGCCGGGCTCACGGTCGAATTCCTCAATCATGGTCGCGGCGTCCCAGTTCATCGTCCGGGTATAGTTCGTGAGCGGCCGGCCGCGTGGCCAATCCACTTCATATCCGTTCAGCCGCTGCTGGCCCACCATTCCGGCGTAGGCCGATCCCGAGATCGCCACGCAGCGTAGGTTGGAGGTCCCGATGGCGTCCGCGGCGGCCCTCAGGATGGGGCCCGGATCGAGATAGCCGGGTGGTAACTCCTGGGAGGTCGCCGACCCGCTCACTATTGTCGCCGCGAAGATGAGACCCGACAGCCGGATAGCCATAAGTCCTCCTCAGTTCATGCTGGTGAAATCGACCCCCTGGAGGCGCCGCCCCGAAGAGCACGCCGTCCGCTCCTCGATCTACTGGCCTGCGTCCGGACGCGAGGTGATTCTAATGTGGTCGAGATCCTCACTGGCAAGTTCTTGTGGCCCTGCGGGATAGCTGTTGGCACGTAGGATGAATGCCAGGATGTCTCGATACGTCTGTGCCGACAGGGTACCGGGTCGATCCGTCGGCATCCGCTCTCGGACGCGCGTGAACAACTCGCCCAGCGTGGACCCGCCCCAGAGGAATTCAAAGCTCATCCCGACCAGACTCGGCGACGTGTTGTCGCCGCGGAGGTCGGGAGCGTGACATCCGGAGCACGACTCCGTGTAAAGGAGCTGCCCGCGCCCGGCCTGCGCCTCGCTGTAGACCCCATCCCACACCGTCCGTGGGTCTTGGGCGGTCTCCTGTGCGCGGGCATCCCGCGCAGTCAGGGGCGACACCAGCAAGCCGGCGCCGACGAGCCATAGCCCGAACAGGGACCGGACAACGCCCGTAGAGACCCAGCTTGGGTAGAACCGGCGTGGGAGCGATCCCATCCATCCCGCCATCAGTTCCTGTCCGGCAACGTGAACACGTAGATCGAGTTGCCATGGTTCGGCCGTTGAATGTCCGGGATCAATTCCGATGGAATCAGCGTGCCCCAACTCCCACCGCCGATTCCGGCCGGGACCGCGAGGTATTGCTTCCCGTTCGCCAAGTACGTCACAGGAAATCCCTGCGCCGAGGTCCCCAGGCGCGTCTGCCACAGGATCTCTCCGTCGGCCGCGTCATAGGCATACACGTTACGATCCCAATCGCCTGCGAACACTACGCCCCCGGCCGTGGTGAGTGCAGCCGTGTTGATGGGTGATACCGTGCGATGGCGCCACAACGGTTCTCCGGTCGTGATGTCCAAGGCCTGGAGTTGACCCAGATGATTTGGCGAATCGGGATGCCTGTAGTCGGCGCGCCGCACCGGACCCGTGCCGCCTCCGCCGATGACTCGCTCGGTCGGGCCAAAGGTGGCCCGCTCGCAATTGAGGGTCATCGGGATGTACAAGGCGTTGGTTTCGGGGCTGAACGCCATCGCGCGCCAGCTCTTGAACCCGGACGTGCTCGGGCACATCTCCATCTCGACGCCGATCTCCGGGATTCTGTCCGCGAGATAAGTGACTTCGCCGGTCTCCGGATGCACGTCCACGATGTTCTGATATCCGAGATCCGTGGCGTGGATGAATGCTCCGGTCCGTCGATCGAGCTGCCAGAGAATGGCCAGTTTGCCCATCTTGAACAGCGACGGCCGTCCCTCGACATCGATCAGGATGTTCTCGAATCCGTCGTCCATGTCGTTCGTCTCACCGGGAAGATGCTGGTAATACCAGACCAGCTCTCCGGTGTCGGGATCGAGCGCGAGCGTCGAATTGGTATAGAGGGCGTCGCCGTCAGTACCCCGAACCGACCGGGCCCACGGCTTGGCCTGAGACGTGCCCCAGTAGACCAAATTGGTTTCCGGGTCGTAGCTGCCGGTGATCCACGCGTCGCTGCCGGCCCTGAATTCGAGGGGCAGGTCGCCCCACGTGTCGCCGCCGGGCTCGCCGGGAAGGGCGACGGTCGCCGTGCGCCACTTTTCCTCCCCCGTTTCCGCATCGAGCCCCGCGATGAAGCAGACGTCCTCCTTGTAGCGTTCACAACCGGTGATCCCGGCGATGACCGTGCCACGAACTACGATCGGTCCAGCGCTATACCCGTACCCCAGGCCCGAGTCGGCCGTCTCAGTGTCCCATACGACTTCGCCTGTCCTCGCGTCCAGGGCGACGATGTGCGCGCCGTGCGTGGCCCCGAAGATCTTGTCACCGTAGATGGCGATACTCTTTTGGGCTCCGATTCCCCCGCGGGCCGCGTCGGGGTCGACTTCGGGACGGTATTCCCAGATCAGATCTCCCGTGGCGGCGTCGAGCGCCTGGATGACGTCGCGGGGGTTGGGCAGATACATGATCCCGTCGTACACGAGAGGCGTCGCCTCCTGGGCACCGGACTCGTCCATGGCCCACGACCACGCGAGCTGAAGTCGGTCGACGTTGTCCCGATCGATCTCATCGAGCGGGCTGTACCCCCACGCGTTGTCGGTGCGCCTCCAGTTGAGCCAGTCACCGGGAGGGGGGTTGCGTAGCGTCTCCTCGGTAACCGGCTGGAAGTCGGTCACCTGCGCCGGTATACCGGGGCTCGTCAACAGAAGTCCGATGGAAAGGGAAAAGAGGGCTCGCGCTATCATCTGTCGCTCCTCCCACTTCATGGTCCATCGGAACTCGAGGCTGTCTGAACTCGAGACCGTTTCACGGACGGGGGGCCATTGTTTCGAATCTCGACGAGATTTCGGTTGAAGATCGTTCGGGCAGCAACCATGCCGCAAGCACCCCTAGGTGCTGGTGGTCCCGACCCTGGTCCCATATCATGATGCAACGGTTCCCGATCCTCCTACCGCGGGGACCCCGCCGCCAGTCAGCCATAGGGAGGCCACACCGATGTCTCAGAGCCTGGAGCTAAATCGCAGAGCGTTCCTCAAGAGTGCGGGAGCGACGGCGGTCCTTGGCGCGGTCGGTGTTAAGCCCGCGTCGGCGATCGAAACGCACGGTGTGCCGCCTACGCTGCTCTATCCGACGTACGACTTCGATGAGGCCTACGACCGAGTCGGCACCGACTGCAGCAAGTGGGACGGTCCGATCGCGACGTACGGTGAGGACATCGAGGTCGCTATGGGCATCGCCGACTTGGACTTCAGGGCGGCGCCTTGCATCACAAAGGCCCTTGCCGAGCGGTGCGCACACGAGAATTGGGGCTATCTGAGGAGGCCCGAGTCGTACGTCCAGTCGATCGTGGACTTCAATAAGCGCCGCTACGACCTGGATATCGACCCGAGTAGCGTCGTCTTGAACACAGGCGTGCACGCGGGCCTCATCTCCGCGCTGCAAACGTTCGCGCCTCCGGGATCGCGGGTACTGCTCACCTCGCCGGTCTACAGCGGGTTCTACAGCGATCTTCGATTCACCAGAACGGTGCCCGAGGACAGTCCCATGAAGCTGGTCGACGGGCGTTATTCGATCGACTTCGAGGACTTCGAACGACGGGCCCGTCGCGTCAACGCGTTCATTCTGTGCAATCCACAGAACCCGACGGGCAACCTGTGGTCCGCGGAGGACATGACCCGGATGGGGGAGATCTGCCTCGAGCACCGCGTCGTCATGCTCGTCGACGAAATCCACTGTGACTTTGTCCGAAGCGATCAGCAGTACGTACCGTTCGCCAGTCTGCCCAATAGGGAGATCGTCGACAACAGCATCACCTTCAAGTCGGCGACCAAGTCGTTCAGCATTTCAGGCATGAAGGCGGCCTGGTTCTTCTCGAGCAACCAAGATTATCTCGCGAGAGTGAGGGCGAACAGCAGAGCAGACTTGAACACGCTCGGCCTGGTCGCGACACAGGCCGCCCTGACCGATGGTGACGAGTGGTTGGACGAGTCGCTCGTGTACCTCGACGGCAACCACGAGTTCGCCGAAGCCTATATCAGGGAGAATATGCCCCTCGTGAAGTACACGAAGGCCCAGGGAACATACCTGGCCTGGATCGACGTCAGTGGGGTGGCCGAGAGGATCGGTGCCGAGTCGATCGCCGCCGAGGAGAACGCGAGTTCGGGAGAACAGAGGACGCCCGAGAGCATCGTTCAACGGTGGTTCGCCGAGAACGCGGGGGTCTACCTGAATCCCGGCTCGTCCTACGGCACCGGGGGTGCGGGGCGTATGCGTATGAATCTCGGCACACGGCGAGGACTCGTGGAACGCGCCCTCCAGAACATGTCGAGGGCGCTAGAGCGGGTCTAAGACTCTACCGAGACAGACGCTGGCGCAGACAAAACCGCCCGGCGGGCACATGTCCCGCCGGGCGGTTTTGCAGAACGGTCAGAGGTTCTTCAGCTCAGGACGTTACGGAAGACCCGAACCGCTGCCTCCATCTCTTCCATTGTCCCGAGCGAAATCCGGGAGTGCGTCTGCTCCATGGGCGGGAAATCTCGGCCCACGCGCACACCCTGTTCGAGACACGCCTCCCGGAACTCGCTCGCTGGACGACCGAGATCGAGAAAGATGTGGTTGGTGTGGGATTCGGGCGTCTCAAACCCCAGGTCCCGGAACGCGGCGAGCGTGAACTCACGAATCCGGGCGTTCTCTTCTCGCTCGTCGGCGATATGTTGGGAATCCGTGATCGACGCGATCGCGGCGGCGGCGGAAAGAGTGTTCATGCTGCCGAGATTCCATGCCGACGTGATCGCGCGGAGGGTCTCGCGTTGCCCGATCGCGTATCCGACGCGCAGACCCGCCATCCCGTGCGCCTTGGAGAAGGACCGCGTGATGAAGACGCTCGGGAATTCCTGTGTCAACGGACTCGCGGTCTTGACCGCCGGGTCGGCCGCATAGTCGATATAGGCCTCGTCGATCAGGATCTTCGTGTCGGGTGATGCCCGCATGATCCGTCGAACGAAAGCCTCCACGTCGGCCGCAGGGTGCACGGTTCCCGTCGGATTGTTCGGGTTGCAGAAGAACACCATGCCCGCTCCGGGGGCGGCAGCTGCCATCCCATCGATATCCAGGCTCAGCGAGCGGTCGACTGGGATCGCCTTGATCGGCACGCCGAGCCGCCTGGCGGTCTGGTCCGGCGTCCCATAGGTCGGCGCGGCCGTAACCAGCGGCTTGGTCGGCGAACAGAAGGCGCGGACCGCCCCTGCGAGGAGCGCACCCGAGCCCGTGCCCACGACGACACTGTTGGACTCGACGCCGTATTTCTCGGCAATCGTCGTTACCAGGTCGTTCGTGTGATCGGGCGGATATCCACGCCCCGCCCTCGCCGAAATCGTTTGGTGAAGCGCTTGTATCGCCTTGGGGCCAGGGCCCCGGGCATTCTCATTCGAGCTGATCCGGATGATGCCGTCATCATAGGGCATCTGCGCCGACTGGGGCTCGAACTCGGCGGCTTCCAGGCCACGTCCGATGATGAAGGAGTTGGACAGGATCCCGGCCGTACCAAGGCCGACCGTTTGAGCGAACCCGCGACGAGTCAGTGACATGACATCCTCCCTAGACCGGTGAAGCCCAGCGCTGCGTTGAGCGGGGACTGGCTGAGGCCGCATCATAACGCCATAAGAGCGTAAAATCCAAGATCGCCTCCGAGGGATCTTTCGAGTCGACGCGTTGCCTTCAACATCGAGGCCTCCTAATCTGTCTGAACTGGTGGAGACGCGGCTCTCTCGATCCTGTCGGAACGTCGCCTCCAACCTTCGCCCAATCGAGGGCGTTCACAGTCGGTTTTCAGTCAGCGAGGAACACGAACATGGCAAGAGAAACTCTACGTTCTTTTCGAAACCTTCCCTTTGCGGGATTCTTGGCCCTTGCAGTCGGGCTGATGCTCGCAGCGCCCTCCGTGGGATCGGCGCAGGGTCCCGGGACTGAAAACGGGCAGTGGCAGTATCTGGGTGGGGATGCCGGTCACACGCGGTATTCCACCGTATCGCAGATCAACGCCGCGAACTTCGAGGACCTCGAACGCCGCGAACTTCGAGGACCTCGAAGTCGCATGGGAGTGGGACGCATCGAGTTTCGGCTCCAGCACGCCGCGGGCCACGCCCAGTTACTTCAACGGGAAGCTCATCACCGTGACCGGATATCGGCGCCATGTCGTGGCCCTGAACCCGGGGACGGGCGAGTTGCTGTGGAGCCACACTGAGCCGAACACCTGGCGCTGGGAGTACTCGATGCGTCAGGGCTACG
>JBDHFN010000036.1:0-27877 GCA_039590375.1 Gemmatimonadota bacterium
GGGCACGAACAGCTGGGGACGTCGCGGCTATGGCGGTCCATGTCCGCCCTCCGGGACGCATCGCTATTTCTTCAAGCTGTACGCCCTGGATGGAGTGCTCGATCTGGATCCCGGCTCCACTGCGACGGAGGTGGCCAAAGCCGTACAGGGTCACGTGCTTGCCGAGTCCGTGCTCATGGGCCGTTTTGCGAAAGGTTAGCCCCTAGGAGCGTCGGCAGCCGCTCGATGAGTTGTCGTCTACTCTTGCTCAGCATTCGCATTCCGTTCAGTGTGTGGACTCCATGGATAACCCACCTCCCGTAGCCCTCACAATCGCCGGTAGCGACAGCGGGGGCGGGGCCGGCATCCAAGCCGACCTCAAGACGTTCCAGGCGTTCGGCGTTTTCGGCTGCAGCGCGGTCACTGCCGTGACCGCTCAAAACACGCTCGGAGTCACCGCGGTGCACGCCGTGCCCGAGGAAATGGTCCGCGAGCAGATCCGGGCCGTCGCCTCTGACATTCCGCCGAACGCGGTCAAGACCGGAATGTTGGCCAGCGCCGCGCTGGTGGAGACCGTGGCCCAGGCCATCGAAGAGCATCGGCTGACCAATTACGTCCTCGACCCGGTGATGATTTCTACGAGCGGACACCGACTTCTCGATCGCGACGCCGAGGACACGATCCGGCGGAGCCTCATCCCCCTGGCCGCCGTCGTCACCCCGAACCTCCATGAAGCGGGTGTCCTCACCGGTCTGACGGTCGAGACTCAGAGTGATCTGGCTGATGCCGCTCGGGCGATCCTCGACCTAGGGGCTCGCGCCGCTCTCGTGAAGGGCGGGCATCTGGGTGGAGACGAGGCCGTCGATCTGCTGCTGACCGAGGAGGGAGAGCATGTCTGGTCCCGGCCTCGCATATCGACATCCGCGGGGCACGGTACCGGCTGTACGCTGTCCGCGGCGCTTGCCGCGGGCCTGGCGGCGGGGCGACCGCTGGCCGATGCCGCTGCGGCGGCCGTGGGTTTCGTCGCGCGCGCTCTCGCCGACCCACCCGGGTTGGGTGCGGGACGGGGGCCGATCAACCACTTCGTGCGAGTTCGGCCGGACGTGGACGAGGAACCCTAACCCTGCCATTTTGGCGTCCTACACGCCAGAAAACCGCCAGTTTGGCCGATCCTGAGCCCATTTGCCGGGCATGATGATTGCAAAACCGAGCAACCAGACGCATTGACGACGCCCGCGACCCGCCAGGCGGAACCCGGTAGCCGTCATCCAATCGATCCTGGCCACAACGGCCTTTGGCGCACACTGAGGAGCGGACATGGGAAAGGTTATCGGCATCGATCTGGGGACAACCAATTCGGTCGTGGCGGTCATGGAGGGTGGTGAGCCGGTCGTAATCCCCAATTCCGAGGGAGGCCGCACCACGCCATCCGTGGTTGCCTTCACCAAGGAGGGTGAGCGACTCGTGGGCCAAGTGGCACGCCGCCAGGCGATCACGAATCCCGAAAACACGATCTTCTCGATCAAGCGCTTCATGGGTCGCAAGGGCACCGAGGTAACGGCGGAGCAGAAGCTCGTTCCCTACGAGGTCAAGACCGACTCGAAGGGACGTGTCGAAGTCAAGGTCCCGAACGCGGACAAGACGTTCACTCCGCCCGAGATCTCGGCGATGATCCTGCAGAAGATGAAGCAGACCGCCGAGGACTATCTGGGCCAGAAAGTCGAACAGGCGGTCATCACGGTTCCGGCCTACTTCAACGACGCCCAGCGTCAGGCCACCAAAGACGCGGGTAAGGTCGCCGGGCTCGAGGTACTGCGCATCATCAACGAGCCCACCGCGGCGGCTCTCGCCTACGGCCTCGACAAGAAGGCCGACGAAAAGATCGCCGTGTTCGACCTCGGCGGTGGAACGTACGACATCTCCGTCCTCGAGCTCGGGGACGGCGTCTTCGAGGTGAAGTCGACCAACGGAGACACCCACCTGGGCGGCGACGACTTCGACCAGAAGGTCATCGACTGGCTGGTCACGGAGTTCAAGAAGGACCAGGGGATCGATCTCTCCCAGGACGCGATGGCTCTTCAGCGCCTGAAGGAGGCGGCGGAGAAGGCCAAGATGGAGCTTTCTTCGACGCAGCAGACCGACATAAACCTGCCCTTCATCACCGCGACCCAGGAGGGTCCCAAACACCTCAACTATTCGCTCTCACGAGCGAAGTTCGAGCAGTTGGTGGACGATCTGATCCAGCGGACGATGCCACCGATGAAGAAGGCGCTCGAGGATGCGGGGATCGAGCCGTCGGCCATCGACGAGGTGATCTTGGTCGGGGGTTCGACACGGATTCCCAAGATCCAGGAGATCGTCGAGGAGTTCTTCAGCAAAGAGCCCCACAAGGGTGTGAATCCGGACGAGGTGGTCGGCGTGGGCGCGTCCATCCAAGCGGGGGTCCTGTCCGGGGACGTGACCGACGTGCTGCTCCTTGACGTCACGCCGCTGTCACTCGGAATCGAGACACTCGGGGGCGTGATGACGCCGCTGATCACGCGAAACACCACGATCCCGACCGAGAAGGCCGAAATTTTCTCCACGGCCGAAGACAGCCAGACCACGGTGGAGATCCACGTGCTCCAGGGCGAACGCAAGATGGCCGTCGACAACAAGACGATCGGCAAGTTCCAACTCACAGGCATACCCCCGGCACAGCGTGGCATGCCTCAGATCGAGGTCACGTTCGATATCGACGCCAATGGGATCCTGCACGTAAAAGCCAAGGACAACACCACGGGCAAGGAGCAGAAGATCCGTATCGAGGCGTCGAGTGGCCTGAGCGACAGCGAGATCGACAAGATGGTCAAGGACGCGGAGGCGCACGCCGGCGAGGACGAAGAACGTCGGGCGAACGTCGAGGCACGCAACCAACTCGACTCGCTGGTCTATCAAGTGGAAAAGGACTCTGCCGAGTGGGGCGATCAGGTCTCAGAGGGCACGAAGGAACAGCTCGACAGCGCCGTCGAGAGCGCCAAGGAAGCGCTCAAGGGAGAGGACACCGCGACGTTCAATTCGGCTCGTGATGAGCTCATGCAGGCCTTCAGTGCCGCCGGCCAGGAAATGTATCAGGCGCAGGCGGCCGAAGCGGAGGCGGGCGCCGGGGACGAAGCCACGGGCGGCGAGGGAGTGGAGGCGGAGGGGGGCGACGCCGAGGCAGCGGACGAGGAGGTCGTAGAAGCCGACTACGAAATCGTCGAGTAACGGAGCAACCCTCCACGCCCCGACCTTGATCGAAGATGTGTGGGAAATGGATGGGACCACTTGGTCCCCGGTTGTGTAGTAGGTCGCGCGTGGGCGGGTTCGCGCACGTCATCGTTCCATCCGAAGTGTGAGGGAATTGTCGATGTATGATCCGTTTCGCGCCAAAATGAAGGTCGCCTTATACACTGGGGCCGCTGCCCTCATGGGGCTCGGAATCGCGTCCACCCTCGGGTGGAGTGGCGTGTCCCGTCCCATGCCCGTCATCGGAAGTGCGCCGCAGATCCCGATCGAATCCATACGTCCTGCGCTCGACCTCAGCGACGCCTTCGTAAACGTCGCCGAAGTCGTCACGCCGGCGGTCGTACGGATCGCAGCACGGCGGCAATCTCCGCCACCCGGTCAACAATCGCTGCGCCTCCGCGTGCCGAACCAGAATCCCCAGGACCAGCCGGATCGGGTGTCAGGTGGGAGCGGATTCATCATCTCCGACGATGGTTACATCCTTACCAATAACCATGTGGTCGACGACGCGGACCAACTCACCGTTTTTCTCCAGGATCGGCGCTCTTTCGAGGCCGAGGTCGTGGGACGGGATCCGTTCACGGACGTGGCGGTGATCAAGATCGACGCGCCCGGCCTGACCAAGCTCAACTTCGGGAGTTCGGCCGGCCTCCGCGTTGGTGAATGGATCGTGGCCATCGGTAATCCCGGCTTCAGTGGCGCCAGCAGCCCATTGGACTACACGGTCACGGTGGGGATCGTCAGCGCTCTTGGGCGCCCCCTTCAACTGCTCCAGCGTGGGCTCCAGGAGGACGTGGAGACCAGGAGCAACAGCGGCTTCGCCATCGAGGATTTCATTCAAACCGATGCCGTGATCAACCCCGGTAATTCGGGGGGGCCGATGGTGAACCTCAGGGGACAGGTGGTCGGAATCAATTCCGCCATCGCCAGCCAGACGGGATACTACCAGGGTTACGGATTCGCGATTCCGATCGATCTGGCCCACCGGGTCATGGAAGATCTGATCGAGTACGGCCGTGTACGTAGGGCCTGGCTCGGCGTCGCAATGCGCGCGATCGACCAGATCTCGGCCGAGAGTTACGGTCTCCCCACGGTCTCGGGGGTCGAGTTGACACTCATCACCGAGGGCGGCCCGTCGGAGGCCCAGGGCCTCCGTGTGTACGACGTCATCGTCGAGATCGACGGCCAACCGATCGGACGGGTGGGCCAGATGCAACAGGCGATCGCGATGAAACGCCCGGGTGACCGCATCAGCGTCGGGGTGTACCGCAATGGAGAACCCATGACGGTGAACGTCCGACTCGGGGAGGCTCCCCTTCAAGAACAGCCTGTGGCCATCGCCGCGGCGGCGCCCGAGCGTGAGGAAGTCCGGATGGACGACAAGCTCGGACTCCGAATCGAAGACATGGATCGTGCGAGCGCCCGGGAGTTCGGCTACGAGGATGTGGACGGCGTGATGATCACCGATGTCGAGGTGAACGGTCCGGCCGCTCGGCGCGGGGTCGTTCCCGGGTTCAAGATCCTCGAGCTCAACCGGGAGCCGGTCGAGGACATTTCGGACGTCCGGAGAATCATGGCCGACGTGAATCCGGGGGAAATCGTGACCCTCCACATGGCTACGCCGAGCGACAGTCGGCAGATCGTCCACGTCCGGGTTCCGAGGTAAAGCAGGACGGTCGAGATAACCACTACACGTCGAGCAGGCATTGTGGGGCGCGCTGCCTTCGGGTGGCGCGCCCTTCTTGTTTCGCCATTTGTTTATCATCCGGCCAAGGCTCCGGTCGGCGGTCGGGCGCCGTCCCGTTGATGGGGTTTTCGGGCCCCGTTATGTTTGGCTGAGCGAGTTACCTACCCGATTCCAAGCCCCATCTCTGCGAAAGTGGCGGAATTGGTAGACGCGCAGGATTTAGGATCCTGTGGCTTCATGCCGTGGGGGTTCGAGTCCCCCCTTTCGCATTCATAAAGTCTATTGAAGGAGTACAGCGGGTCGCGCATGGCCATCGAAGGAACCCAACTCCAAATTTCTGTCGAAGAGGGCGAGCGCTGGCGCCGGACCATGAGCGTCACGGTTCCGTCGGGCGTGGTCAGTTCGGAGCGACAGCGGCTCACAGGTGAACTCGCCGCTCGCGTCAAACTCCCGGGATTTCGTAAAGGGCACGTACCGTCCTCGGTGGTTGAGCAACGCTTCGGAGATTCGTTGAGTCGGGAAGCCCTCGACAAGCTCATCGGGGCCGCGTATCGGGAGGCGCTCAGCCAGGAGAAGCTCAGCCCGATTTCCGAGGGTGAGGTCGGTAACGTCCGATACGAGCCAGACCGGGACCTCACCTTTTCGATCTCCTTCGACGTGCGACCCGAGATCGAGCTTTCGCGGCTCGGTGGCTTCAAAGTCGAGCGGCCCCCGATCGAGGGCGTGGACGACAAGCTCGAAGAGGTCCTGAAGCGGCTACGAGAGGAGAGGGGCACCTGGCAAGCGTTGGACGAGGGCCGACCCGAGGACGCCGAGTTGGTGGGAGTGGAGATCCAACGGATCGAGGACGGAGAGGCCGGGGAGGTCCAGCCCTACCAGTTCATTCTCGGTCAGGGAGACGCCATCACCGATATCGAGGAAGCGATCAAATCGCTCGAGGTCGGGGGCTCCGGCGAGTTCGTGGTTCGCTTTCCCGAGGACTTCCCGAACGAAGAGCGTCGGGGCCAGGAAGAGCAGCTGCTCGTGAAGCTGATCTCTCGGCAGGGCCTCGAGTTGCCGGAGTTGGACGCCGACTTCGCCAAGGGTCTCGGGGATTTCGAGGGTGTCGATGACTTGAAGGAGAAAATCCGCGAGGATTTGGAGAAGGAAGCGAAGGATCAAGCCGAAGCGGTCGTTCGGGGAAAGCTTCTGGACGAGATTCTGGAAGCGAATCCCTTTACGGTGCCGATTTCAATGGTGGACCGTTACGTGGAATCGGTGCTGGGCAGCCCCGAAGGGGTGACCCCCGAGAAGTTGGCCGAGGCCAAGGAGCAGATCTCGCCTCAGGCCGAACACGCCGTAAAGCGGATCTTGGCGATCGACCGCCTTTCGGAAACGCAGGATCTTCGGGCCACCGAAGAGGAAATCGATGGCCGGATCGAAGAGATCGCCGAAAGGACTGGCGACACACCCGCACAGATTTACGCGAATTTGCAGAAGAGCGAGAGACTCGAAGCACTGGAGCGCGAGATTACCGAGCGAAAGGTGTTCGATTTTCTCAAGGAACAGTCGGAAATCACCGAGAACTGACCTCACTGGAGCAACCTGTCAACCATGCCGATCTATCCCCCATACGTCATTGAGCGGACGAGCCGCGGAGAGCGGAGCTACGACATTTTCAGCCGGCTCCTCATGGACCGCATCATCTTCCTCGGCACCGGGATCGACGACAACGTGGCCAACATTATCGTGGCCCAGCTTCTGTTCCTCGACGCCGAGGATCCAGAACGCGACGTCTATCTTTACGTGAACTCGCCCGGCGGCGGGGTCTATGCCGGTCTCGCCATCTATGACACGATCCAGCACATGAGGGCTCCCGTCTCCACCTTCGCGGTGGGAATCGCGGCGTCGATGGCCGCCGTGCTCGTCGCCGCTGGGGAAAAAGGCAAGCGAGGAGCCCTTCCGAACTCGCGGATCATGATCCATCAGCCCTCGGGGGGATCGCAGGGTACGGCGGCCGATATCGAGATCGCGGCCAAGGAAATCCTGTACACACGCAGGCGACTCAACGAGATTTTAGCTAAGCATACGGGGCAGTCGCTGGAGCAGATTCAGGACGACGTGGACCGCGATCGTTTCATGAGTCCCGACGAGGCCGTCGACTACGGCCTCATCGATCGGGTACTCGAGGGTCCCGTCGAGAACGGTTCCAGTCCGAAAGATTCGCATACGAAGCTCGAATCCTCGGAGGACGAGGAGTAACCACGCGCGAACGAGCAGAGGACGCACGATATGTCCAGTGACAAACATCTACGTTGCAGTTTTTGCGGAAAGTCCAAGGAAACGGTCAAGAAGTTCATTTCCGGCCCCTCCGTCTATATCTGCAATGAGTGCATTTCCCTCTGCAACGAGATCCTCGCCGAGGAAGAAGATCGAGAATCTTCAGAGTCCGCAGTTCCGAGTCCTGTCCCGCAGGAGATCAAGGAAGTCCTCGATCAGTACGTGATCGGGCAGGAGGGTGCGAAACGGGCGCTCGCCGTGGCCGTCTACAATCACTACAAGCGGGTCAACAATCAGGGCGTGCTCGACGAGGTCGAGATCGACAAGGCCAACATTCTCCTGATCGGGCCCACCGGAGTCGGCAAGACGCTGCTCGCGCAGACGCTGGCTCGGATTCTCCACGTTCCATTCACGATCGCCGACGCCACCACGCTCACCGAGGCCGGGTACGTCGGAGAAGACGTGGAGAACATCCTGGTTCGGTTGCTCCAGGCCGCGGATTTCAACGTGGCCGAGTGCGAACGTGGAATCGTCTACATCGACGAAATGGACAAGATCGCGCGCAAGTCCGAGAACCCATCGATCACCCGGGACGTCTCGGGAGAGGGTGTCCAGCAGGCTCTCCTCAAGATCCTGGAGGGTACGGTCGCCTCGGTCCCGCCGCAGGGGGGTCGAAAGCATCCGCAGCAGGAGTACATCCAGCTCGACACCCGGAACATCCTGTTCATTTGCGGAGGCGCTTTCGACGGCCTGGAACAGATCATCGAATCCCGCCTCGGCAGGCGGCGCATCGGGTTTGGCGAGAAGGCCTCCGAGGAGGAACGAGACGAACTGCTGCCGTACGTCGAGCCCGAGGATCTTCAGCGGTTCGGCCTCATTCCCGAACTCGTGGGACGCCTCCCCGTCACGGTACACCTGACCGACCTGGACGAAGACTCCTTGGTGAGGATTCTGGAGGAGCCGAAGAACGCCCTGGTCAAACAGTACAGTAAGATGTTCGAACTCGAGGGCATTGGCCTCACGTTCGACAAAGAAGCCCTGCGCACGATCGCCAAGAAGACGCTGGACCGTGGAACCGGCGCGCGCGGCCTCCGTTCCGTGATCGAGGATTTCATGCGCGACGTCATGTTCGAGATTCCCTCCCGAACGGACGTCCGAGAGGTGGTCGTCACGGCCGACTGTATCGACAAGGCCGTGCCACCGCTGCTGGTGCTCCACCCGGAGAAGCAGCAAAGAGAAGCCTGAGCCGCCGGCTGGTCTTCTGGAACACTCCGCAAGCCCTTCCCCATAGTTGTTTCCCGGCGTAGGATGCGCGCAGCCGGGCGTAACTCTCCCGAGAGCCGACCGGCATCATGGTGTGCCTGCAGTCGTGTACTCGAAGTGCGCCCCAGAAGGCCGCTGAGGACATACATAGGAGCCGAATGGCGACACTGACCCGGGTCGACCAGAGCTACGAGATTCCAGACCAGCTTCCCGTAGTAGCCCTTCGGGATCTGGTCTTCTTCCCCTACATGGTCCTGCCCCTCCTGATCGGCCGGCCACCTTCGCTGGCCGCGTTGGAGGTGGCCGAGGACGGCGACGGCTATATCCTCCTCCTGGCTCAGAAGGACGTCCAGGTGGAGGATCCGTCCAAAGACGATCTGCACCGCATTGGAGTGGCCGCCCGGGTCCTACAGGTGTCCCGCCTGCCGGACGGGAACGCGCGCGTCGTGCTCGAGGGCATCGGACGCTGTCGCGTTCGGCGCTTTCTGAAGTCCGAGACCGGTTTCACGGCGTCGATCGAACCGTTCGTCACAGAGGAGCGCTCCGACGGGCAAGAGCCGAGCGAGGACGAGGCCGTCGCCCGGGGAGTCCTCAGGCTCTTTCACGAGTACGTCCACCTGTGTGACCGGGTCCCCGACGATGTGGCGAGCTCGATCTCTCTCGAGGGCGACCGGCTTCGCTCGGCTCATCTGATCTCCGGACATTTGTTGGTGCTTCCCGGAGAGAAGCAGGAGCTCCTCGAATCCCCCGCCATGGCACCGTATTACGGACTCCTGAGAGAAATCCTGGTGCGGGAGCTGGAGATTCTCCGCATTGAAGAGAAGCTGGACGCCCAGATTCGCATGCAGCTCGACTCGGATCACCGCCAACTCTACCTCCAGGAGCAGTTGAAGGCGATTCACAACGAGCTGGGGGCCGACCCCAAGGACGAGTGGTCGGACCTGGCGGCTGCCGTGGTCTCGGCTTCCCTTCCGGCGCATGCGCGCGAGAGGGCCGAACGCGAGTTGAATCGCCTCGAGAAGTTGAATCCGGTCGCCCCTGAAGCCGCGGTGATCCGAACCTATCTCGATTGGATCCTGGACCTCCCTTGGACGGAGCGTAGTGAGGACAATCTCGAAGTCGAGCATGCGTCCGCCATACTCGATGAGGCCCACTACGGGCTAGCGGAGGTGAAGGATCGTATCCTCGACCACATTGCGGTGCTGTCCCTGGTCGGTGAGCTGAAGGGACCCATCCTCTGCCTGGTTGGCCCACCCGGAGTCGGCAAGACGTCTCTGGGCCGCAGCATCGCCACCGCCCTCGGTCGGGAGTTCGTGCGTGTCAGCTTGGGAGGCATCCGGGACGAGGCGGAGATCCGGGGTCATCGCCGCACGTACGTCGGCGCCTTGCCCGGGAGGGTACTCCAGGGGATGCGTCGTAGCGGGACCACCAACCCCGTCTTTCTCTTCGATGAGATCGACAAGTTGGCCCGTGACTTCCACGGCGACCCCGGTGCAGCCCTCCTGGAGGTGCTGGACCCGGAACAGAACAAGACCTTTACAGATCACTATCTGGAGCTGGAATACGACCTCTCCGAGGTACTGTTCGTCGCCACCGCCAACACGCTTGCGGGAATCCCGGAGCCGCTTCGGGACCGGATGGAGATCATCCGGCTTCCCGGGTACCTGGACACTGAAAAGCTCGCGATCGGTCTCCGATTCCTGTGGCCCCACCAGGCGATGCGCCATGGCCTCCCGACCAACCTGGACATAAGCGAGGGAGCGGTTCAGGCCATCATCCGACGGTACACGCGGGAAGCGGGTGTCCGCGAGCTGGACCGCCGTATCTCTCGTGTCGCCCGAAAACTCGCGCGACGGAGAGCCGACCAGCGCCCGCCGACCGGTGAAGACGCTACGGAAGCCGCGAAGGATGGATCCGCCAAACCCTCAAAGATTGGCGAGGACGACCTGAAGGACCTCTTGGGTCCGCAGATCTATCTCGATCGCAGCGCGGACGAGGATCAGCGCTCCGGAATTGCCAACGGGCTGGCATGGACGGAGGCGGGAGGTGAGGTGCTCGACGTGGAGGTTGCGGTCGTACCGGGATCGGGCCAGGTGCAGCTCACGGGAACGCTCGGCGATGTGATGAAGGAGTCCGCTTTCGCGGCGGTGACCTACGCCCGCTCCCGCGCCGCCCGACTCGGACTCGATCCACAGTTCCACAAGGACGTGGACATCCATATCCATATGCCGGAGGGCGCGACCCCGAAGGATGGCCCGTCGGCCGGAATCACCATTGCCACCGCACTGATCTCGGCGCTCACGGATACTCCTTCGCGGGCCGACGTGGCCATGACCGGCGAGATCACACTGCGTGGGCGCGTCCTGGCCGTCGGAGGAGTCAAGGAGAAGGCTGTAGCCGCGCTCCGGGAGGGATTGAGCAAGGTCCTGTTACCGGCGGCCAACGCGCCGGAGTTGGAGCTCATGCCCCAGGAGGTGATCGACGGGTTGGAGTTCGTGCCGGTGCGCACGATGGATGAGGTCCTGACCGAGGCTCTCCCGTCGATGTCCGAAAACCGGCGAAGCTTCGCCGAGGGTGGAAGTCCGGTCGGGACCCACCTTTCACAGTAGCGTGAAGGTCCGAACCGTCGAGTTCGCCGGGAGCCTATTCGACGCCGGCGCGCCGATGCCCCGAGATCTTCCACAGGTGGCCTTTTCCGGTCGCTCCAACGTGGGCAAATCGTCACTCATCAACGTGCTTCTGAGACGGACGAGGAAGAAGCTCGCACACGTATCGGCAACTCCGGGCAAGACGCGATCCCTCAATTTCTACCTGGTGAATGACCTGTTCTTTCTGGTCGACCTCCCCGGGTTCGGGTTTGCCAGGGCCTCCTCCCGTGTGAGGGAGTCCTGGAAGGCGCTCGTGGAGGACTATCTCGTGGGGGAACCGAAGCTCCGTGGTGTCGTACACCTAGTGGACGCCAGGCGCGAACCCACCGTCACCGATCTGGAGATGGTGGAGTTCCTCGCATCGAGGGGCGTACCCACGATGGTGGTGCTTACGAAGATGGACAAACTCAAGCGTAGGGCCCGAGAGAGCGCCGTGGCGACGGCGGTGGAACGGCTGAATATCGACGAGGATCAAGTGCTCGGTTTCTCATCCAAGACGGGAGAGGGACGTGAGGAACTCCTGGCCGCCCTCGATGATCTCATCAGCGTGGACGAGGCCGCACAGTGAATGCCCGCGTGACCGGGACCCGTGTGACCGTTGGAGCCCTTCTGGTTCTTGTCAGTGGCTGCGGGGGTGCGGGAACCGGAAGGGGCCAGTCTGCCGCGCCGACCGGGGCTACGCTCGTCGAGCCTGGATACGGCACGCTTGCACAGGCCGAGTTCACGCTCCAGCTGGTCAGCGGCGCGCTTCAGATCCAGGTCACCCCACTGGCCGAATCCGTCATTCGTCTGGCGGCTCCCGACACGTATCAGCGGCTGTCTGGCCTGGCTTCGTCGGCCGGTGCGGCCCTCCGCTCTAGAGCTCGGGAAGACAGCCCTCTCTTCCTCGTGTCCCTGTTCAGTCGAGACCCGACCATCACGTACGAGCCGGAGAATCTCCATATCGTGAACGGTGGACTCAGGTACCGTCCCACAGCCATCGAGGCGATCACGCCCGGCTGGGGAGGACAACGCCTTCGGCAGGAGGAAACCCAGCTCGCCGTCTACGCCTTCGATCCGGGTATCGAGTTGGAGATCTCCCTGACGGTGGAGTACGAAAACGCGAGAAACACGTCCTGGCAGACCATCCTCAATCGGCTCGAAGCGGAGCGCGCTCGTGTGCGGGCTCGGATCGGGGCCTGACCGTCGGAGTCTGAACGTCGGAGCCTGAACGGCAGCTCTGGGACACACACGAGTTCGCTGGACACGACACTCGTCTTACTGAGCGTCGTCCTCGTCCATCCCGAATTTCTTGATCTTGCGATAGAGGGTGCGCTCGCCGATGGCGAGCATTTGGGCCGCCTTCCGGCGATTTCCCCGAACCTCCAGCAGCGCAGCGGCGATCGCCGCCCGTTCCATGTCGTCCATGGTCATCCCCGGCCTATACACGACCGCTCCCGCTGGGAGGGCCTCCCCCGATCCCTCGCCCGGCAAGACCTCGATCGGCTCCTCCACGTCCCAGGACTCCTCCGTAACAGCGGAAGTGGGTCCAACAACGCCGATCTCCACTCTCCCCCCGTCGATCGGATGCGCCTCCCGGGGCGCACCCGAGCTCGGTCGGTAGGCCTCGAACTCCTTTCGCAGGTCGTCCACGTCCATTCTCAGATCGACGAGCGTCCGGAAGATGAATTCCAGTTCGGGCCTGATCCCCTGAGCGCCCGTGTCCTCCAACGCCTGCGAATCCCCGCGTCCGACGGGGACGAGCGCGGCCGTACCCGACGCCCGAACCTCCGAAGGAATATCCTTCGGCAGAACCTGCCTTCCCGGAGCGAGAACAACCATGCTCTCGACCAGGTTCTGCAACTCGCGGATGTTCCCGGGCCAGTGGTAGTCCTGGAGAATCTCCATGGCCTCCGGGGAAATCCCCTCGAAGCGACGGTCGTGACGCCTACTGGCATCCTCGATGAAGGCGTCCACCAGCAGGGGGATGTCGTCTCGCCTCCGACGGAGTGGAGGGAGCTCGATATGCAGCACGTTCAGCCGGTAGAAGAGATCCTTACGGAACCGGCCGAGGGCCACGAGCTGCTTGAGGTCCTGGTTGGTGGCAGTGACGATGCGGATATCGACACGGATCACGTCCTCGCCACCCACGCGACGGAACTCGCGCTGCTCGAGGACCCGAAGGAGCTTGGTCTGCGTGGCCACCGGCATCTCCCCGATTTCATCGAGGAAGATGGTCCCCTTGTCTGCCAACTCGAAGAGCCCTTTTCGAGAATCGATCGCACCCGTGAAGGCTCCCTTCTCGTGACCGAAGAGTTCGCTTTCCAAAAGCGTCTCGGAGAGCGCCGCGACGTTCGCCGCGATGAACGGCCGATGGCGCCTCGACGAGAGATGATGGATGCCTCTGGCGACCAGCTCCTTACCCGTTCCCGACTCACCGGTGATGAGCACCGTGGACGCCACTGGCGCGAACTGCACCACCCGCTCCAGGGCCTCCTTTATCGCATCGGTCTCACCGACGATGCCCGCCGACGCCTGGAGTCGCCGTCGCTCGATGACCGAACGGGCCACAAAAACAATGTCGTCGGCGTGAGCGGCGTCCGAAAAGACTTCCAGATAGTTGGCGGCCAGCCTCGGCATCGCCTCCCTGTCTTCCGTGATGGCGAAGGCCGGCGCCTTCGAGTCGCTGCGGGCGTGCTCGACCAGCTTGCGGGCCGTCGCGGAGGCAGCGGACCCGGTCACGACCAACAGATCGATTGGGGGGCCACCACTCACGTCCTCGTCCGGGGTGACCAGCTCGACCTCGTATCCGGCGCCCTTGAACGCCTCCCTCAGCTCACCCGCCCGCTCCAAATGATGGGTCGAGACGAGCACCCTGCCCTCCACGGCGCCGCTCATGAGGGATCCACGGGCTGCGCGGGAGTCGGATGTCCCGTGGACTCGCCACGCAGCAGGTCCACGATGTGTGGAAGAAGCCCCTCGATCGCCGCGAGGCCGTCCCGGACGCCGCCGGGGCTTCCCGGAAAATTCGCCACGAACGTACGGCCTCGTGACCCTACGAGTCCTCTCGACAACACCGCGGTCGGGGTCTCGGGCAATCCCTGTCTTCGAATGGCATCGGCCAACCCAGGCGCCTCCTTGTCCAGAACGCTTTTCGTGGCCTCGGGCGTCACGTCGCGCGGTGAAAAGCCCGTGCCCCCGGTGGTCAGTACGACGTCGACGTCCCCCGAGTCTGCCCACCCCACGAGCTGCGCACTGACCTGATCGGCCTCATCGGGTACGACGCTGTGATGGATCAGTTCGTATTGCCGACGTTCGCACCACTGCACGATCAGCTCACCACTGGTGTCTTCACGCTCTCCGGCAAAGCAGCCATCGCTCACCGTCAGCACCGCTACCCGCATGTGCAGAGGCCTATTGAAGCGGGCCACCTCACGGTCATACAGTCACTCCAATCCAGGTGGACCCACTCATCTTCGAACCGAGCCCTCGGTATAGAAGGGCAACCGGACGACCACGGCCGGAATCACCTTGTCGCGAATGCGAACTCCGAGTTCGGTATCGGGGCTGGTCAATTCGGCGGGCACGTAACCCAGCGCGATGCCGTAGCCGAGACTCGGGCTCACGGTCCCACTGGTCACGGATCCCACCTCGTTCCCTTCGTGGACTATGGGGTATCCGGGCCTTGGAAACCCCCGCTCCGTCAGTCGGATTCCGACGAGTTTCTGGGGAATGCCATCTTCCTTCTGGCGAACCAGGGCATCACGTCCGGAAAACTCTCCCTTATCCACTTTCACGAGCCACCCGAGCCTGCCGGCGAGCGGAGTGTGCTTCTCGTCGAGCTCGCTGCCGTACAACGCAAAACCCACCTCGAGCCGCAGGGAGTCCCGGGCTCCGAGCCCGGAGGGCAGTAACCCGGCCCCCCCACCCTGCTCGAGAAGTGCATTCCATACCGCGACCGTATCCGCCTCACCAACGTAAAGCTCGAAGCCATCCTCTCCCGTATAGCCGGTGCGGCTGATCGTGGCCGCACAGCCCGCGACCATCCCCTCCGCGAAATGGTAGTACGCGATGTCGTCCAGATTCGCGTCCGTGAGGGGATCGAGTATCTGCTGGGCCCGGGGCCCCTGGAGAGCCAGGAGACCCAATTCGTCCGAACGGTCCTCCAGGGTCGTGTCGAGGCCCTCCGCATGCTCGGCGATCCACGCCCAGTCCTCGGCCCGCCGAGAGGCGTTCACCACAAGCATGTAGTGGTCAGCCATGCGATAGACGACGAGATCGTCCAGGACGCCGCCGTCCGCCGCGCACATCGCCGAATACTGGCATTGGCCCACCGCCAGGTCCGCGGCGTCGTTGACGCTCACGAGTTGGACCAGATCGATGGCTTGGGGGCCATGGACCAGGAACTCGCCCATGTGAGAAACGTCGAAGAGGCCCGCCGCCTCGCGCACTGCCTGGTGCTCCGCGGTGATTCCCGCCGGGTACTGGACCGGCATCTCGTATCCGGCGAACGGCACCATCTTGGCTCCAAGACCGAGATGCACATCATAGAGCGGAGTCCTCTTAAGCGTGTCGTTCATGCTCTTTCGTCGTACTCGGCAGGATCCGGAGCGAGTGAAAAGCTACCATCGCACATGCCCGCTCGGTAGGGGGAATGCGCCATTCTGGCAGATCTTGGAGCGGTGAGGCCGGTGCACGGACGCGCGAATCAGAGGATGTAGCGCCTCAGGTCTGCGTCGTCCACGATCGCCGAGAGGTTCTCCCGAACGAAGTCGCGATCCACGACGATGTCGCGTTGCTCGTCCTCGGGGAGTCCATAGAGCACCGATTCGAGCAGCGTCGTGAGCACCGTGTGCAACCGGCGAGCCCCGATGTTCTCCATCTGGTCGTTCAGGACCGCTGCGAGTCTCGCCACCTCCTCGATCCCCTCCGGAGTGAAATCGAGCGTAGCGCCCTCGGTCTCCACCAACGCGCGGTATTGATGAACCAAGGCGTTCTTCGGCTCCTGAAGGATGCGGACGAAGTCCTCCTCGCCCAGACTTCTCAGCTCCACCCGAATGGGGAAGCGTCCCTGAAGCTCGGGAATGAGATCGCTGGGCTTCGCGACATGGAACGCCCCCGCCGCCACGAACAGCACGTGGTCCGTCCGCACGAGCCCGTATTTGGTCTGAACCGTCGAGCCCTCCACGATCGGCAGGATGTCACGCTGCACCCCCTCGCGGCTCACGTCGGGCCCTCCCCCGCTCCGCTCCCCGGCCACCTTGTCGATCTCGTCCAGGAAGACGATCCCCATGTCCTCTGCCCGAATGAGGGCCTCGTTGACGACCTCGTCCATGTCGATCAAACGGTCCATCTCGTCCTGGACCAGGATCCTCCGGGCTTCCGCCACGGACACCGTACGCCGCTTCTTCCGCTTGGGCAGCATGTCCTGGAGCATTTCCGTGAAGTTGTGATCCATCCCCTCCATGCCCCCGCCCATGGGGAGCACCATGCCCTCGATCGACGCCGACTGGGATACCTCGATTTCGACCTCGCGCTCCTCCAGCTTTCCGTCCGCGAGGAGGGCGCGCAGCTTGTCCCTCGTTCGCTCACGGCGCTCCTCGATGGCTTGGTCTCCCTCCCCGCCCACATCCCTCGCCTCGGCGCCTTCGGCGCCCACCACGAAGACGTGCGGCCGGGCCTCGCCGCCCTCCTGAGGTGCTGCACGCCCGACGGTGGGAGTCACTGGCGTAGGGAGCAGCAAGTCCAGAAGTCGTTCCTCGGTCCTCTCAGCCGCCAACTCCTCGACGTCCTCCTCCCGCTCGGCGCGGACCATGTTGACCGCCACGTCGACCAGATCGCGGATCATCGACTCCACGTCCCGCCCCACATAGCCGACCTCGGTATATTTCGAGGCCTCTACCTTCACGAAGGGCGCCCCTGCCAGACGGGCCAACCGGCGCGCGATCTCGGTCTTCCCAACCCCGGTCGGGCCGATCAGGATGAGGTTGTTGGGGAGGATCTCGTCCCGCAGCTCTTCTTCCACCCGCTGCCGGCGCCATCGGTTTCTGAGCGCGATGGCGACGGCCTTCTTGGCTTCATCCTGCCCAACGATGTACTTGTCCAACTCCGCGACGATCTGGCGGGGCGTGAGCTGAGCCAACCAGTCCTCGTCGGGCGCATCGGGCGCTTCCGCCTCCAGTATCACTTCCCGCTCTTCCACTCTAATCCAACTCCAGGACTGTGATCTCTTGGTTCGTATAGATGCAGATCTCGCCCGCGATCTCCAGGGCCCGGCGCACCGTTTCTGTGGCCGACAGCTCTGAATGAAGCAGCAACGCGCGAGCCGCGGCCATCGCGTATGAGCCACCCGAGCCGATGGCCAGGACGTCGTCATCCGGTTCGATGACCTCGCCCTCTCCGCTGACAAGGAAGAGGTGCTCTCGATCGGCCACCAGAAGGAGGGCGTTGAGCCTCCTCAGATAGCGGTCCATGCGCCAGTCCTTGGCGAGCTCCACCACGGCCTTGGTGAGGTTCTTCGGAAACCGCTCCAGCTTCTCCTCCAGCTTCTCGAAGAGGGTGAACGCATCGGCGACGGCTCCCGCGAAACCGACGAGCACGCTTCCTTCCCGGAGCGTCCTCACCTTCTGAGCGGTGGTCTTCACCACCGTGTCACCCATCGTCACTTGACCGTCGCCAGCGAGCGCCACCTGGCCGTCACGCCGAACGGCCACGATGGTCGTTGCCCGGAGGCCGAGTCCACCAGATGGCTCTGTCATTCAGTTTCCTTGATTAGCCCCAACGCCACCAACCGTGGGCTCTTACGATACAGCAACACCCTGACTGCACCAAGCGCCCATCGGCGCTCGAGGGCACTCGCCGCCACCCCTTGCCCGAACACCATGCCTCTTCCGTTGCGGAGAGGCCGGTCAGGAGGTCTATTGTCGGCCGCCCCCCCGCCCAGCCCATTTCACTTAATGAAATCGCGGACAGGTACACTCCCTTGCGCCCTCAACCACTTTGGGTCTCTCTGGCATCGGTGCGGGCTCTCGCGCTGGTTCTCTCTATAGCACCCGCTCCTCTGGCCGCTCAGGTTCCGATCGAAGCTCCCGGTCCGACATCGAATCTGGGCGCTCCGAGCCTGGCCGAGCTGGGTCTCCTTCCTGGGCGACCGAGGGTCACGCCGACTCGGACGGACACCCCGCCCGCGATCGACGGGGTGTTGGACGACGAGGTCTGGCTGACCGCTGCCCACATTACCCAGTTCACGCAGCAATCCCCCTTCGAGGGCGAGCCGGCCAGCGAAGAGACCGACGTCTACATCGCGTACGACTCAGACAACATCTACTTCGCCTTTCACGCGCATTACCAGGACCCGTCCATCATGCGGTCGAACCGGGTGGACCGGGATGCAGCATCCATGGACGACCTGATGACCGTCTACTTCGACACGTTCATGGACCAGCAGCGTGGATACGACTTCGACGTGAACGGTTACGGCGTCCAGGGAGACGGAATCATGTCCGCCGCCCGGGGTGGGGGCCGTGGTAGGGGCGGCAGTCGCGCGGTGTCGGGCATTCCTCCGGCCGACAGATCCTGGGATGCGCTGTTCGAGACCGGCGCGCGGATCGTCGAGGATGGATTTGTGGCCGAGATGGCGGTTCCGTTCAAGAGCCTTCGCTATCCCATACCGCCCGAAGGAGAGCCTCATCGATGGGGCTTCCAGATCGTGCGCGAAGTCAAATCCAAGGACTTCGAGAATCAGGTGTGGGCTCCAATGTCCCGCGACGAAACCAGCTTCTTCGCCCAAATGGGTGTGCTCGAGGGGATGACGGATCTCTCCACGAGTCGCAACATCGAGGTCCTGCCCACCTTCACAGCGATCCAGTACGGGGAGATCAATCCGACACGGCCCGGCTTCCAGAATCAGACGACGGATCCGGACGCGGGGGTGAACATCAAGTACGGCATCACGTCCGACCTGACTGCCGATTTCACGGTCAACCCTGACTTCTCCCAGATCGAGTCGGACCGTCCGCAGATCGAGGTCAACCAACGCTTCCCCCTCTTCTTTTCGGAGCTCCGCCCCTTCTTCGTGGAAGGTGCGGAAATCTTCAACGTTCAAGCGCCGGTAACCTTCGTTCACACGCGGACGATCGTGGATCCCGACTACGGGGCGAAGCTGACCGGTCAGGTCGGAGGGTTCTCACTCGGACTCCTCACCGCGAACGACGCCGCACCCGGAAGGGTCGAGGACCCTGCGGACGTGGGCTTCGGCCAAAAGGCTCAGACCGTCATCGGGCGAGTCCGTTACGATCTTTACGCCGAGTCGAACGTCGGGGCGATCTTCACGGATCGTGAGTTCCTGGACAGCCACAGCCGGCTGGTCGGCGCTGATGGCAACTTTCGGCTGAGTCCGACCATCGCGGCCGACTTCAGAGCCGTGGGCTCCTTCTTTAAGGACGTGGGGGAGGACGAAGTGGACGGCCACATGTTCCAGGCCGGGGTGCGGCGCTCCAGTCGCACCTGGAGTTGGGGACTCACCGGTTACGAGATCTCACCCGAGTTCGCCACAGAAGTGGGTTTCGTCCGTCGGACGGATACCAGAAGGCTCGAGGGCAATGTGGGATATCGGTTCTGGCCTGAGACGTGGCTCATCGACTGGGGGCCGCAGCTCACCCTAGGGCGGACGTACGATTTCGATGGCGTCCTCCAGGATGAGAACGTCGGTGCTCGCGTGAACTTCTCTTTCGCCCGAAACATCAGCCTGAACGCCAGCTTCGATCGAGACTTGGAGCGGTTCGGAGGAATCGACTTCACCCAGCGAAGGGTCTCGATGGGCGGGAACGTGAACACGAATCGCCGATACCAGTTCGGGGGGAACATCTCGTTCGGCGATCAGATCTTCTTCGCCGGGCCCTTCCTCGGCGACCAATCGAGGTGGAGTGTGAACGGCACTCTGCGTCCCTTGGACCGGCTGCAGATGAGGCTCAGCTTCACGTCCAGCCGGCTTACGAATCCGAACGACGGCGATGCCGAGCTATTCGATATCAAGATCATCCGGTCCCAAAACTACCTACAGCTCACGGACCGATTGGGCTTGCGGAACATCACCGAGTGGAACACGGAGGACGAGACCTTCGATCTCAACTTCCTGTTCAACTATCGGGTGAACGCGGGAACGGTCTTCTTCCTCGGATATGACGACCATTACCAGCAAGCCGACCTGATCGAGGGAGACCGGGATGGAGACGGAATCGACGAGCAGCTCTTCTTCAGGGATAGCCTCCGACGAACGAACCGGGCGATCTTCGTGAAGCTGCAGTACTTGCTCCGCTACTGACGTGCCGCCTTGCGGGGTACCGACCGGCCGGGCAAGATACGACGCCAGCGAAGTATTGATGGGCAACTAGGAGGTGCTGCTTGAGAAGTACCGCACTCCCGATAGGAGTCGCCGTCCTGTTGGCCGCCTCGGGGCTCGAGGGTCAGGAGGCCGCGCAGGGTCTCGAAGGGGCTTGGCGGGTCACCGAAGTGGTGACCACCGGGCGCCTTGGGCGAACCCTTGGCTCACCCCAGCCCGGCCTCCTGCTCTTCACGGACGGTTACTACAGCTACATGCTCGTCACGAGTGACCTGCCCCGTCCCATCCCCCCGAGGGGACTCGCGACCGTGGAGGATATGCTCGACGTGTGGAGCCCCTTCACCGCGAACGCGGGCACGTTCGAAGTGTCCGGTAACAGGATGACGAGGCGACCACTCGTTGCCAAGAGCCCCGACGCAATGGCGCCGGGAGCGTTCAACGAGTACACCTTCCGCCTGAGCGCCGACACGCTTTGGGTCACGACCGTAGGGACCGAGGGGGGACCGGCAAGGAGCCCATCTACGGTCAGGTACGTCCGCGTCCGCTGAACGACGGGCGGCCCTCGCCTTTCCTGGACCTAGCACTGCCCCCAGATCCGGGGCCCCTACACCCTCACGGAGACGGGCTGCGGCGAAGCCGTAGAGCGTAGCGTCGGCGGAGTGGGGAGCAAAATGCGCGGCTACGAGCGCGGATGTGAGCGCCTGTACACCTGCCGCAAGCGTTCCTTGGACGTGTGCGTATAGACCTGCGTCGTAGACAGCGACACGTGGCCGAGAAGCTCCTTGACCGCCATCAGATCCGCCCCCGCGTCGAGAAGGTGTGTCGCGAAGCTATGCCGCAGAGAGTGGGCGCTCAGTCCCTCACCGGGGGCGGCATCATCCAGGAACGCTCGGACCACGTTCTGGATGGACCGCTTCGAGAGTCTCTTCCCCCTCGGATTGAGGAGGAGGGCCTCCCGGTCCGGAGCGCGCGACGCGGCGCCGACTTCTAGGCGGCGAGGCAGGTAGCGGCCGATCGCCCTCCGCGACGAGCCGGTGAGGGGTACGAGTCGCTCCTTGTTTCCTTTGCCCAACACACTGGCCTGCTCCTGTCCCAGATCGAGGTCCGACACGTCGAGACCGTGAAGCTCCGACAGCCGGAGACCACTCCCGTACAAGAGTTCGAGGACGACCAGATTCCTCGTGCCTCGAAATGTGTTCTCCGCGGCCCGTGCTTCGGCCAGCGAGAAGACCGCCTCGATATTTCGATCGGTGGCGTGTCCCGGAAGGCGCTTCTCTATCCTGGGCGACCTCAACGTCCTCGCGGGATCACTCGGAACACGGTCCTCGAGATGTAGGAACCTGTAGAAAGTACGTATGGCGGACAGCTTACGGGCGACCGTACGACGGGTAAGTCTCTTTCTCTCGCACCACCCCATGAACGCCCGAAAATCGATCCGCTCCACGGTCCCCCACCCCCATGCGCCCGCCCCGTAGTGGTCGTCCAGGAAGATCCGCAGATCCTCGAGATCTCTCCGATAGGACACCACGGTCCGAGGAGACAGCCGTCGTTCAGACTCGAGATGTTTGAGAAAGCGGACAACGTCGGCGTCGACATCCGTCACGACGGCGGAACCACGGCGCGCACCGACGCTTCCCTTGTCGCGCCCTCTGGGCCCTCGCTCCCACTGGACTCGCTCCCGCTCGCCTCCATCCCGCTCACCTCGACTTCGCGCGCCTCGATCCCGCTCGCGTCCATCCAGGTCCTGAAGTCCGTGTCGGCGCGCTCGGCCAGCAGCTCCCTCTTGCGAACCTTGTCCTTCACACGCTGGTTGAGCGGATCAACCAGCCCCCAGTTCGAGTTCATGGGCTGGAAACGGTCGGGCGCACTCTCCTTCAGGTATCGGAACAGCCCGCCCAGCATGGTGGTGGGGGGCGGAACGACCGGCGACTCCCCGCTGAGTACGCGCGCGAGATTGATGCCGGCCAGGATCCCGCTGGCGGCCGATTCCGTATACCCCTCCACCCCGGTGAGTTGGCCGGCGAAAATCAGCTCCGGCCTTTCCTTGAGCGATCCGTGCGGTGTCAGACAAGCGGGAAAGTTCAGGTACGCGTTGCGATGTATGGAACCCCACCGAAGGAACTCGCACTCTTCGAGGCCGGGAATCAACTGGAAGACGCGCTTTTGCTCCCCGATGCGCAGCCGCGTCTGGAAGCCCACCAAATTCCACATTTGTCCGGCGCGATCCTCCCGTCTGAGCTGCACGACGGCGTAGGGCCGTTCCCCGCTCCGCGGATCCGCGAGCCCGATCGGCTTCATGGGGCCGAAGCGGAGCGTATCCTCCCCTCGAGACGCCATGACCTCTATGGGAAGGCAGCCCTCGAAATACGGCACAGCGTCCCACTCGGGCCCCTGGTGGACATCCCCCTCGAGGACCGCCTCGATGAAGACCCTGTACTCCTCCCTGGTCATGGGGCAGTTGAGGTAGTCGCTGTCCTCCTCGAAGCGGCCGGCCTCGAAGACGACGCTCTCGTCCAGAGAGTCACGATGCACGATGGGCGCGATGGCGTCGTAGAAGGCCAGTCCCTCGTTGCCCAGCGCGCCCTGGATGGCAGAGCTCAACGCGTCCGACGTGAGGGGGCCAGTCGCAACGATGGCGGGTCCCTCGGGAAGCTTCTGGCTCTCTTCGCGTACGACCTCGATACCCGCGTGAGAAACGACCGCGAGGGTCATGGCCTCGGAAAAGAGCCGGCGATCGACCGCCAATGCCGAGCCGGCGGGCACGCACGTCTCATCGGCGCAGTCGAGAAGAACGGAGCCGAGGACCCGCATTTCCCTCTTGAGCTGGCCGTGCGCGTTCTTGGGATGGACGCTCTTGAAGGAGTTCGTGCAGACCAGCTCGCCCAGATTCTCGCTCTGGTGTGCTTCGGTGCCACGCACCGGGCGCATTTCAAGCAGGGTGACGGTGTGCCCGGCATCCGCGAGTTGGAGCGCGGCCTCGCATCCGGCGAGGCCACCCCCGACTACGACGACGCGATCACTCATCGACTCATGCGCTCCGCGCTCTCCCAGATGGTGTGGGAGTCGGCCCTATTTCCGTGCTCCACTCTTACGCCGCCCCGACTTCTTCCTCTTGGCGGCATCGACGAGCATCGACACGGCCTCATCCATGGTGAGGTCGGCCGGCTCCATGTCCTTGGGCAGACTCGCGTTGGCCGTGCCATCGGTCACGTACGGGCCATAGCGGCCGGAGAGGATCTGTACATCGCTCCCCGTCTTCGGATGGGCTCCGAGCTCCTTCAGGACCGCCCGCCCCCCCTTCTTTTGGTTGAGAAGAGTGACGGCCTCGTCGATGGAAACAGTGAACATCAGGTCTTCACTGGCCAGGCTCGCGAACTTCTTACCGCGCCGCACGAAGGGCCCATATCGACCCAGCCCAGCCACGACTTCCTCGCCGGTGTCCGGATCCGTCCCCACGGTTCGTGGTAACGAGAGCAGACGCAGGGCATGGCCCAGATCCACGGTCTCCAACTCCGTACCCTTGGGCAGGCTGGCTCTCTTCGGCTTTTCGCCCTCCTGTGCCTCACCGAGCTGCACGTAGGGTCCGTAAGGGCCGACTTTGGCGTACACGGTCATGCCCGTCGCCTCGTCGACGCCGACCACGTGGTCCTCGGGTGCGCCGTCGATGGGCCGAGTCCCCTTACAATCCGGATAGGCCGAACAACCCAGGAACCGACCGAAGCGGTTCCAACGCACCTGCATCGGCTCGCCGCACACGTCACAGGTCTCTCCCTCAGCGGCCAGGATTTCCTTGATGATTTCCTCGGACCGGGCCTCACCCCGCTCGAGCTGGCCCTGAAACGGCGGATAGAACTCCCCGAGAACGGCCCGCCATTCGATTTCGCCCTCTTCCACGCGATCCAGCTCACCCTCCATCCGGCTGGTGAACTCGACGTCGAAGATGTTGGGGAAGACCCGGACCAGTAACTTCGATACCGTGTCACCGAGCGGAGTCGGTGCGAACCGCCTCTCTTCATGTTCGACGTATCCACGGTCCTGAATCGTCGAGATGATCTGCGCGTAGGTGGACGGACGGCCTATGCCGAGGGCCTCGAGCTCCTTCACGAGCGAGGCCTCACTGAATCGTGCGGGGGGCTGCGTGAAGTGCTGGATAGGGTCGATACCCTTCACGAGCGCGGAGTCACCGACCTCCATGTCCGGAAGCGCATCGAGGTCATCGATGGGCCGGCGATCACCGAGCTCGGTCGCCTCCACATAGAGCTTGGTGAAGCCTTGAAACTTCAATATGGACCCCGTGGAGCGGAACTGATATTCGCGATCACCGCTCTTCAGATCAAAGTCGATCGTGGTCGTGTCATAGAGCGCCGGCGACATCTGGCCGGCCACGAAGCGAAGCCAGATCAACTCGTAGAGCCGCGCTGTGTCGTCCTCGAGGAACGGACGTACATCATCGGGATGAAGGGTCGGGTCGGCGGGCCGAATCGCCTCGTGGGCGTCCTGCGCCGCCTTCTGTTGCTTCCCGCCCCAGAGCCGTGGTGCAGGAGAGACATAGTCCTCACCGAACTCGTCTTTGACCCAATCCCGCGCGGCCCCTACCGCACTCGGCGAAACCCGAGTGGAGTCGGTTCGCATATACGTAATGAGCCCGACGGCTCCGCGGCCACCGAGCTCGATCCCCTCGTAGAGCCTCTGGGCCGTGGACATCGTTCGCCGGGCAGAGAAACGCAGCCGTTTGGACGCCGCCTGTTGAAGCGTCGAAGTCGTGAAGGGTGGCAGCGGATTGCGTCGCCGCTCCCGGCGCTTCACTTCCGCTGCCGTGAAGTCGACATTCTGAACCGCCGTCACGACGGCTCGCGCCTGCTCCTCATTTTCCAGCGTAAACGCCCTGCCGTCGATCTTGTGGAGTCGGGCCTCGAACGGATGCTCCTCCTTTTCCAGCTTGGCGGTGATGGACCAGTACTCGACCGATTCGAAAGCCCGGATCTCGTCCTCTCGCTCGCAGATCAGCCGGAGTGCCACGGTCTGTACCCGCCCGGCCGAGAGTCCGGGCCTGATCGGCTTCCACAGGAACGGACTGACCTGATATCCGACCAAGCGATCCAGAATCCTGCGCGCCTGTTGCGCTTCGACCTTGTTGAGGTCCAGGGCCTCCGGCGACTCGAGCGCGGCTTCTACCGCACCCTTCGTGATTTCGCGGAAGGTCACGCGCTCGAAGCGGCTCCGGTCGTCCTCGAAGCCGAGGTGGTGGGCGACGTGATAGGCGATCGCCTCACCCTCCCTATCGGGGTCGGTAGCGAGGATGATGCTGTCGGCCTTCTTCGCCTTGCTCTTGATCTCCTTGAGGATCTTGCCCTTACCGCGGATGGTCTCGTACTTGGGCTCGAAACCGTGCTCGACGTCGACCCCGAGCTCCTTCTTCGGCAGATCCCGAACGTGCCCGACCGAAGCGGCCACCTCGTACTCGGCGCCCAGATACCGGCCGATGGTTCTGGCTTTGGCAGGGGATTCGACGATGACCAGCTTCACGCTGTTCCTTGTCTTGTCATCAGTTTCATGATCTCACCTGCCAACTCAAGAGGACTGTGTCGTTCTGAATCCAACGTGTACTGAGCCCGACGGTACGAAGCTTCCCGGGCAAGTAAAAGTGCCGTGGCCCGGTCCATCACCTCTCGTCCATCGAGAAGAGGGCGCGTGGCCCCCTCCTGCGATGCCCGGCGAATGGCCTCCGTGGGCGACACCTGGAGCCAAACGCTCATCGTATCTTCCGCAACCATTTCCCAGGATCCCGGCTGCGCCGGCCAGCCACCGCCGGAAGCCACCACCGTATCGCTCCGGGCCAGCAACTCCCGGGCCACGCCGGATTCGAGGCGGCGAAACTCGTCCTCGCCGTCCTCCGAAAAGATCTGAGAAACACTCTTGCCCGCTCGCGCCTCAATCACGGTATCGAAATCCTGGAAGTCCCATCCCAATCGCGACGCCAACTCCTTCCCAACGCTCGATTTTCCACTGGCCATGAAACCAACGAGCAAGATCCTGGCCGGCATGTCACCGTTCACCGTATCCGCGCTCGCCGAGGTACGCGATGTACGACTCGAAGTTCCGTCGGACCTCGATCATGGCATCTCCACCGAACTTCTCGAGAAACGCATCCGCCACCACGAGGGCGACCATGGCCTCGCCGACCACCGCCGCCGCGGGCACGGCGCAAACGTCGCTACGCTCCACGGCGGCGTCCGCGGGCGATCCGTCACGCATGTCGACGCTGGGCAAGCGTTTTCTCAGCGTCGAGATCGGTTTCATGGCTGCACGCACGACCAGCGGCTCACCGGTGGTCACGCCCCCTTCGAGCCCACCGGCCCGGTTCGAGGACCGGCCGATATGGCCCGCTCGCTCGGCCGCCTCATCGGTCACGATCGGGTCGTGAACGTTGGACCCTGGACGACGCGCGCCCTCGAACCCCAGGCCGATCTCCACACCCTTGATGGCCTGGATCGACATCATGGCTCCCGCAAGGCGACCATCCAGCTTGGTGTCGTACGAAACGTAGCTGCCGAGGCCGGCTGGAAGGCCTCGCACGACGACTTCGAAGATGCCGCCCAACGTATCGCCGTCTTCTTTGGCCTGGTCGATGGCCGCGACCATGAGCGAGGCGGCCGCCTCGTCCAACGTGCGAAGCGGTGACGCGTCGACGGCCCCGTTCAGATCCTCCGGCAACTCGTCGGGCACCTCCGCCTCCACCGCCCCGATCGACGTGACGTGGCTCCCGATCGTGATCCCGAAATCCGAGAGCAGCTTCTTGCAGATCGCCCCGCAAGCGACGCGCGCGGCGGTCTCACGGGCGCTGGCCCGTTCGAGGATGTCCCGGGTGTCGCGCCTGTCGTACTTCAGCAGCCCCACGAGGTCGGCGTGGCCCGGCCGAGGGAGGTAGAGCGACCGCAGCACCTTGGGATTGCCGTCCGGATCGGGCGGCAGCGGTGACATCGACTCCTGCCAGTTCTCGGAATCCCGGTTCCAGATGACCAGCGCCACGGGGGATCCGATCGTTTCGCCGAGTCGGACGCCCGAGATCACTTCTGCGCAGTCGGACTCGATCTGCATGCGGCGGCCCCGCCCATATCCCCCCTGACGACGTTGGAGGTCGGGGTCGACATCCCGGGCCATTTCCAGAGAGAGGCCCGCCGGGAGGCCCTCCAGCATCGCCACCAGGCCTCGCCCGTGAGACTCCCCCGCGGTGCGGAACGACAGTCGCTTCATCGAGCGTTTCTCAATCCCCAAGGTGGATCATTGTGAACGGAACGGCCCGAAACCATAAAAGCGAACCCCGGTGGGCGTCTACCCACCGGGGGCCATCCCCTCCGCAACAGCTGAGGCGAGCTAAAGGGAGGGGAGTTAGTTTCTGGCGGGGTGGAACTCGAGCACGTCGCTCTTTCTGACGTCGACCACCACCACACCGCC
>JBDHFN010000037.1:0-49069 GCA_039590375.1 Gemmatimonadota bacterium
TCGTCGAGAACATGGCCCCGGTGCTCACGATGCTTTTCACGCCGCTCTTCACCCTCGTGCTCCTGGCGTTTCTGGGCACCATGGTGTGGACCGGGAGTGGCATCGACATGGAGCGCGAGAATCTCATCGGCTTCGACCTACTGCTCGTCGTGGTGGTGGGGCTGCTACTCTATGCGATCTCGGCGAGGGACCCGCAGGCCGAGCCCAGCTTCTTCGACGGGCTGCAGCTTGCCCTGGTGATCTGTGCCCTCCTCGTGGATGCCGTGGCCCTTTGGGCCATCGTGGCGCGGATTTCCGAGTTCGGGTTCAGTCCCAATCGGGTCGCCGCCCTGGGCGAGAACCTCATCCTGGTGGTGAACCTGGGTTGGTCAGCCGTCCTCTATGCCCGCTTCCTCGCCCGGCGCGTCGGCTTCGCGCCCCTGGAACGGTGGCAGACGGCGTATGTGCCGGTGTATGCGGTGTGGGCGTGGGTGGTGGTGATGGTCTTCCCGCTGGTCTTCCGCTTCCAGTAGGCATAGCCGGACGCGGGTGCGCTTTGGGGGCCGAGTCGAGGCGGGCGACGGCATCGGACATGGGGAACATGATGTGTCTAAGCCGTGTGGGGCGGCAAGCGGTTCCCCCTGGCTGCTTTGAAAAGCGATCCCCAATGTCGTAGTGTGAGTATCGGTGGAATGGACGCCAGTCCCGCCGGCAGACTGTACGGAGGTAATCGTGCCCGTTGCTCAGTTTTGAAGGTCGACTCGATGATCTCGCGATGGGTACGATGCCCGGTCGTTCTCGTCGTGGCTCTCCTCATTGGCTGCGGCGATGATGGCACCGGTCCAGGGTCGAACGACGACACGGATCCACCGTCGAACGGTGGCATCGGTCCAACGGTGGGCTTCGAAACTCTGCTGGGCCCCTACGCCGGCATCATAGACAGCGAGAGCCAGGGAATCACCTACACCGCCGACCTCACAGTCGTCTTCCAGCAGAGCGGCCACAGTATTTCGGGGAGCTTTTCCATCGACGGAACGTTGAGCTTGGGAGATCTCTCGGACGCGATACGGGGGACGGGTAGTTTTACAGGCACCATCAATCGCGGCTACGATCCGGCGGTGGACCTCACGTTTGTCAATTCATGCCCCGGCTACTCAGCTCACTTCTCCGGCTCGCTGGGGAGCGAGACCACCCTGCTCACCATCAGAGGGCCGGTGCACATCTTGGTGGATTGTCAGGTCTTTCTGACTTTTCAGACGACGATTCTGATGGACCGGCTGGTGCTGCCGGAACATGAGGCCGTCGCCGTTTCCTCCGAGCCCCAGGGGTGATGTCAGACCGGAGACCTCACTGGGGAATCAGCCTCCTGGCTATGCGCACGCTGGCGGGTGCACTCTGTGCGGTGACGCTCCTTCCCGCCGCGGGGGTCGCGCCCCCTCTTGCTGGGCAGGAGGCCGGGGTCATCGAGGGCGAGCTGTCGCTTCGCCTCGGCCCACAAAGACGCTGGGCCTCACGGTATCCGGGTGCGGGGCCCACCTCAGCCAGAGTCCACCCGGTTCCGCCCGTGGTGTACCTCCTCGGCGACCTTCCGGACGAGGGACCGGCGAGCGCCGTTCGCGACATCGTTCAGCGGGACGGCGTGTTCACGCCCGGAGCCCTCGCCGTCCGAACCGGCACCATCGTGAGGTTTCCCAACCAGGACCCCTACGTTCACAACATTTTCTCCTACGCCGATCCCCGCTTCGACCTGGGTCGCTACCCGGAGGGGGAGTCGCGAGAAGTCTCGTTCGACGAACCGGGCATTGTCAGGATCTACTGCGAGATCCACGAGTACATGAGGGCCGTGGTCCTCGTGAGCGACCACTCGTTCCACGCCGTCGTCTCGCAGGACGGCACCTTCCGCATCGAGGGCATTCCTCCGGGAGAGTACACGCTGGCGGCGTATCACCCCGACCTGGGGTCGCGGCAGGAGCGGGTCGTAGTGCCCGAGGGTGGCACCGCGCGCGTCGCTTTGGAGCTCGGCGGACCGCAGTGACTCACTACCGGGGGCTTCTGGCGGCGCTCTTCTGGCTTCCGTCGGCCCTGGCGGCCCAGGGCGGGGAGTGGCCGACCCTGTCTGATGCCGGAATCGAATACCTCTCGGAGTCCGGATTCCTCCAAGTCAGCCTGTCGGGCCAACTGGATCTGGAGACCCTGCACATCCGCGAGTCCTGGGCGGGCCTCGTCTCGCGCCAGGCCGGGGAAGCCCCGCTACCGCCCGACCGCGAATCCTGCGCGGTCTGCCACGTAGGCATGGGACTCAGAGGCGACGGCGGCGCCCTACAGGCGTATCGTCTGCGAGTGTTCGCGGACGTCTTCCTGGGTGATCACGTCTACTCGCTGATCGAGGGGCGTAGCGACCGTGGGCACGCGCCGTCGGACGGTGGTGCGGTCGCTCGTGTGGAGCAGGCCTACGTGCGCGTCGCGAACCAGCAGGGGAGCGCTGGCGTTCAGGCCGGCAGGTTCACCAGCCCCTTCGGATCGTATCCCCTGCGGCACCTGACCACGGTGGATCCGTTTCTTCGTCCCCCGCTGAGCTACGACTATCGCACGCTGATGAGCCGCGAAGTGGTACCGGCAAACGCCGACATCCTCCTGGATTGGAAGCATGCGCCGGAGTTCTTCCGAAAGCCCGGAGCGCCGCCCGTGTGGGACGTCCCCTATCAGTGGGGAGCGATGGTCTTCGGGGCGGTCGGACCGGTCGATCTTCGTGTGGCGGCGATGAACAGTGCGCCATCGAGCGCACCCGAGGCGTGGGGCTTCGACTGGGAGCGATTTGAAGATCCCTCGTGGGTGTTCGCGGCGAGGATGCGACCGTCGCCGTATTTCGACGTGGGCTTCTCCTACAGTCGAGGCCCGTGGATGGAGGAGCTCACGGCCGGAGCCATCCAGCCGTTACCGGGCGCGCCCGCGGGGGCCGAACTCCCGACCCACCGGGATTTCGACCAAGAGATGTTTTCCGTGGACGTCACTTTCGCGCGAGGGCCCGTCATGCTTCGCGCGGAGGCCATGCTCGATCGTTGGGCTGTGCCGAACGTCGTCGAGCGGCCCACGGAGCGACTGTACGGGGTCGAGGTCCAGTGGGACCTGCTGCCCGGCGTGTTCGTGGCGGGGCGCCTCGGGCACATCGACTTCCGCCCTCTGGATGACGGTCTCGGCGCCGCGTCTCCGACCGGACCGGTCGATTGGGACAACGACGTCACCCGCTACGAAGCATCCCTGGGATATCGCATTGTCCGCAATGCCGGGATCCTTCTTTCGGCGTACGAGCAGATCCAGAGCGTTGATGTGGACGCCGACAGCAGGTTCGCCGGGATTCGCCTCTGGTGGGCGTTCTAGGGAACCCGCGCCGGATCGAGCCCGAGGTTGGTCGCCCGCATTCGGGCGGAGTTGAGCGGTACCGGGGGGATCTCCTCGAGCATGAGCTGAATGAACTGCTCCTCGTTCTCGAGCGCGAACGCCCGGTTGTGCCGGCGCTCGAAACCGATGGTCGAACTCGGGTTCCCACTGAGCCCGCGACCGCACACCGACCCGGAAAACGCCCCGGGATACACGCCGATGTGGTCGGGCAGTCGCCGTAGCTTCTCCGCGCTCTGGAAGAGCGCCCTCGCCCCTTCCTCGGCGGAAGTCGCCAACTCCGTCCGACCCATGTCGCTCACCATGAGCGTGTGGCCCGTCATCACCAGCCAGGGCTCGTCGGCGCGGGCATGGTCGGTGACGAGCAAAGAGATGTGCTCCGGCGTATGTCCCGGCGTATGGAGCACCTCAACCTCGGTGTTTCCCATACCCAGAACCTCGCCCTCCTCGACACCACGGAAGCCATAGGTCGCCTCCGTACCGGCGAAGAGCACGTACTCGGCGCCGGCCGCCTCGGCGAGTTCGCGCGCGATGGAGATATGATCCGCGTGCACATGCGTGTCGATCACGTAGCGGATCGGCACGTCCCCCTGTTCTGCCTCTGTCAGATAGCGCCCGACGTCTCCGATCGGATCGACGACGGCGCCGATTCCCTTGGTAGGGCATCCGAAAAGGTAGGACGTGGCGATGACGGGGTCTCTGTCCAGATACTGCCGAAAAAACATGGTTACCTCTCGTCTCAGTCGTCGGAGATGTCGAAGCCCTTCTCCCTCCAGCCCTTGGTCCCTTCGTTGATGCTGCGGACGTCCCGGTAACCGAGGGACGCCAGAAAGAGGGCGCCGGTCAGCGAGCGGTTTCCAGTTTCACACACGACCAGAACGGGAGCGTCGTGATCTTCGGGAAGATGGGCTGCGTAATCGCTCATCTCCCCAAGGGGCATGTTCACCGCGGCGGGAAGGTGGCCGCCCGTGAATTCGTCGTACTCGCGCACGTCTATGAGGAAGGGGCTCTCGGCCTCGATCATGTCGTGCGCGGCCTCGAGGTCGATGGTGAGCGCCGGCGTGCCCCTCGTGTTCTCGATCAGGGTGTCCATCATGCGCTCCTGCGGACTCGCCCCTCCGACGGCGTCCATCCCGGGGATGTGCCTGGCCATGGACGAAGCGTACTTGAACGCGTTGTCGGGAAAGATCACCACCGCGATCACGCCGGGCTCGTCCGGCACCAGGCGAAGGGCCCCGGCGAGGGCCATGGCCGAGCTCGGACCGGCGATGATGCTCTCCTCGAGATTGAGGCGGTGGCACAGTTCCCAGGCCTCTTCGTCGGCGATTTCGACCATCTCGTCGTACTCGTCGGGGCGGAACAGGGCCGTCTGCTGAAGCTGCCGAATGCTCCGCACGCCGGGAATGTCATGGCCCTCGGCCGGGTGCACGCCCAGCACCTTGACCTGGGGGTTCTGTTCCTTGAGAAAGCGGCCCGTGCCCGTGATCGTACCGCACGTGCCCAGGCCGGCGGCGAAGTGCGTGACCCTCCCCTCGGTCTGCTTCCAGATCTCCGGACCCGTGGTCTTGTAGTGCGCCCCGGGGTTCGCCTCGTTCTTGTACTGGTCGAGCATGTGAAAATCGGGCCTGTCGGCGAGTTCGTGTGCCTTGGCGATGGCGCCCTCCGGCGCGCCCGGCGCGGGGCACAAGTCGTCGTCCAGCTCGAGAACATCGGCCCCGAAGAACCGAAGCATGATGCGCTTCTCGAGGGGGATGGCCGAAGACAGGGGGGTGGTCAGCGAGTACCCCTTCACGTTCGAGATCATGGCCAGGCCCATCCCCGTGTTTCCGGAGGTGGGCTCGACCAATTTCTGGCCAGCCTTGAGTATGCCCCTTTCCTCCGCGTCGGCGATCAGGTTCGCCGCGACCCGATCCTTTACGGCCCCAAACGGGTTGTACCACTCGAGCTTCCCGTAGACGCGGGCATGTTCGAACGGGACCACTCGATTGATCCGGACGAGCGGCGTCGGATTGTCCGCATTGGAGAGTAGGCCCTCCATCGAGTCATAGATTCTCAGTCGATGATCCAGCATCCGTCCTCCGTTCTCACCCTCATCGCGCGATCCCTCACCATCGGCTCTCCCCTCAACCGCTGGGGTCAGGCCCAGGTCTTTCGAAGAAGTCGCCAATTTCGCCCCCAAAGTTCATCGATCGACCAAGCGATCGCCACTCTGCCGCCATAATTCGCCGTCGTGGGCGTCTTCCGGGCAACTCCATACCCCATGTAAGCCAGAGGTTTCAGGTGGAGTTCCGTTCCATTGTGGGGATCTTCCCCCCACTCGCCGTCTAACCGGACCACAGCCCCTACGCCGGTTCTCCCGACTGCGAAAATCCCTGCCATAAACGATCATATAGACATGCATTAATCACTTTTACACGGCCGAGGACCCGATGCTTTCGAGAACGGCTGAACACGCGCTCCGCGCCACGATGCTCCTGGCCCGCCAGGACCCAGGCCGAGTCTTGTCGGCCGAGGCGATCGCGACCGGTCTCGACGGTCCGAGGAACTACATAGGCAAGACGCTCGGCTCGCTAGCGGATCGGGGCATCGTCGTGAGTTCGCCCGGACGGAACGGAGGCTTTCGCCTCGCGGTGCCGCCGGAGGAGCTCTCGGTAGCCCAGATCATCGACGCGGTGGACCGGCCCCCGAAGAGCAGCATGTGCCTCCTCGGTGGCGGACCCTGCGACAGTAAGAACCCGTGCAGCGCACATCAGCGTTGGAGCGCGGCGATGGATCATTCCAGGAGCCACATCGAAGGCTTGACGATCGCTCACCTGATCGCCGAGGAACCCGATGAGGCCGTATCACCCCCGTCCTCCCAGGTGGGAAGTCGGAACAGGACGGACAGACTGAAAGAGATAGATCATGAGCACGACAAGCCATACTGGACGTATACAGAAGACGCTCGCCTCCGTAGGCCTGATCGCCGTATCGGTCGGCCTGATCGCCGTCACAGCGGGCGCGATCCTTTTTTCCCCAAGCAATGACGCCATCATTCCGGTTCGGACGACGCCGGAGATCCGCGGAGAAGAAGCGGCGGTTCTCGTGGCTCCACCCAACCTTCCCCCGCCGATCACGCGGGACCATGCCACCAAGGTGATCGTCGATCTGGAGGTCTTGGAGACCACCAAGCCGATCGCCGATGGAGTGGACTACACGTTCTGGACCTTCGGCGGGAACGTGCCGGGCAACTTCCTTCGCGTGCGTGAGGGTGACCTGGTGGAGTTCCACCTGACGAATCACGAGAGCAGCATCGTTCCGCACAACATCGATCTGCACGCCGTGACCGGTCCGGGCGGCGGCGCCAAGGCGACCTTCACCCTGCCGGGCGACGAATCCGTATTCAGCTTCACGGCCATGAACCCCGGCCTCTACGTCTACCACTGCGCCACGGCCCCCATCGGGATGCACGTGGCCAACGGGATGTACGGCTTGATCCTGGTCGAGCCCGAGGGTGGTCTCGAACCGGTGGACCACGAGTACTACGTGATGCAGGGTGAGTTCTACACGCAGGGTAGCACCGGCGAGCGGGGCCATCAGCCCTTCAGCTACCAAAAAGCGCTCGCGGAGAACGCGACCTATGTGGTCTTCAACGGCGCGGTCGGGTCGCTCACGGGAGAGCGCGCACTGAGCGCGAACACGGGTGAGACCATTCGACTCTTCGTGGGGAACGGTGGGCCCAACCTCGTCTCCAGCTTCCATGTGATCGGCGAGATCTTCGACAACGTCTACGCGGAGGGTGGGTCGGCACCCACGCATAACGTGCAGACCACGCTCGTTCCCGCGGGCGGCGCCGCAATCGCCGAGTTCAGGGTCGAGGTTCCGGGTACGTACATCATGGTGGACCACTCCATCTTCCGGGCCACCGACAAGGGAGCCCTGGGCCTGATCGAGGTGACCGGGGAGGACCGTCCGCTGATCTTCAACGCGGACGCGAGGCCGATCACCGACTAGCCACGTTCCCACTTCATCCCTCCCCTGCCCAAGCAGGGGGGGGCTAGCGTTGGCGGACCCGATCGACCAAGAACGCGACGGCGTCGGGATCCGTCGTTCGCTCGATGCCATGGCCCAGATTGAAGATGTGGCCAGGCGCCCCTCCCGCCTCCTCCAACACTCGATCGATCTGACGCCCGAGCTCCTCACGCGGCGCGAATAGGGCCGCGGGATCCAGGTTGCCCTGCACGGCTGTCTCGGGTCCCAGGATCCGGCGCGCTTCGGAGAGCGGCAGCCGCCAGTCGATCCCAACCACGTCGGCACGGCACTCCCGTACGGTCTCCAGAAGCGTCGCTCCCTGGTTTGGAAAATAGATGAGCGGCACATCCAGGGGACGGAGCGCTTCGATCATGCGCCGTACGGCCGGGAAGGCGAACTCCCGGTACTGCTCCGGCCCGAGCAGCCCCGCCCACGAATCGAAAATCATCAACGCCTCGGCACCCGCGGCCGCCTGCGCCCCCAGATACCGGACCATCGTGTCGGCCAGCTTTTCCAGGAGCCGGTGCGATGCCTCGGGCTCTGCGAACAGAAAGGTCTTGGCTTCGGAGAAGGTCTTCGAGCCCCGCCCCTGCACCAGATAGCAGAAGATGGTGAAGGGGGCTCCCGCAAAACCGATGAGAGGGGCGGAGGCGGGAAGCGCCTCGCTGAGCAACCGAACGGTTTCCAGCACGAAGGGCACGCTCTCTTCCGGATCGGGGACCCGAAGCGCGTCGATCTGATCGAGGCTCCGGATGGGAGTCTCGATGACGGGCCCGGGCGCGAAGTCCAGCTCGACGCCCATCCCCTCCACCGGGGTCATGATATCGCTGAAGAGAATCGCCGCGTCCATCCCGAAGCGACGGACCGGCTGAAGCGTGACCTCTACCGCCAACTCGGGCGTCTTCGTGAGCGTGAGGAAGTCGACGTCGGCTCTGATCTTCCGGTACTCCGGCAGATAACGTCCGGCTTGACGCATGATCCAGACCGGCGTGTGAGGGACCGGCTCACACCGGCATGCGGCCAGGAACGGGGACGCTTCGGACAGGGCCGAGGGATCCTTTTGGGCTGCCTCGCCCTGGGCTGCCTCCCCCGTCACGCTCAGGACGTCCCTCCGAGCACGCGCGCCGCATCCTTCGCATAGTACGTGACAATGAGGTCGGCCCCCGCCCTCTTGATGGCGGTCAGGCTCTCCATCATGACGCCCTCTTCGTCCACCCAGCCCTTGTCGGCCGCCGCCTTCATCAGCGCGTACTCACCCGAGACCTGGTAGGCAGCCGTGGGCATGCCGAACGTCTCCTTCACCCGGAAGATCACATCGAGATAGGGCCCCGCAGGCTTGACCATGACCATGTCCGCTCCCTCGTCGATGTCCAACTCCACTTCGCGCAGCGCCTCGTCCGAGTTGGCCGAATCCATTTGGTACCCCTTCCGGTCGCCGAACGCCGGCGCCGAGTGGGCCACGTCGCGGAAGGGGCCGTAGAAGGCGGAGGCATACTTGGCGGCGTAAGACACGATTGGCACGTTTCCCTGCCCCGCGTCGTCCAAGGAGGTCCGGATCGCACCCACGCGGCCATCCATCATATCGCTGGGCGCGACCGCATCGGCACCGGCCTCGGCGTACACGAGGGCAGCCCGCGCCAGGAGCGGAAGGCTCGCGTCGCCATCCACCTCGCCATCCTCGGTGAGCAATCCACAGTGCCCGTGATCCGTGTACTCACACAGGCACACATCCGCCCACACCAACAGATCGGGAACGGCCTCCTTGATGGCGCTGATCGCGGTCGGCACGAGACCGTCAGGATCGTATCCGGCCGTGCCCGCAGCGTTCTTCTCACTCTCGTCGGGCACGCCGAACAGGATGACCGCCGGGATGCCCAACGCATGGGCCTCCCGCGCCTCCTCCACGATCAGATCGACGGACAGCTGATGAACGCCGGGCATGCTGGCCACCGGATTCCGTGCGCCCTTCCCCCCCACGACGAAGAGCGGATAGACCAGGTCGTCCACAGACAGAGCCGTCTCGCGGACGGCGCGGCGCCAGGTCTCACCCCTCCGGAAGCGGCGAAGTCGGAGCCTCGGAAAGCTCACTGTGCCAGCTCCAACTCGACGCTGATCTCGGCCGCGTACAGCATCGTGCGGTCTTCATCGATCGCGGCCCACTTCAGCAACGTCTCCGCGCTGGGCTGCACCATGCCCTCGAACGCCACCTCGCCGTTGGCGACGACGCGGATCGGACTTCGTATGTCGAACACGTCCGGCGAAATCAACACCCTGAACCGCTGGACATGATATGCGTCGACCGTGACGGTGTTGCCGTCTCGGACCGCCCGTACGACGCCGGCGAGTCCGTCGGCGGTCAGCGCCGCCAGGCCACTCCGCCCGCCATCCCCTGAGATGGCGCCGAACTCATCGATCACCACCCAGTGTGCCCGGTTGTACCGATCGGTCAACTCCGTGGCCCAAAGGACCCGCTCCGGGTGAGGATCCCGCGGATGCGCCTCGATGAAGCGCTCGATGTTCTCCTCCTCCTCCGGCCACCACCTCGTGTTGTGGCCCCCGGGCTTGGGAGTGAAGACGAAATCCACTCCGGCGCGTTGGAAGACCTCGAGCATGGGCACCATGATACGGACCGGATACAGCCGATCGGTCTCTCCATTCACGATGAAGAGGGACTTGTTGGTCATGTTGGCCAGGTGCATCTGTCCGTCGGCCCCGGTTTGCGTATTCAACAGCACGCCGGGATAGCCGATGAAGGGGAGGAAGGCCGCCCAAGGGGTCACATCCCGGAAGCCCAGAAAATACACGCCGGTGCCGCCGTCTGACGACCCGAACGCGTACACCCGGTTTTCGTCCACGTTGTACGTGCGCTTCACGTCCGAGAGGATGCCTCGGAGATTCTCGACCTGGCTGGCCTGCCACCAGTACGATTCGTTCCACGAGAGCGGAAGCACCGCGATGCGGTCATGACCGAGCACATGGTCGTAGTTCCGCCACCACCCGCCCCCCGGCCCCGGATCCGGCCTCGACACGCCGCCATGCAGGTAGAACGCGACGGGATACCGACGCGAGGGATCGTAGTCGTCGGGAACGATCACCACATATCTGTGGAGAAGTCCGTTCTGATTGGTGCGTGTGAGCTCCAGTCGGCCCGTGGCGACTTCCCTCGAATGTTCGGGGCCACGGCGCAGCCGCTCGTACGTCGCAGCGAATGAGTCGTCCGGGGTCTGCGCGGCCAAAGCCGGCGACCCCATCGCGCTCATGCCGGTCACACCGCCGATCACGCCGATGAGCGCCGCGCGAAGGAAAGTCATGCGCCCGGACCGCCTCACACATTCCAGCCGTCGGCGGGGACCTCCACGCGGTCACCACCCTCGGACTGCGCCTCCGCCAGAGTGCTCTTGAGCGCCCTCAACATGTCCCGCGCGGTCCCGTCACCCTCCCCCCGATGACTGCCCACGGCTGCACTGAAGGTGGTCCCCGTGCGCTTCTTGAAATCCTCGAGCAGATCGTTCATGCGATCCGCGAAGACCAATCCCCCCTGGAGGTTACACAGGGGGAGCAGGCAGACGAACAAGTCCTCACCATAGCGGGCGATGATATCACTGCTCCGGGTCACGTCTCTGAGCGTGGATCCCAGATCGGTCACGACCTGATCGGGCTTCGGATGGTCGTCCGTCCAGGTCCCGTCGTCGAGTCGAATCAAGACCAGGGTCAGGGTCACGCCCCGGTGGGCGATGGGATAAACGAAATCCAACACGATTTCGAAATGCAACTCACTGGAGAGGCCGGTCGCCGGATCTACGAGCCGATCAACGTCGTACACGAATGTCTCCTGTCATGCTGCGAGTCTCCCGAGGGGGCACCAACATGCTCTCCTTGCGGGGTCCGGGACAACCGTAGAGATGGTCGAGCCCGCGCCGCCGCTAGAGCGCACAAGCGAAACATACCAGCGAAGCACGACTCATTCTAGAATTGGCGCGCTCGGGAGCCTATGTTCAGGTGACATCGAGCCGCGCTTCGCCAAGGAGGACGATTGATTGCGCTCGCCCTCGCTACCCTCGTGCTTTCCCTTTGGGCTCCGTCGCATGCCGTGGCGATGCAGTCCACGTCGGCCGGAGTGGTCCAGGGCACCGTTGAAGTCCAGCGGGCGCCTCCGCGGCGGCGCGCTCAGCGGTACCCGGCGGGGGGCGCTCAGGCCGCGAGGGCGGTACAGGAGCTTTCCGCAGTGGTCTATTTGCGGGGCGGACCGCCGCTCACGGGTCCGGTCGCCTCCACGGTGACCATCTCGCAACAGGACACGGCGTTCGTTCCGGCCGTACTCGCGGTGCCGCAGGGCACGACCGTCGATTTCATGAACGAGGACCCCTTCTTCCACAACGTCTTCTCGTATTCGCAGGCGAAACGCTTCGACCTCGGGCGCTATCCGGCCGGGCAGTCGAAGCCGGTGATTTTCGAGGAAACGGGAGTTGTGAAGGTGTATTGCGAGGTACACGACTTCATGAGGGCGGCCGTTCTGGTGCTCGACAGCCCTTACCACTCCCCCGTCGCCGACGACGGATCGTTCACGATTCGAGGCGTACCACCGGGCACATATGAGATGGTGGCGTGGCACGCCGACTTCGACGAGCAGGTCGTCTCGGTGACCGTGGCCAGCGGTGAGACCGCAAGGGTCGAGGTTACGCTTCGATGAACCGCCCACCCGCGCCTCCGCGGGTACGTTGGAGAGAAAGCTTTGGGGCCAAGGTCGCGGCGGCCGTTCTGGGTACCGTGGCTCTGTTGTTGAGCACCGCACTATTGATCGTGCGCTCCGAGACCCAGCAGCAGGTCGTCGAGGTCGTGGCCCAGGCCACCGAGCGGTCCCGCGCCGCGTTCGCCGAGATCGTGAGCCTCCAGGAGGATCGGCTCAGCGACGTCCTGAATCCCATCACGGGATCCAGGCGTACGGTGGCCGCACTCGAGGCCGCGCTGGACGCCGGCGACCCCGATCTGCTCCGCGAGGAAGTCGGATACGGACTCGAGCTCGTGGATGCCAGCGAAATTTCGCTGATGCTCTTCACGGACGCGGACGGCGCCGCCGTGCTCATGGTCGTCGACGGGGAGACGTCGAGCGCGCGCGACCTGGCCACCCTCGAGTCGATGATCGATGGTGTCGTGATCGACGGGGCCGACGGACTGACCGCGTTCCGGCTCGTAAGCGACCGTCTTTACCTGATCCAGATCAGGGCGCTGGAGCTGGGGACCCGCTTCATCGGCACGGCCGCCTTCGGCATCAGAGTCGAAGACGAGGTCGCCGACCAACTCCGCCGTTTCGCCGGGGGGGAGGTCTGCCTGGTCGCCGACGGGACTTGTGTCACGCGGAGTCCTGACATGCCCGCCGCGCTGGGAGCGATGCTCGCGGCCTCGGCGGGCGCCACGGAGTTGGTTCGCTCGACCATCGGCGGTCGGCGTTGGGCCATCCTCAGCGATCCACTCAACGCCGATTCTCCTGAAGACGAGTGGCGTGTGCTCGCCGTGGACCTCGACCCGGTGATCCGCCCGTTCGAACGAATATCGGGGGCCCTGGCCGTGGGAGGCCTCGTCGCGCTGCTGCTCGCGGGGCTGGCCAGCCACTTCGTCTCCCAGGGACTGGCCGGTCCCGTGCGCGCCCTGATGAGCGCCGCCGGGCGTGTGGCGGAGGGGGACTACCGGGTCACCGTAGATCGGGCCAGCAATGACGAACTCGGCCGGCTGGCCGACTCCTTCAACGAGATGACCGAGGGGCTGCGTCTGAAAGAGCAGTATCGCGGGGTCCTGGACAAAGTCGTCTCCAAGGACGTCGCCGAGGAGCTCCTCGAGGGCGGCATCGAGCTGGGCGGCGAGACTCGACACGTGGCTGTCCTCTTCGCCGACGTCCGTGGCTTCACGTCGCTTACCGAGGGATTGCCGCCCCAGACCGTCATCACCCTGATCAACACCTACATGGAGAAGATGAGCGAGGCGGTCGAGGCCGAGGGTGGTGTGGTCGACAAGTACGTGGGGGACGAACTCATGGCCATCTTCGGCGCCCCCGTGTCACGGGGTGACGACGCTGGCCGCGCCGTGCGAGCGGCGATACGCATCCAGAGTGAGGTCGCTGAACTCGGTGAACAACGCCGAGCGATGGGCGTCGATCCTCTCGGTGTCGGCGTGGGCATCAATTCCGGAAGAGCGGTGGCTGGTAACATGGGATCCTCCAACCGGCTCAACTACACGGTGCTCGGCGAAGTGGTGAATCTCGCCTCCAGACTCTGTGGCCTGGCCCCGGCCGGGGAGGTCTATCTGTCGGAGGCCACCGCCAGTGAGGTGAACAGCCTGGTCGACCTCGAAGCGGTGGGCACGCGCCGCCTGAAGGGCTTTTCCAAGGACTGCGACGTGTTTCGCGTGAAGTGGGAAACCCTCAGCTGATCCCGTCCCCCGATTGATCCGGAGCCGCGATCTGGTGCAATCGCTCCGGCTCCAGCTGGAATGTGACGTGCCCGATGCCGCGATGACTCATCCTGTCCCGGATCTCGTCGAGCACCCGCTGGTGACGGGTCGGGTCGTCCAAGACGCCGTGGCCGCTGAGCGCCACGAAACCGCTCGTGAGCGTCCACACATGTAGATCATGGACGTTGTGCAGGTTGGGGATCGACTGCAGGTCCTCGAGGACGCCCTCCATGTCCACATGTGCCGGTACCATCTCGAGAAGCACGCCGGTCGCCTCTTTCACGAGACGCCAGGCACCGAGAAGGATCAGGGCGGCGATGACGACGGAGACGATCGCGTCGATGGGCATCCAACCCGTCAGCAGGATCAACGCGCCCGCCGTGATGGCGCCTACGGACCCCAGCAGATCGCCCAGGACGTGCAGGTAGGCGCCCCGCACGTTGAGGTTCTCGTCGGCGTGCGTGTGGAGCATCGCGGCCCCGACCAAGTTGACGATCAGGCCCACCCCCGCCACCAACATCATGAGGGGCCCATCGACCTCCTGGGGGGCCATGAGCCGCCCCCAGGCCTCCCAGACGATCCACCCGCTGATAAAGAGGAGCGTCGCCCCGTTGACCAGCGCCGCCAGAATCTCCATACGAACGTATCCGAACGTCCGCTCCGGACTGGGTGGACGGAGCGCCAGCCGCATCGCGATCAGGGAGAGGGCCAACGCCCCCACATCGGCGAGCATGTGCCCCGAGTCGGCGAGAAGCGCCAGTGAGTTCGCCAGAACACCACCGATCACCTCGGCCACCATGAACCCCGCCGTCAGGACCAGGACGATCCACAGGCGTTTGGATTGGGGATCGCGGTCCAACGGAGCACCGGCATTCGGGGGCCCATTCGTCGGGTCGTGGCCTTGGCCGAGCAATGATCGGTGTATGTGCGGCATGGCTCAGGCGTCCCCCGCCCAATCGTCCGGCCCCGGCCGCGGAGGTGCCGATGGCGGATCCTGTCTGCCCTCCGATTCCGGCGTCCCACCCCGGTCCGGCTCCTGCCTCCCTCCCTGATCCAGCTCCGGCCTTCCTCCCTGACCGGGCTCCGGCCTCCCTCCCGGATCCGGCCTCCCTCCCCGATCCAGCTCCGGCGCCCCTTCCCGATGCGGCTCCGGCTGCACCCTGGTGTCCAGCCCCAGAGCTGGCTCCAACTCCAACTCCGGCCCCACTCCTGGCTCTGGATCCACCTCCGGCTCCGGAACCACCGGTGCGGTGATCGCGTGCTTCAGCAGTATGGGCCCCCCGAGGATGCTGCCGATGATGATCGCCATCCCGAGCGTCACGACGTCCGAGCCCACCGCCGGAAACCTCTCTTCGATCAGGAGCACCAAGCCCAGAGTGACCCCGCCCTGAGAGATCAGACCCTGCCAGGTCTTCGCCCGAAGGTCGGCGCCCGCGCCCGCGCGCTCCAGCCCCAGACGCGCACCCCGATAGGTGAGCCACGCCCGGCCCGAGAAGATGACGAGGGCCGCCAGCCAGAACTCTCGGATCGCGCCCAGCTCGAGTCGTGCACCCGCCACAGCGAAGAAGAACGCGAAGATCACCACCGAGACAGACTGGATGCCCCGGATCATGCGATCGCCCGCGGGCGACAGGTTCTCGATGACAAAACCCGCCGCCACACCCGTGAGTAGCAACTCTACGTGGAGGCGCTCGGCGAGCACCACCATCAGATACGCGAAGAGGAAGGTCGCGATGGGCGACCGTAAGCGATCCTGATCATTCCCGAGATAGATCGAGAACACCCACCCGAGCCCCGCCCCCAGCACGAGCGCCCCGCCGACCTCCCGCGCCAACTCGACAAACGCGTGGCTGTTCAACTGCTCGCCAGGGTTCAAGAGCGGCGTGACGAGCGCCATGGTGAGGGTGAACAGCACGATCACGACCACGTCCTTCACGATGGTGACGCCCAGAACGACATCGGCGAGGGGACCCGACGCGTGCGTCTCCTCTATGACCGCGACCGTGAGATCGGGTGACGAGTTCGCGGCCCATATCCCGAGGATCAGCGCCACGGCCAGGGTCCCCTGAAACGGGAGCGCCCACAGGAACGGCACCAGGGGACTGATCAGCAGAATGAGCACGGTCAGTCCGGCCCAAACCACGCCGGTCACGGCCAGCGTGACATAGAAAATGTTTCGCGCGTGGGGCCTGAGCTGGGAGAGCTTCAACTCCCCGCCCGCCATGAGGGCGATCAGCGCGAGCGCGAAGCTGTCGATCAGGGCCAGATCCTCGACCGCCTCGCCGGAAATCAAGCCGGAGACGGACGGCCCCGCGAGAATCCCCACGATGAGGTACCCGGTGAGGCGTGGCAGCCCCGCCGAGGCAGCCAGGCTTCCCGTGACGTTGGCGATCAGGAGGATGAAGCCGATGAGCACGGCCACCTCGGCTCCCGGAAACGCGGGAGGGCTGGCCGACATCGCTACGTATGTGATCCCGAACAGGAGGATCAGAGTCAGGATGAGGCTGATGATTCTCAAACCGTGCTTACCACCGTCTGATGCGATCGAAGGGTACCCCGCGGGAGGGGTTGCGCTTGGCCGCGACTGCCGCTCTCGTGTCGGTCAACTTATCCAGGAAGTGACGCGCGTGCAGCCTTCACACCCATGACGCCCTTCGCCCGGTCCGTGTACGCCGTGGTTTCGGCGATTCCTTCGGGCTCCGTTACATCCTACGGGACGGTGGCCGCCATCCTTGGACGCGCCCGGGCGCCGCGCGCGGTGGGTGGGGCCCTTTCCGCCCTCCCGGAAGACCTCGACGTCCCCTGGTGGAGGGTCATCAGCAGCTCCGGCCGGATCTCCACGTCGCCGATCCACCATACGGCGCAGATTCAACGCGCGCTCCTCGAGGACGAGGGCGTGCGCCTCACCGAGGGCGGACGCGTCGACTGGGAGCGGTACGAGTGGAGCCCCGACGATGAAGATCTCGAACAGATCCTCGGGAGACTGGACGACGAGGGCGTCGGAGTGCGAGGCGCATGAATCACCGAGCCACCGCCCTGGGGCTGATCCTGGGCCTCGCGCTCGGACTCCTTGCCAGCGCTACCGATATCGGTCCGGTCGACCGTCTGGCGGACGGCGTGGCGCCCCTGGGCACCCTGTTCATCAACGCGATTCGAATGGTGGTCATCCCGCTCGTGGTGACGACCATCTTCGTCGGCGTTGCCCGCCTCGGGAGTCCAAGGGCAGTCGGAAGGCTCGGGGGGTCCGCGTTCGGATTCTTCTGGGGAACGACCGTCCCCGCCATCGTCATCGGACTGGGGTTCATGACCGTCGCGATGGCCATCTGGCCCGTCGCGGTGGAGGTACCGACCACCACGCAGGACGTCCAGGAGCTCCCCGGGCTCCTGGACCTGGTGTTGCGCCTGATCCCCGCGAACCCGTTCGCCGCCGCGGCGGAGGGGGCGCTGCTCCCATTGATCGTATTCACGCTCTTCATGGCGGCAGCAGCGGGCGCCCTGGAGGAGGCGCGTCGCCACCGGCTGATCGCCCTCGCGGAGGACTTCAGCGCGGTATTCGTCCAACTCGTCCACTGGATCCTGTGGACCGCGCCCGCCGGTGTGTTCGGACTCGCCGCACCGGCGGTCGCCCGCATGGGGCTCGGACTGCTCACCGGCCTGGCCGTGTTCGTGGGGACCGTGATCGTCGGGCTGTTCGCGTTCATTCTGCTCGTCTACCTACCGGTCGTGCGACTCCTGGGAAAGAAGGGCGTAAAGGAGTTCGTTCGGGGCGTGACCGGCAGTTACGTGATCGGGTTCTCGACGACCAGCTCCGTGGCCTCCCTCCCAGTCATGCTCGAGGACAGCGAGGCACTAGGGGTGTCGCCAACCGTATCTTCGCTCGTTCTGTCGTTGGGAGCGGCCGTGAATCGGGCTGGGAGTGCTCTCTTTCAGGCTGGAGCGCTCGTATTTCTCGCGAGCGTTTACGGCGTGCCGCTCCCGTTGCCGACCCTGGTGAGTGCCGGATTCGTGGGCTTCGTCGTCGCCATGTCGGTGGCTCCGGTGCCCTCGGCCAGCGTCGTGACGCTGGCCCCGATCCTCGAAGCCGCGGGAGTACCGTTGGCTGGCCTGGGGCTCCTCCTCGGAATCGATCGGATTCCGGACATGTTTCGGACCGCGACGAACGTCACGGGACACGTCGCGGCGGCGGTGACGGTCGAGGGACTCGTGGGCGGTGGGGTCTCCGCCGATAGCGAGGGCGCGTCGGAGTCGGTCTAGCCCTTCAGCTCTTCGAGCACAGCCTTCGGCGACAGCGCCGGAATCGGAGAGTGACCATAGTCACTCGTGTTCCGCGTCGCGATGAAGGAAGCACCACACGCCCTCGCTGCGGCCACTTGGAGCGCATCCTCGAAGTCGTTCAAAGGCAACTGCGCCGCGAAATGTAGCGCGTCCGTATCGGACGGTGCCACCGTCACGAAGCGTGTCAAATCGACGAGGAACTCCCGGGTGCTTCGCTTTCCACGAGTTGGCGCTACCAGGTAGTAGAAGTTGGACAACGAATGCCACGCTACAAACGCGCGGCGACGACGGATCTCGAGGTAGTCGAACAACTCCGAGGCCGGACCGGCATGCGGATCCCGATCCAGTGCCAGGTCGATGAGTACATCCGTGTCGATGAGGATCACAGGTACTTCTTGGCAAGTGCCTCGTATCTGGGGTCTGCACGCTCGGCGGGCTCGAACTCACCTCGCCAGCGTGACGCAAACGACGGGGCCTCTCCCGAGACCAACTCGCGTAGCTCCGTCTCGATGAGCGACGAGAGCGAAACGCCACGCGATCGGGCATATCGTTTGGCCCGGGGGACGAGCTCACCATCCACGGTGATCGTGAGTTTCTGTTTCATTGGCGCCTATACGTATACGTATGTTGATCGGGAATATACGTATACCGATCTCTTTGAGCCAGACTCCTCTCCGTTTCAAGGGAGAGATTCGGCCAAGCTCTCAACCCGTCGTGGAAATTGGAGCGCCCTTGGTTACCGCCATGGCTCCGCTTCGGGCGAGAGTCTCCATTTCGGCGAGATCGGCCACCTGTTCCAGAAACCGGTCGATTTCCGACCCTCCGCTGGTCAACTCGACGGTGAAGTGCCCACCGGAGTCATCCAGAACCCGACCGCCGAACGCCTCGACGACAGCCGCGAGCTGCTCTTCTTCCGGTCCGCCCTTCGGGAGTCGCAGCTTGAAGAGAGCCAGCTCCCGTTCGATGTGATCCGTACCGGTCATGTCCACGATGGCGACCACGTCCACCAGCTTGCCAAGATGCTTGGAGATCTGATCGAGCACGGCGTCCGAGCCCGAGGAGACGACGGTGAGCCGTGACAGGGTCTCGTCATCGGTGGGCGCCACGTTGAGGCTCTCGATGTTGAAGCCCCTCGTCGAGAACAGGTTGGTCACGCGGGAAAGCGCGCCCGCTTCGTTCTGTAACAATACTGATATGATGTGCCGCATCTGAAGACACCGGGTCGAAGGGCGTTTCGAGGGTAAGGCAACTTTCGCCGCGAACGGCCCCTCTTGCAATACACGCCTCTTCATCCACCTTCCTGAGGTGACCAGTAGAACTCACGAATCTCGAGCTTCAAAGATGGACGTGAAAACTAAAGCGAGGCCGGCACACGCCCTGACGGGCAAGATCATGAGCGGCGCCGAGATCATCATGCAGGTGATCGCGGACGAGGGCGTGCGCACGATCTTCGGCTACAGCGGGGGAGCGATCCTGCCGACTTACGACGCCGTGTTCCGGTACAACGAGGCGCACGCGGAGGACGGGAAGGAGCCGATACCGCTCATCGTCCCTGCCAACGAACAGGGCGCCGGCTTCATGGCGGCGGGCTACGCCCGCGCGAGCGGAGAGGTCGGCGTGGCCATCGTCACCTCCGGCCCGGGGGCCACCAACTGCGTGACGCCCGTGCGGGACTGCATGGCCGACTCCGTGCCGATCGTTGTCATCTGTGGGCAGGTTCCGAGAGCGGCCATGGGCACAGACGCGTTCCAGGAAGCGCCCGTAACCGCCATCATGGGGTCGGTGGCGAAGCACGTCTTCCTGGTCACGGACCCCCAGAATCTCGAGTCCACCATCCGCACCGCATTCGAGATCGCCCGGACCGGTAGGCCCGGGCCGGTCGTGGTGGACATCCCCAAGGACGTGCAGAATTGGGAGGGGCCGTTCGAGGGCGAGGGAGTTCTACCGATCCCCGGTTATCGCCGCCGGCTAGAAGCCGTGGAGTCCAACACGCTGGGCGAGACGGAATGCGCGGAGTTCTTCTCCTTGCTGGCGGAGAGCGAACGCCCTCTGATCTACGCCGGCGGAGGGGTGATCAACGGCAACGCCGCCGAGGAACTGAGGGAGTTGGCGGGCACGTTCGGCATTCCCGGCGTCACCACGCTCATGGGACTGGGTGGCCTCGATACCATGGATCCGTTGTGCCTTCACATGTTGGGCATGCACGGTACCGCACAGGCGAATTACGCGGTCGACGACTGTGACCTGCTCATCGCCGTCGGCGCGCGCTTCGATGACCGCGTCGCGGGAGATCCGCCGAAATTCGCGGCCAAGGCGCGCCGCGTGCTTCACTTCGACATCGACCCGGCGGAGATCCACAAGGTCAAGCACGCCGACTGGCACTACGTGGGCATTCTCCCCGACGCCCTGGAGGCCCTGATCGAGTACGGGCGCCGGACCGAGTTCAGCGCGGACTATTCGACTTGGCACTCCGAAGTCGAGGAGCTCAAGACCACGTACGCCCTGAACTACGACCGGGAGAGCGAACTCATCCAGCCCAATTACGTCATGGAGACGATGAACCGCATCACTCAGGGCGAGGCGATCATCTCCACGGGCGTCGGCCAGCACCAGATGTGGGCGGCCCAGTATTGCGACTTCCGGGAGCCGCGCCTCTGGCTCACCTCCGGGAGCATGGGCACCATGGGATTCGGGTTGCCGGCGGCCATCGGCGCGCAATTCGCTCGCCCGGACAAGCTGGTCATCGACGTGGACGGCGATGCGAGCATCCGCATGAACCTCGGTGAGTTCGAGACCGTCACCACCTACGACCTGCCGATCAAGATCATCGTGCTGAACAACTTCGGTGACGGGATGGTCATGCAGTGGCAGCGGCTCTTCTTCAAGGGCCGGCTCTCGGCGAGCGACAAGTCACTCAGGAAGAAGAACTTCGTGAAGTCGGCCCAGGCCGACGGCTTCGAGTATGCCAAGCGCCTCGAGCACAAAAAGGACGTGCCCGCGGTTCTCGAGGAATTCCTGAGCTTCGACGGCCCCGCCTTCCTGGAGGTCATCATCGACCCTCAAGCCCACGTCTATCCCATGGTAGGCCCCGGCCTCTCCTACCGGGATATGATCACGGGGGATTTCATCCCGAACCGCTACGACACCGAGGGCGGGCACGAGCCCGATCCGTCGGAAATGTTCTAGGCCGCCCGCTTTCCCACCTACGTAATCAACGACCGCCGTCTACGTACTTCGACGTAAGGAGACGTACGACCAAAAGGCGCATCGTTCCTGCTCAGTCGGTCACTCAGACACTTCGGCAGGAGAAAAACGATGTCACGCCTAATATTCGCTTCAGTGCTCGCGGCGCTGGCCATGGGATCGGGTGCCCCGATTCGGATTCACGGTCTTCACTGGTGGTGTGGCCGAAGCCCGGGATCAGATGGATCTCGAGCCGATAATGAGCCAATTCGGCTGGCAGTGGGAAACGCAGCTCATCTCCCAGAACAGCGGAAATCAGGTCCTCATGGAGTGGGTGCTCCTGGTCGGCGGCGTAGAGCAAGACGAATTCAACGTCTCGCTCGGCTGGCTCTCGGGATACCGGCTCGCCAACGGGGTCGAGTTCGGGGTCGGCCCGAACCTCAGTTACAGCAAGGACACTCAAGACACCACGACGTCCATGATCCTCGCGATCGGAGCCACGGCCCCGTTCGGGGACATGTACATTCCGGTGAACCTGGCAGTGAGTATCGCCCAAGGCGGCCCTCGCCTGACGGTTCTCGTGGGCTGGATCGTCGGCTAGGCGACGAATCCGTCCGTCCGACCACTGGGCGGCGTGGGCCCGGCCTAGAGCCGAGGCCCACGCCGCCCTTCTTCAGGTCCTGCAGCCCTCGACCCTGGACCCCCGACCCTCAGCCCTCGACCCTCAACCCGCGGCGATCGCCGCGGCGAACCAGGCGAGGGCACCGTAGCGCGAGATCGTCCCGGCGAGTCCTGCGATGGCAAACAGCGCGAAGGGCACGCGAAGCATGCCGCAGGCCAACGTGACCAGGTAGAAGGGTGGGATGGCCGCGGCGGAGCCCGAGAAGACCGCAAGGACGAGGAGTCCCCGACGCTCACGAAATGCCTCGACCCTGGTAGCGAACTGGCGCGCCCGAGCGGGCAGCCGCTCCGGCACCCAACGGGTCACCGCGTAGAGGACGGCCTTCGCCGACATCTGGGCGGCGGCGCACGCCAACACCAGCACCGGAAGGCCGCTCTGCGGCGTCAGCAGTGCGGCTCCCGCGACGACGACCTCTCCGTTGATCCACGGAAAAATCCCACCGAGTGCGACGGTCGCGGCCGCTCCGATCAGTACGCCGGCGTCCATCAGGAACCTCCCCGGACAGGGGTGGTCGCCACATCGGCCATCCGGCGGATGAGCGGCCAGGTGACCAGGCGCTCGCGCGTGGCGACGAGGTGAGGACGACCACCGCGCACCATCAGCCAGAAGCTCACGCCCATCAGCAGGTGAGCGATGTCGATGTGGTTGAGCCAGGGCCCGACGGAGAGCCCAGCGACGTATACGGCAGCCGTCAACATGGAGAGTGAGAGGCCACCGGCGATCCAACCGGCGCCGGGGTAACCTCGGTAAGACGCCCTCGCCTCCACACCGATCACCGGCAAGAGCCCCAGAGCCGTGTTCGCGACCAGGAGAAGCATCTCAGGACCCAGAGCTACGTTCGCGGTCAGAAACAGAAAGAGCTGAGCATGGATCAGCCGATCGAGCAAGCGCTCAGCGTGCTCGGGCGCATGAGCGACCAGGGTCGCACGCTGCGCGAAGTAAGTGGAGACTCCGCTGGCGGCGTTGGAGGCCCAGAGCACCAGAAACAGACTCGTCTCCGGCAACTCGTGCTTGAAGCCGTGTTTGAAGACGCCCGCCAGGGTCGCGATCGCCATCATCAGGAAGAAGCCACTCCAGAGCCTGCGACGAGCCCCGAGCCCGGTCCTGAGTCGGCGAAAATAGAGGAAGCACTGCACAGCGAGAACGAGATTCGTGCCCGCCGTGACGGGGCTCTCGATCACGAATCCACCGATCTCGATCCACGTCGTATTCATGATCATACCTCCACAGGGTGTGAGGACGAGCGCGCGGACTTCCAGAAGCGGAACGCCTCGGTGAGGCCGACGTCCGGCACGATCGAGGGGGACCAGCCGAGCTCACTTCGAGCCCGGTCGGAGGTGAACGGATTGTCCTTCGTGAGCATGTTGAGGGTGCCAACGGCGTGACGGGCCAAATCGCCCCGACCGATGATCTTCAGAATTCCCTCGAGGGCCGCGAAGCCGGCGCGCCCGATGGGCATGGGCACCGCCGGCGCATGGATTCGCCTGCCCAGACCCGCCTCCGCGCAGCGGATCAGGTCTGTGACAGTGACGGGGAAGTCGTTCGTCAGGAGGAACACCCTCCCCCCGGCGACTTCCGACCCCGCCGCGAGTATCGCCCCCTCTGCCACGTGCCGTGCGTGGACCAGAGCGAGCGTGGTGCGCCCGCCCTTGATCCGGGGGAAGAGACCGCGCTCGAGCACCGGGGCCATCCGTGGCGCGAACTGGCGGTCCCCACGGCCGTACATGACGGGCGGGCGAACGATGGACGCCCAGGCGTGTCCCCTTCGATGAGCGTTGAGAACGACCGCCTCCGCGTCCTGCTTGGAACGCCCGTACACGTCGTAAGCGGGCAGCTCGGGAAGCGGCACGAGTTCGTCCGTGGGTTCGTCGTGATACCGAGCGGCACCGTAGACAGAGGTGCTGCTCACGTGCACGAGCCGGGCACCGGCACGGGACGCCGCGTCGATGACGTTTCCGGTCCCCTCCACGTTGCCCCGCCGGTATTCCTCCCAATCACCCCCGGCGCCGATGGCGGCAGCGGCGTGGAAGACGACATCGCACGAGTCGGCAGCCGCCGTCAGCGAGTCGGCGTTTTCCAGAGACCCGTGGACGAGTTCGACGCCCATCCCCTCGAGCCAGGCGCCCCGTTCGCGAGACCTCACCAAGCCCCTCACGCACCAGCCGTCTTCCCGAAGACGTTCGGCGATGTGCCAGCCGAGCATCCCCGTGGCACCGGTGACCAACGCCCGGCCGGTCATCGGACCGCCTCGGGCGCCAGCGTGGTCGGCAAGGCGTACGCGATCACATGGTCGCCCAAACTCGACTTCGTGCCGTCGTGCCCTCCGACGTTGATCACCACGAACTGGCGCCCACCTGGCCGAGCCCGGTACGTCATCGGGGACGACTGGGCCGACGCAGGGAGCTTGGCCTTCCACACGACCTCTCCGGTCGTCAGGTCGAAGGCCCGGAAACGCTTATCCATCGTGGCGCCGATAAAGATCAGACCGCCCGTGACCAGAGGTCCGCCGAGGTTCGGAGATCCCCAAGCGCCGGGAGACGGCACCGTGGTGATGTCGGTTATGGTCCCCAGCGGAACTTCCCAGGCGACCTCACCCGAATTCATATCGACGGCATGGAGTACTCCCCAAGGCGGCGGCGTGCAGGGAATCCCCAGGGGCGACAGAAGTGGCTCGCGCTTCGCGGCGTACGGTGTGCCCTCCTGAGCCGCGATGGAGAACTTCGCGTCTTCGCCCGGAGGGGGACTCGCATCCGCGACCTCGCGCGGAATCAGCGTGGCGACCATCGCGAGGCGGTTCGTGTTCGTGATCAGGAGGCCCGTGGTCGGATCGAAACCGACCCCACCCCACTCCATCCCGCCGATGAAGCCCGGATTGGCGATCGTGCCACGGATGCTCGGCGGCGCGTACATGCCGTCCGAACGGTGACCCTCGATTTTGGCTCGGCACGCAGCCCGGTCCCACGGTGTGAGGCCCCAGGCGTCCTCGGGCTTCAACCCGTGGGGAGCCAGCGAACGTGGTAGTGTCGGGACGGGCTGCGTGGGCGAGATGACCTCCCCCGGCACGTCCGATGGGGGCACCGGCATCTCCTCGATGGGGAAGAGCGGCACTCCCGTCTCACGATGGAAGACGAAGACGTACCCCATCTTGGTCGTCTGGACCACGGCCGGGATGTCCTCGCCATCACGTTCCAGTGTGATCAGAGCAGGAGGGCTCGGTAGGTCGTAATCCCACAGGTCGTGGTGCACCATCTGGAAGTGCCAAACGACCTCACCGGTCGATCCCCGCAGCGCGACCAGGGAGTTCGCGTACCGGTTGTCACCGGGCCTCAGCCCGCCGTAGTGGTCCGGGCTGGCACTGCCGGTCGGAACGAACAGGAGATCGCGCTCGGCATCCGCCGTGATGGTCGCCCACGTGTTGGCGGCCCCGACTTTCACGGGCTCACCGTTCGCGAGCGTGTCCCCCACTCCGACGAGCGGCTCCCAAGCCCAGCGCGGCGCACCGGTACGCGCGTCGAAACCCCGAACGACCCCGGACGGCGCGTCCGCGTAGTTGCCGTCGAAGATCGTGGACCCGAGAACCACCAGGTCGCCGATGACCGTGGGGGGTGCGGTGTGCTTGAGCTGGGTCCGGCGGCCCTCGATGTTGGCGACGCCGACGCCGAGATCGATACCCCAGCCGTTGGCGAAGTCCGAGCAGGGCACACCCGTAGTGGCGTCCAGCGAGAAGAGGCGTGCATCGTAGGCGGCCAGGAAGACCCGAGCGGCACACTCCTCGCCGCGGGCGCGGGACTCGTCGGTCCAGACCGACAGGCCGCGCGACGTCACCATACCTTGGTGCTCGTCCGTTCGATCGATCTCGGGATCGAAGGTCCAGAGCTCGCGCCCCGTCTCGGCGTCGAGGGCGATGGCTCGGCTGAACGGAGTCACCACGTAGACGACGCCGTCGACCATGACGGGCGTGGACTCGAACGCGGTCCCGGCGAGCCCATCCTGGTGCTTCTGTACGTCGCCGGTCCGATACGACCAGGCGACCTCGAGATACTTCACGTTGTCGGCCGAGATGTCGGAAAGGACCGAGTAATGTGTGCCCCCGGTCCCATCCGCGGTCGGCCAGTTCTGCGGCTCGAAGCCGGGAACGAAATTCGGTATCGGGGCCCTGAGGGTCGCGAAACCAGTCGCGACCAGCACCCCTGCCAAAATGATCACGCGAGGCGGGCTCGCCGCGCGAAAAATCCTTGAAATCCAAGACATGTGAGCCTCCGGTATCGGTGTGCGTTACCATCGGTCTCACGATGTCGAATTCGCCGCTCGCGCTCCCTACGCCATGCTGCGTAGTCGGGAGCCCGGTTCTACGTAGCCTGGGCAGCCCGTGACGTAGCATTGGGCGGGGGATGACGTAGACGCCCCGGACGGCAGGGGCCGTGTCGATCCGACCCGGCTACGTACTCGACACGTGCCCGGTACGTCACTTGGCGTAGGGATGCCCAGCCCCGGTTTCACCATCCTTCCTTCACACGGAGCACACTACTCTGAAAAGGAGGGATCTCATGTCACGCCACTTTCGGATGACATCTTCATACATGCTCATTCTGCTCCTCGCGGTCGGTGGAGCGAACGGACTCGCGGCGCAGGAAGCGGATGTCGCGCCGGCCCAGAATGGCCTCGCACGCACCATTCCCTGCGAGTCACTGGATGACGATTCTCCGTACCCGCTCGGGTACGAAGAGACCTTGGATCTAGCGATCCAGGCCGTTCATATCGGGCGCTCACGGCCCGAAAAAGATGATCGCAAGTGCTACTTTGGAATGGCCGAAGCACTGGCCCGGCACCTCGTCTTCGAGAATCCGAACGATCCCGAGCCGCGCTATTGGTATGCGGCGGCCATGGGACTCCGGGCGGCTGAGGAGGGTGGCCGAACTCAGGTCGGCCTCGGGCAGCGTGCCCACGAACAGTCTCGCCTGACCCTGAGCATCGCGCCGGATCACGCCGGAGCTCAGCATGTCCTGGGCAGGCTCCACGCGGCCGTGATGCGCTTGAGCGGCTTCAAGCGCTTCATGGCAACCCAGGTTCTCGGAGGGAAAGCCCTCTCCGAGGCGTCGTGGGAATCCGCGGAGTCCTATCTGGCATCGGCTGCCAGACTACAGCCGGAAGTTCCGGACCATCACTTCGAGCTCGGAATCCTCTACATGGACATGGGTCGCCCCGAGTCCGCGCTCGCAGCGTTCGAAAGAGTCTTCTCATGCCCGCGGATGAGCCCCGTGGACCGCGCGGTGCATGCTAGGGCCCAACAGATGGTCGCGCAGTTGCGTCTCGACCTCGCGGGGTAGACGCCAGACTGGGCAGCGGCGTGGGCTCGGCTGGTAGTCGAAGCCCACGCCGCCCCTCTGCAGGGCTCCGCGCCTCCCTGGCAAGCTGGCCCGCCCAGTAGTACCGTGGGTCCTCCCGTCACCGCCTACGTCGATGGCGGGTGGCAAGACATGACCCGACGGGCAAACTCGCGCTGGGGCCTTGATGACAATGAACCTGGGACGACTCGAGATCGTCGCCGCCGTGACCGTCATTTGTGCACAGTCGGTCTCCGGTCAAAGCTCGGGCAGCACGCTTCTGAGCACGGCCCGGGCTGTGGCCGCTCTACCAGGGAATCCCTCCATCGTCGCCGCGGCCGGTCTCACGCGGAACAACGAACGCCTCCTCAGCCTCGAGAGCGCCGGGGGCCTCCGGAATCCCGAGAGGCGTCTCGTGATCGTGGGCGGGCTCGACGGTACGGCCGAGAGCGCACAGGCGGTGCTCGAAGCGCTCCAGTGGTTCAAGACGGACGCCCCGGCCACGCTCCAGCGTACGTGGGCGATCACCGCGGTGCCGTGCGCAAACCCCCAGGGGTGTGCGACCGAATCCCCGGCAGCCGGTCGGTCGCCAGGTCGTCCGTCCGGAGGATCGCAGGTCTTCCCCCCAGAGGACGGGTTCTACAACCACGATACGTCGCCCGAGTCACGGTACTTATGGCGTTGGGTGGCGTTTCAGGCTCCCGATCTGGTCCTGGAGGTTCGGTCGGGCCAGACCCTCTCCTGGGAGGTCTCGCAGGGCGCCGGCACGATTCATCTGGACGGCCCACGACCGCCCCGGGGTACGCTCGCGGCTGAAATGTGGGCGGGAACACCCTCCGGACTGGCTCCGGTGCCGGCGGTCCGTGCGTCGACGAGCGTCGCCGATGCGCCCCGCATGCTACAGTCCCTGCTCGAGGCGGCAACGTCGCTCGGCCCTTCGCCGCTACACGAAGCGCTGCGCGCCCGAGCCGGCCGCACACCGGTCGAGATCGCGCGGGTCCTGGCGGAGCGGTATCCGTCATCGCCCAGTGTGAGCTACATCCCCGCGGTGACGTGGTCCAACACCCTGCGATTGGCGGCTCGACTCGGCGATGACGGCCTCGTCGAGAGTGTGCGAGGGCAGATGGCGCCGTTTCTTTCCGGAGAGACAGCGACCGTGAGCGAGCCATACCGACTCACCAACCTTGCCGGTCTCTTCGCATTCGTGGATTTCTCCGGGCCCGGACGGAGCGAAGAGGCCCTGAATATCGCCGTCTCCGGCGCGGAGTTCATGTTCGCCCAGTCGCCCGACGCGATCCTCCGGTCCCCGACCGGTTGGACCGACGACATGTTCATGGCCAGCAGCCTGCTGTCGCGTATCGGAGCGCTCACCGGAGACGCTCGCTACGGAAACACCGTCGCGCGCCTCCTGCTGTCCTACACCGAGACCCTCCAGCGGCCGGACGGGCTGTTCGTCCACTCCGCGAGAGGTCCCCACCCGTGGGGCCGCGGAAACGGATTCGCGATACTCGGCCTGACGGAAGCGCTCATGTTTCTTCCCGACGATTGGGCCGGGCGGCCCCGTGTTCTCGACATCTACCGTAGTCATGCCCGCGCCCTCGTGGCTCATCAGGCCCCGGATGGCATGTGGCAACAGGTCGTCGACGAACCGGGCAGCTATCGGGAGGTGACCGTGACGTCCATGACGCTCGTGGCCCTGGCGCGCGGCGTGCGACTCGGCTGGCTCGACGACACCTACCGGTCGGTGATCGACCGAGCCTGGACTGGCATCGCCACGCATATCGCGGAGGACGGCACCGTGGTCGACGCCTCCACCTCGACGGGAGCGGGGGAGACGAAGCAGTATTACCTCGATCGGACCGCGATCTTCGGTCCCGACGATCGCGGTGGGGCGATGGCCCTGTGGGCGGCTATGGAGATGGATGAGCTGGAAATGGATGAGGTGGACGAGGATGAGTTGCGCCGACGATGAGACGACCCGACGACCGTAACGACGCCATCGTATGCCGACCCAAGCAGAGCCGGCGGGCTCGGGGTTGGCTCGTGTTCGCCCTCTCGCTCGCTGCCCCTTGGGGCGCGTCTGCGCAAGACGCGGCCGTGCAGGAAGCGGCCGATTCCATCCTCCCGCCGAGCGACATCCGGGACGTCTTCGTGACGGGCTACATGCTCGAGGATCGCAACAGCGACGAGGTCATCGACTTCGTGAACGTCCGCATCGTCCTTCCCGCCACCCCCGGGGAGGCCCACGTGACTGCGGCCGCCAACCTGGCGGCCCGTCTGGGCTACGAGACATCGGCGATGAACCTCGGGTTGGCGCAAACGGACGGTGGGAACTCGAGCCGCTTCGACGTTCCGGTCATCCTGATCGGCGAGGGCGCCGATGGCGGCCCGCCCGATGACCCCACGGCGCGACTGGCACCCGGCCAGGGCGCCATCTCCTTCCTACCGGAGGGCGAGCGCTTCACCCGCGGTGGTATTCGAATCACCGGCTACGACGCCACCGGTCTGATCGCCGCGGCGGATTATGCATCCGGACGGTATCCCAGCATCTGGGGAATCGAGGGCAACGACTACGGCGATGTGGCCGAACGGATCTCGACGTTCCTGGAGCAGCGCGACATTCGCGTCGACCGGCTCACGCTCGACCGGATCGTCGTGGATGCAACCCGGCCCGGGGTCAGGCGTCTCGCGGCCACCATCAGCGTTCCAGACAGCACCTCCTTCGCCAGAGCGGAAGCCGCGCTCGAACAAGCCGATTCTGTCTCGGCCGCGGCGGACACGGCGTCGGACGGCACCCCATCCGATTCCCCCGGTGCCCCGCCAGATTCTGCTTCGGAAGGAGCCGGAGAGGACGAGGACCGCCTCGACCGGAGTGACCTCGAGTTCGCCGATCTTCACCGGATCGATGTCACCCTGTCAGGGCCCGATGCGACTCGGACGCTTCGCCTGCTCCCCGACGAGCCGACCGAGACGGTAGCCGGTGCCGAAGTCTCCGCACCGGAAGTGTCCGACTTCACCCTCTCCGCCCTCTATTCCAACCAGGGCCTCTTCAGTGACACCAACGAGGACCTCGTGGCCGACCGGGTCGATGCCTACATCTCGCTCCACGGCGCCGACGCGCCCGCGGGGCCGGTCGATCTCGCCGCACGCATCGGGCTGGAGTCGGCAGGAATTCGGCTGCCCCTGGTCCAGACGGCGGGACAGGACGACTACCCGGAGAGGCTGGGGCTCCCGATCCTGTATGGCATCGGCCATTACCAGACCGAGAGGCTTCGGGATGATGGGCGGCTGCACACGGCCGGCGGGGAGCAGGCCGAGGGATTCATCGAGATGGTGCCGGAGGCGTTCGAAGACGAACATGGCCTCGTCATCTCCGCATCGGACGCCGCCGGACTCCAAGCAGTGTCCGACTACGTTGCGCGAAGGCTTCCCTACCTCTGGGACCACGGTAAGGGTGAGTACGGGCTCGAGGACGTCGAAAACGAGGTCCGGCGATTCTTCCAGGGACGGGGTGCGGCGGGCCAACTCAGCCTGGCGATCCAGAAGATCCACTCGTGGCTCGAGCGCGCGGACTCGTCGAGTGCCCCCATCGAGTCCATGGCTCTCGAGATCTCCGCCGAAGAAATGCCCGACGGATTCGGCGAGTTCGTGCGCGCGCTGGTGGCGGAGCGGTTCCCCGAAGCGGAGGCGTCGGTCGAGACCTACGCGACGGGGTTCGGCGTGGGTGATACGATCTTCCAGCAGGACCTGGCCCTCCCTTGGGAGGTGGACACGTTTCGCGATGCGTTCGGGCGGGACGTGCTCCCCCGGATCGCGCCCGGAAGCGAGGGACGCATCGAGGTTCGCGTGAGCGAGCCCCCGGAGATCCGGCGGGCGCTGGAGGCGGAGATCATCTCCGGGTTGGTGTCACAGGGCGCTCTACCGGACGCCTTCGACGTCGTGGTCTTGAGCGCGTACAAGCAGGGATTCAGCTGGCTCAACGACTCCGTCCTCCCACGACTTCGGGGAATGGCGATCGGAGCGATCGAGATCGCTTACCACACGCTCAAGGAATCCGAAGAGGTCCGATGGCAGAGGGTGGCCTCCCACACGCGGTGGCTCCAGGAGCTGTATCCCATCGATGCGGTGCTCGCGCGTGAGCTCGGGATTGCCGAGTCGGCCATCACGTTCACCCCCCGGGTGAATGACGATCCCATCTACACGGTCACGGTTCGGGGTACGGGTGGAGAGATACTACTGGAGGATTCGTTCACGCCGAAATACGTGGTACGGCCCTTCTTCGACCTGTTTCCCGAGTATGAACAGGTGCGAGTGACCACGGGTTGGGTAACCGCAGAGGCCGATGGCCAGGGGCTCCTCGACCAGCGCATCGCGACCGATCCCGAGACCTTCTGGGACATCCTCCAGACCGAGACGTACCGGCGGATCGTCGACTACGTCATGGACATTCAACAGGGTCGGCCCGCTTCGGCGAACGCTCCATACTACGACGAGTTCCGGATCGATCTCCGAATGAGTGAGCCGAACTACCGGATCGGCGTCGACGAAGAGGTGATCTCCTCGCTCGAGGCGCTGCACGAGGACCTCTACTTCGAGACCCTGACGCTCTTCAACTTGATCGGCGGACGCTACGGGGCCGGGCCCATGAATTACGGGGGGCGGATTCTGCCGTACATCGATCCCGACGGGGCCGGCCGGCCGGGTCACGCCACGATCTCCTTCACCGGCAAGGCCAGGGCCATTCCCGAGTTGGAGATGACCGTGCAGCGGGCCGACTCGGAGCCCGTGACGCAGCGCTACCGGCTGAGGAGCCTGCCGGTGGACCCACCGAAGCTCAGAGGAGTCGCGGTACGCGCGGGAGACGAGGGGCTCTCCCGGATGCTTTTCGAGGTCGTGGTGAGCGACTCGACGGACCGCTACGAGGAATTCCGGAGCCGGGGTTCGGAGGAGAACATCGATCGCAGCTTCCTGTCGGTCGAGATGCTCTCCGGGATGATCGACGCGCTGCGGGACCTGCGCCAGGAAGGAATGATCGAGGAGGCGCTGAGCTTCGATCGGGTCGAGGAATTGGCGTTCCGCCTCACGCTGGAAGACAGCACGGCGTTCACGCGGATGGCCTCCCTACCCCGCAGCCGTAATCCCGCCTCGACGGACAATCCGGTGCTCCTCGATGACGGGTTCCGATTCGAGGGCGAGCGGATGGTACAGTGGGATGCGCCGATCCCGCCCTCCGAGAATGATGAGATTCTCGCGAAGCTGAACACGTTCCCGGGCGTGGACGTCTACTACATGGCGGAGTCGTTTCTGGGTCAGAACGTATACGCCGCGGACTTTCTTCCCCCCATGGATGCCGAGTTCGTCTCCCAAGCCAAGCTGAACGCGCTCAGACCCACGCTGCTGCTCTCGGGACGACAACACGCCAACGAGGTATCGAGCACCAGCCATATCCTTCGTCTAGGGGAACTCCTCGCGACGGATTCGGCCTACGCCCAGCTCCTCAAGAAGGTGAACGTCGTACTCCACCCGATCACGAATGCGGACGGCGCTCGGCTCGCGGTGGAGATGCAGGAGCGCAACCCCGACTTCATGTTGCACGCCGGGTACTTGGGCGCGTTGGGCGTCGATGTCGTCGCGGGCCAGGACTCGGACGACCCGATCTACCCGGAGTCCAAAGTACGCCCGCGGCTCTGGGAGACGTGGCTTCCGGACGTCTACATCAACATGCACGGGTATCCCACCCACGAATGGGTCCAGTACTTCGCCGGGTACAGCGCCTGGGTGCGAAGCCGCAACGGTGGCCAACGCGACTGGTGGTCCCCCCGGGGCTGGTTCATCCCGGGCTTCAATTGGGTCGATGACGACGAGTACGAGGAGATCACGACCGCCCAGTTCGCCATCCTCGATTCGGTGGCCGCCTCCATCACCGGGGAACCGGCGGTCGAGGAGATGAACCAACGCCTCTACGCCCGCTATCGGAAGTACGGGGCCCAGGACGTCGAGAACTTTCGCGAATACTTCCACGAGGGCATGCTCGTATCGCTCGCGCTCACGGGCCAGGAGGTGAGCGGCAGCGGGCCCACCAACCCGCGCATCATGTATTTCGCGACCACGACCGAAGCCCCCGACGAGACGGCGAGAGGAGAATGGCTCCAGCTAGTAGCCACCGCGGGGCTGGCCCACAGCTCGGCGCTGCTGCGCTACCTGGCCACCGGTGAGAATCGCATCGAGAGGGAGTCGAGCGAGCACCAGGACTTCGTCACCCGAAGCGTGTTTCGCAAGAAGCCCGTGTTGCCGGCGTCCTCAGATGAGGCGGACGTGCCGGAGGACGCCGACGCACGTTAACGGAGCGCGATAGACCAATCGGTGCGGAGGCCAATCGGTGCAGAGACCGATCGTGCGCCAGTCGGGCATAGACCCGTCGGAGCGCGGGAACGGACGAGCCGCCAACACGGTACACTTCTTAGATCGTCTCCTCGGGACCCCAACCCCAGAAGGGTGATCGAAAAAGGGAGGACTCATGGGTCAGGCTCGCACCATCGTCGCCACCGGGCTGCTCGTTTCCGTTCTGACCGCGTGCGGTGAAAGTCCCAGAGCCTGGGGCGAGGTGAACAGCATTATCGTGGCGGCGTCCGACGAGCAGTGGGCGGCCGTCGGTCAGATGGTGGAATCGGCGGTCGAGACCAGGTTCCTCACGGTACGCCCCGAAAAGACCTTCCGTGTCACGCATCAGGTACCCGAGGGCCGGGAGTGGGGCCTACTCCAGCGCTTTCGTCAACTCCTGCTCGTGGGCACGCCCGAATCTCCGTGGATGGCCGAGGCGCTTGCGCTTGCCGAACGTGAGGGATTCGATCCGCCGGAGATGCTCCAGGTCGGGGACGTCTGGGCCCGGGGACAGAACGTGACCATCCTTCTCTTGCCCTCCGAGGGAGCAGAAGGTGCCGAGGAACTCATGGAGCCGCTCCACGAGCTGCTGGACCGCCAGTACCGACAATGGGTGGTCACCCAGATGTTCCAGAGCGGACGCGACTCCGTACTCGCCGACACGCTCTGGAACGAGGCCGGGTTCACCCTGCTCCTCCCGGAGGTGTACCGGCACAGAATCGTGGATTCGGTCCACATCTTCAGGAACGACAATCCCAACCCGACAGAACTCATCCGCCAGATCGCCGTCACCTGGAGAAGTCCGGTTCCCGAGGAATTGAGCCAGGAAGAGGCCCTGGCGTGGCGCACGGCGCTCACCGATCAGTACTACGTGTATCCGCAGGTCATCGACACGGATCTGGCCCAGACGCGCCGGCTCCAGATGGGGGACGTCGTCCTCGAGGAGTTCCGAGCAACGTGGGCCAACCCGCCCGAGGACGTTTTTCCGGCCGGTGGACCCTTCATCGTCTGGTCGGTCCCCTGCCCCGCGCAGGGTCGACACTACCTGATCGACGCCTGGCTGTACGCCCCGGGAAGAGACAAGTACCGGTACGTGCTGCAGCTCGAGAACATTCTCAACTCGTTCCGGTGCCGGCCAGAATAACGAGGACCACGTCCATCACATGGGCGAGCACCGCCTACGACTAGCCGTGGGCGAGCGCGGCCTACGACTAGCCGTGGGCGAGCGCGGCCTACGTCTACGCGTCAGCGATCGGATCGCACCCGAGCGCTAGTCTCCCACTGAACACTCTCTGACGCCGTACGGGAAGCGGGTGATAGTGCATGGCGCGCACGTCCCGCACGATTCTCTCCATGGGATGACCACGGGAGAAGCCCGGGCCGCCGACGAGCTCACTCGCCAACTCCACCGTGGTCTTCACCGCGTCGGCCGCGAGCGCCTTACGAGTCAGGATCGCATCCGCCAGCTCCAACGTCGGCGTAAAACGGTGGTTGTCGTTCATGCGAACCATGTCGGCCAGCGCCAGTTGCGCCACGGTCAGGGCGTTCATCATTTCGCCGACGACCGGCGCCAACTCCGCCCCCCTGTACTTCGCCGCTGTCGTCGCCAATTCCACCGCGGCTTCCGCCAGCCCCACGTACGCCGCCGTGATCAGCGGCAGAGCAGTCGGAAGCACGACGTTCCACATGGGGTGCCACTCACCGGTGCTTCGCCGTAGGACGATCGACTCCTCGGGCACGAACGCGTCCTCGAGCACCACGTCATGGGATCCGGTACCACGCATGCCCAACGCGTCCCAGGTCTCGACCAGACGCACGCCTTCGTTTGCGAAGGGGATGGCGAAGTGCAGCACTTCGCTCCCGTGCTCGCCCTCATGGTTCGCGCTCGTCACGAACAGATCGGCTCCGGCGGAGCCGCTCACGAACCGCTTGTGGGCGTTGACGCGATAGCCGCCCTCGACCGGTACGGCCTCGCCCGAGGATCCCAGCCAGTCGTTGGCGCCCGTGCCCGCGATCACCAAGTCCTCGGCCGCGATCCTTCGAAGCGCCTTCGTCGCCGGCTCATCGCCCCTCAGGTGCTTGAACACGTTGGTGGCGACCGGGTGTGTGTGCATCGCGAAGGACAGCGCCGTCGAGCCGCAGTGGCGTCCCAGCTCGCGCACGATTTCGCAGAGTTCCCCATGGGAAGCCCCCCCTCCACCCAATTCCGTCGGGATTCCGGCCGAGAAGAGCCCGACCTCCTTGAGATCCGCATAGTTCTCAGCGACGAACGCCCCGCTCCGGTCATGATCCGCGGCACGCTCGGCGAAGTCCTGGCCCACGGTGCGTGCGGTCTCCACCCAGTTCGTGCTGTCCTCTACCGCTTCCAGCTTCAAGGCTGCGCTTCTCATGGATACGCCCTCCGTCATGATTCGATGCTCCATCGAAGTAAGTGGATGTGTATTCTTCTAACGGCACGCATGGCCGTAGGCACGGCCCGTGTACAGCAGCGGGTCGGCCACACTCCCGCCCACGGCAACGACCCGGCCGATGAACAGGTTGTGCGATCCGGCCTCATGCGTCTGCTCGACCAGACAGTCGAAAGTCGCCACGGCACCCCCGAAGCGGGGTGCCCCGCTCAGACCCTCGCACCACTCCGCGCCGGCAAAGTCGAACGGTTCACCTCGGGACGGACGGCCTGCGAACGTGTTCGCCAACTCCTGCTGCTGCGTCGACAACAGGTTGACGCAGAACACCCCGTTCGTATGAATCGCTGCGCACGCGGGGCTGCGCCGGTTGATGCAGACCAGCACCAAGGGGGGATCCGCCGATACCGACGAGACGGAGCTCACCGTGATGCCGAACCGGCCGGCAATGCCGTCGGTGGTCACGATGCTCACTCCGGTAACGGCGGAGGCCATCGCGTTGGTGAAGTCGGCCGCGGTGACCGATTCGGGCGCCCGTACGGGAGTCTCAATGATTGCGTTCGACATGCTGGTCTCCATGCTCGAGTGGTCCATGTGGTCCGTTTGGAAGTGATTCATGTGCAAATCGTTCTGCGCAGCGAGGAAGTTCGCTCATCTAGACCGACTAGTCGGTTTCTTCGGTAGGCGCAAAGAATCATACGCCTACCTGCGCGCTGGCGTGGACTTCCTCTTGGAATCGCTCGAGCGCCCGGGTCACATAGCTCCAGTCCTTATGTGCCTTCGCGAGGACCAGTGCTCCCTCCACAACGACAATGAACTCCTCGGCAATCTCGGCCCCGGACGGCGCATCGGGATGCCCTCCCTCGCGCCCGAGTGGTGCCAGTCCCTCAGCAAGCTCGGCGGCGACTTGCCGGAACTTCTCCGACACCGCCTCCCGAATCTGCGGGTGCGTGTCCGCGAGGTCGAGCGCGAAGCTACCCAGCAAGCAACCGCTCCCCCACGTCTCCTTGGCCCCCGTCACGAGATGGTCCAGGAGCTGGAGGGCTCGATCCACGGGATCCGTGACGTGAGCCTGCGGTCCCGCGCTGATCAGCCGTTGGTTACGATCCTGAAAAGCGTCCAAGACGGCGAGCCCCAACTCCTCCTTGGAATCGAAGAGGTGGTAGAAGCTCCCCTTGCTCACGCCGGCAAGCTCGCAGATCTCATCGACCGTCGTCGCGGGGTAACCCTTGGACAGCATCAAGGCCTGAGCAGCCTCGAGCACCTTTTCCTTCGCGGTTCGTTTCGTCATGTGACAACAATAAACCGACTAGTTGGTTTAGTCAAGGGGGTTGGCACGCTCACCCATTGCCAAAGGGTCGGCGGAGTTGTATCCTTTAATCCGGATTTATGGATACTTCAATCGCCGAACCCCGGGTCTTCGACCGAATGAGCGCTTTGGGCGACATCGCCCGGGGCCGTCTTCTTCTTCTTCTGGAACCGGGTGAGTTCACGGTCTCCGAGCTCGTTCGGGTCTCTCAGCTACCGCAATCGACGGTGAGCCGGCATCTGAAGATTCTCGCCGATGACGGATGGGTGACGTCACGTGCGAGCGGGACCAGTCGCTTCTACCGGATGGCCCCGTCTCTCGACCCCGTCGCGCGCGAGCTGTGGGGGTTGGTCCGTCCCGATGTGGCCGCCGCGGGCTTCGCGGAGGAGGACGGCGAACGGGCCCGCGCGGTCCTACGTGAACGGAGAGGGCGCTCGCGTGAGTTCTTTTCTGGTGTGGCGCGGCGCTGGGACGGCGTCCGCGAGGAATTGTTCGGAAGCGACTCGGAGATGCTTCCGCTCTTCGGTCTCCTCGATCCCGGGGCCACTGTTGGCGACCTCGGCGCGGGGACCGGACACTTCGCGGCCCGCGTGGCTCCGTTCGTAGGTCGGGTCATCGCGGTGGACGCCTCGAAGGAAATGCTCGAAGCGGCGCACGATCGCCTGGATGGTGCGTCCAACGTAGACCTGCGTTGTGGTGACCTGGAGGATCTGCCGATCGCCGACTGCGAGTTGGACGTCGCGGTACTCCTTCTGGTGCTGCACTACGTGGTGGAGCCCCAGGCTGTGTTGAGCGAGGTTCGTCGGACGCTCAAACCGGGCGGCCGCGTGGTGATCGTGGACATGCGGCGACACTCGAGGGAGGGGTACCAGGAGGAGATGGGCCATGTGTGGCCCGGCTTCGATGAAGCGGAGTTGGCGGACTGGCATCGGGAAGCGGGGCTCCTCGACTTTGCTCACCGTCCATTACCCGCCCGTCCCGAGGCATCGGGCCCCTTGCTCTTCGTCACTTCGTCCACCCGCGGGAGCTGAAATTCGTACTCACTTGGCACTTCCGATTCGCATTTACTTGGTATTTTCGATTCGCACTCATTTGGCACTCTCATAGTCGAGGTCAGAACCCATGGACACCGCAGTCGTGAACAAGAAGGGTGGCTCGGCCACCGACGCCCGCCCCCGCTACAAAGTCGCCGACCTTTCGCTCGCCGAATGGGGACGCAAGGAAGTCCGGCTGGCCGAGCAGGAGATGCCCGGCCTCATGGCGGCCCGCGCCGAGTACGGGCCCGAGCAGGCCCTGGCCGGTCTCAAGATCATGGGCTCACTCCACATGACGGTGCAGACCGCCGTGCTGATCGAGACGCTGGTCGACCTCGGCGCCGACGTGCGTTGGGTCTCGTGTAATATTTTTTCGACGCAGGATCACGCGGCCGCCGCGGTCGCGGTGGGCCGCGACGGCACGCCAGAAGACCTCAAGGGCATTCCCGTCTTCGCCTGGAAGGGTGAGACGCTGGAGGAGTACTGGTGGTGCACCGACCAGGCGCTGGTGTGGCCCGACGGCACCGGCCCCGACCTGATCGTCGACGACGGTGGTGACGCCACGCTGCTACTCCACCGCGGCGTCGAGTATGAGGACGCGGGCCGCGTCCCGGATTTCGACCCCGAGACCGAGCCAGAGGAATGGGGAATCATTCTCGGGCTTCTGCGTAGCTCGCTCGCCGAGGATCCCCAGAAATGGCATCGCATCTCAGCGAACGTCATCGGGGTCTCCGAGGAGACCACGACGGGTGTACATCGCCTCTACGAGATGGAGAAGGACGGAACGCTGCTCTTCCCCGCCATCAACGTGAACGACTCGGTGACCAAGTCGAAGTTCGACAACCTCTACGGGTGCCGTCACTCGGTCATCGATGGACTCAATCGGGCCACCGACGTGATGATTTCCGGTAAGATGGCCGTGGTCTGCGGCTACGGTGATGTCGGGAAGGGCTGTGCCCAAGCGCTCAAGAGTCAGGGCGCCCGGGTGGTCATCACCGAGATCGACCCGATCTGCGCGCTCCAGGCCTGCATGGAGGGCTTCACCGTCCGCCGACTCGAGGACGTAATCGGCGAAGCCGACATCTTCGTGACCACCACGGGGAACAAGGACATCATTACCGCCGAGCACATGGCGGCCATGAAGGACAAGGCCATCGTCGGCAACATCGGCCACTTCGACAACGAGATCGAAATGGCTGCCCTGGAACGGATGCCCGGCGTACGGAGGGAGAACGTCAAGCCGCAGTACGACGAGTGGATCTTCCCGGACGGGCACAGCGTGATGATCCTCGCCGAGGGGCGTCTGCTCAACCTGGGATGCGCCACGGGCCATCCGAGTTTCGTCATGTCAGCGAGCTTCACCAACCAGGTGATCGCGCAGATCGAGCTCGCCAAGAATCGGGACTCGTACGAAAAGAGGGTCTACGTGCTCCCGAAGATTCTGGACGAAAAAGTCGCGCGGCTCCACCTCGACAAGTTGGACGCCCGGCTTACCGAGCTTTCGGACGAGCAGGCGGACTACATCGGCGTGGACAAGGCGGGCCCCTATAAGCCGGACACCTATCGGTATTAGGCCTCCATCTCCCGCACGATCTGGCGCCGGTCCTCTTCGGAGGGGAGACCCCAACCCGACCGATAGCCGAAGAGCTCGTGGAGCGTCGAGGACCCGAAACGCCCATCCAGGATCTCGACCATGTCCCCGGACAGGAGTCCTGGGTGGGCCGCGCCACTCGCGCGGCTGAGCTGTAGGATCTCTTTTCGAAGCGTGACCACATAGTTGGCCAGGCGAGCGGCCTTCGAGGTCGGGTCCAAGCCCCGTACCAGCCAACGATTCTGGGTCGCCACTCCGGTGGGGCAGTGTCCCGTGTGGCACCTCTGGGCCTGGATGCATCCGACGGCCATCATCGCCTCGCGCGCCACGTTGACGGTGTCGCACCCGAGGGCGAACGCCACGATCGCGTTGGCCGGCAGACCCAATTTCCCCGACCCCATGAAGACGACGTCTTCGTGAACACCCGCCTCAGCGAGAATTCGATACACTCGGCTGAACCCGACCTTGAAGGGCAACGCCACGTGATCCACGAAGGCCAGGGGCGCTGCTCCGGTCCCGCCCTCTCCTCCATCGATGGTAATGAAGTCGACGCCGCGATCCCCCGCGGACATGAGGTTCGCCAACTCCTCCCAGAAGTGGTGCTGCCCAACCGCGGACTTGATGCCGATCGGTAGGCCCGTCGCTTCGGCCAGCATCTCCACGAAGTCCAGCATTTCATCGACGCCGCCGAACGCGGAGTGGGTCGACGGACTGTATACGTCCTCTCCCACCGGGACACCCCGAATCCCGGCGATCTCCCTCGTGACCTTGGCTCCCGGGAGCAATCCCCCCAGGCCTGGCTTGGCCCCTTGGCTCAGCTTGATTTCCACCGCCCGAACGGGGCTCATGTGGATCTGATCCAAGAACGAGTTCATGTCGAAGCCACCGCTCTTCGAGCGGCAACCGAAGTAACCCGTCCCCAACTGCCAGATCAGGGCGCCCCCCTGCCTATGGTATGGGGCGATGCCCCCCTCGCCTGTGTTCTGGAGGCAGCCCGCGATCCTTGCACCCTGGTTCATCGCGCTCACGGCCGCGCTCGACAGCGAGCCGAAGCTCATGGCAGACAGGTTCACGGCCGAGGAGGGACGGAAAGACCGTGCCCGTCCTCGGGCGCCGCCCAGTACCTTCGCGCACGGAAGGGAATAGCTCTCGTCCGCCCCGGCCTTCCCGTACGCCTCATGCACGGCACTCTGTCCGTCGCCCATGACTCGATGCTTGATGATGATGAAGTTGGAGGCGCTCTCGAGTTCGTTGTCCGTGCCGAAGCCGAAGTAGTTGTTCTGCTTCTTGCTCGATGCGTAGATCCACCTCCGCTGGTCCCGTGTGAAGGGCCGCTCCTCATTGTTGTCCGTGACGATGTACTGCCTGAGCTCGGGGCCGATCGCCTCCAGGATGTATCGGAAGTGGCCAATGATGGGAAAACTTCGAAGAATGGCGTGCCGCTTCTGGAGAAGATCGTAGAGCACGACCGCCACCAACACGAGTCCTAGAACCCTGAGCCACATGACCTGATTCCCTTCGTTTCAGTGAGATGGACACCTCCTTCATACGCTCCCGAGGGGGCGCCTACAAGGTCCCCCGCGACAGGACTGCCGTGATCAGCCAGATCCGGCTTGCATATTACGTGACGAAAGAAGAAGATCGGAGTACGTTGAGTCTTCTTTGCTTCGCCATTTCTGCCCCCCATGAACGATAAGAGCGAAAACGAGCCCAGGCCGATCAAGTGGCCGGGGTCCAGTGAATACGAGGATGCCTTAGCGGACATCCTGAAGGATCAGGCGCGTCGAACCGAGCTTCGGGACGCCCCGGCCCAGGGGTCCGCACGGCCCCGTCTCCACCCCGCTGTCCCGCCTGTTCTCGCGCTCGTGTCGTTCTGGCTGTGGGTCTTCCCACCAGCAGTGCTCGATCCGGCCGTGCCGCCTATTCCGCCTGTCGCTCAAGAAGCGGGCCTTCGACTGGAAATGGCCATTCAGGTCAACAATATCCGGCAGTATGTGGCGGAGAATGGACGCCTTCCCAACGACCTCGCAGAAGTAACCGACGGTAACGTTGCCCTGCGGTACGTCCCGCTGGGCGGAAACCTCTTCCGGCTCAGCGGCCAGGCGGGAGACGTCACGGTGGACTTCAACTCCAATGAGCCCGTGGAGGAGCTCATCGGCGATGCGATCGCGATCGTTTCCGGGGGCGCACCGTCGACTCCGAGCGGGACGCCGCCGATATGATCAGGCGTAACTCGAAGGATCGTACGGGGGTGACCCTGATCGAGCTCCTCACCGTCATGGTGATCATCAGCGTCCTGGCGGCCATCGTACAACCCATGCTCTTCAACGTCATCGTCAAAGCCCGGGCGGCTGACGTCATCAGCGACATGCAAGCCATTCGGCTGGCCGCGTTCACCTATCAGACGGACGAGCAGGTTTGGCCGGCCGAAGTGGGTAGCGGTGTAGTTCCGGCAGGGCTCGGGGCATACCTCCCCGAGGGCTTCGACCTGGTCGATGACGACTACACTCTGGACTACGACAATTGGGGCGGAACTCCGTTCATGACCGGCGTCACCCTGATCACTGCGGACACGGCGCTCGGACGCACCGCGTTGGACATGCTGGCGGCACCCAAATGGAGCGCGGGGGACAAATACACCTGGGTGTTCGAGTAGCGCACACCCCCTCGAAGCCGGCAGACTCCTCCCGGATGGCGGAGTCCGTCCACCCCAAACCGCCTGGTTAAGCCATCGGCACCCTCTCACTTTTGTCGCCCGTTGCTGGGTTGTGTAATATGGGACTTCCGCACCCCACCGGGGGACCGAGCTTCCACCTTCACAAAGCGTCTCAGACCGGGCACACGTGAGCTTCGTTCACCTCCACACACACTCTGAATATTCGCTCCTCGACGGAGCCAACCGCCTCACCGACCTCGTCCACCGGGCCAAGGAATACGAGATGCCCGGCCTCGCCCTCACCGACCACGGTTGTCTCTTCGGCGCCTGGGCCTTCCACAAGCTGGCCAAGAAGAACGGGATAAAGCCGATCATCGGCATGGAGGCGTACGTGGCGCCGGGCGATCGACGGGACCGCTCCAAGGCCGGTCATGGAGAGCGAGCCTACTACCACCTCGTGCTTCTGGCTCGCGACATGGAGGGCTACAAGAACCTCGTAAAGCTGTCTTCCGTCGGATACACCGAGGGCTTCTACCACAAACCGAGGGTGGATCGGGAGGTGCTGGCGGCCCACGCCGGGGGACTGGTGGTGAGCTCGGCGTGTCTGGCGGGCGAAGTCGCGCGGCACCTCACGGCGGACAACTGGGAGGGCGCGCGCGAGGCCGCCACCTGGTACGCCAACCTCTTCAAGGACCGGTACTACCTCGAGGTCCAGGCGCACGACTCCGAGGGGCAGGCGGAGCTCAACCAGAAGATCTTCACGCTCTCCGAAGAGATGGGCCTTCCGGTGATCGCGACCAACGACGCGCACTTTCTTCACGCGGAAGATCACGAAGCGCACGACGTCCTGCTCTGCATCGGACTCGGAAAAGACCGAAGCGACACCAGCCGGATGCGGTACGACGACGGTCTCTACTTCAAGAGCGCGCCGGAGATTGCCGAGCGATTCCCGGATCGGCCGGACGTCCTCGAGAACACCCTGAAGATCTCCGACGAGGTGAACCTCGGCTTCGAGAAGACGTACCACCTGCCCGCGTTCCCGCTTCCCGCAGCCCACACGGACGAGAACGAGTATCTCGTCTTTCTGACCACTCAGGGTGCCAAGCGGCGCTATGGAGACCCCCTCCCCGAGGCGGTCCAGGAGCGTCTCGACTACGAGTTGGGAGTCATCACCGAGACGGGGTACGCCGGCTACTTCCTGATCACGTGGGATTTCATCGACTGGGCCCGGCGCCATGGCATTCCGGTGGGACCGGGGCGGGGTTCGGCGGCGGGGTCGATCGTCGCTTATTCGCTCTGGATCACCAATCTCGATCCCCTGGCCTTCGATCTCCTCTTCGAGCGTTTTCTGAATCCCGAGCGGATCTCGATGCCGGACATCGACGTCGACTTCTGCTACGAGCGGCGTGGCGAAGTCATCGAGTACGTGAAGGAGAAGTACGGGAAGAGCGCGGTCGGGCAGATCATCACGTTCGGGACCATGAAGTCCCGCGCGGTGATCCGCGACGTCGGCCGAACCCTCGGGATCGAGCCGTCCGAGACCGACCGGATCGCCAAAATGATTCCCAACACGCCGGGACAGGCGTTCACGGTCGGGGAGGCGATCGAGAAGCTCAGAGAGGTAAAGGAACTGTACGAGGAGGGGGGCCGATACAAGCAGCTCTTCGACTATTCCATGACGCTCGAGGGTCTTTCCCGGCACTCGTCGGTACACGCGGCCGGCGTGGTGATCGCGCCGGGCCCGCTCGACGACTACGTGCCGGTCTGCATTCAAACGGGAAAGAACGGCTCGAACGGAGACGTCTCCGAGGCGATGCATGTCACGCAGTACGACATGAACTGTCTCGAAGACGCGGGCATGCTCAAGATGGATTTCCTGGGCCTCAAGACTCTCACGGTCATCCACGACGCCGTGGAGGCGGTCGTGGCCAGGATCGGCGAGCTCCGCCACCCCGAGACCGGCACCGTCTACGAATCCATGGACGACGTTCCCCTGGACGACCCGTGGGTCTACAAGATGCTTGCGAAGGGTGGGACGTCGGGCGTATTCCAGTTCGAGTCGAAGTTGGCGGTCGAAAAACTCAGAGCCATGCGCTGCGACCGCTTCGACGACCTGGTAGCCACGAACGCGCTCATCCGCCCCGGTCCGCTCGACTCGGGCATGGCAGACGCCTACATCCGACGGAAGACAGGCCGGGAAGAAGTCCGGTACGACCATCCCGACCTCCAGCCCATCCTCGAGCCGACGTACGGCATCATCGTCTACCAGGAGCAGGTGATGCGCATCGCCAATGTCCTGGGGGGCTACAACCTTGCCGAGGCCGACGTGCTTCGGAAGGCGATGGGAAAGAAGATCGCCTCGCTCATCCGGGAGGAGCTCCAACAGTTCATCACGAAGGCCGTCGACCGGGGGGTGGAGAAGCGCACGGCGGAGACTCTCGCGGAGCAGATCGAAACCTTCGGGCGATACGGCTTCAACCTGTCGCACTCCGCCGCGTACTCGGTGATCGCCTATCACACGGCGTGGCTGAAGGCGCACTACCCCGCCGAGTTCATGGCCGCCATGCTCTCAGCCGTCGTCTCCAACACGGACGACGTGGTCAAATACATCGGAGAGTGCCGGGAACTCCCCCGCTATCTGCCGAAGTTGGACGATGGCATCCAGGTCCTCCCGCCCGAGGTGAACGAGTCGGGCTGGAAGTTCACGGCGGTCGGCGAGACGCACATCCGCTTCGGCCTGGGAGCCATTCGTGGCGTGGGGTCGAGCGCGGTCAAGTCGATCCTCACCGCACGTGATGCCGACGGGCCCTTCGGTGCGATTTTCGAGTTCTTGGAGCGCGTCGATCTCCGGGCGCTGAACAAGCGTGCCGTCGAGGCGCTCATCACGGCGGGGGCACTGGACTCGTTCGGTCACCGTGCCCAACTCCTGGCCGGGCTCGATACCGCCTACTCGGAAATCAGCGCGCGAAAAGCCGAAGAGGAAGCGGGCCAGGCCTCTCTCTTCGGCACCGGGGACGCGAGCCTCGAGCGCAAGGACCCCGGCCTACCGAACGTGCCTGAGTGGTCGGAGCAGGAGCGACTGAAAAGAGAAAAGGAGGCTCTGGGCTTCTTCATTTCCGGCCACCCGCTCGACCGGTTTGGCGAGGTCGTTCGTGCCTTCGATGCCGTGAACACGGCCAACTTGAAGGAACACCTCGGACGGCCGCTCGATCTGGCCTGCGTCGTGACCAAGGTCCAAAGGCAGATCTCACGCCGCGACAACTCCGAGTGGGGCAAGATCACGGCGGAGGACTTTCACGGCACGGCCACGGTCCTCGCCTTCAAGGACAACTGGCAGAAGTACAAGGAGACGCTCCAACAGGACGCGGTGGTGCTCATCTCCGGAAAGGTGAGCGGCCGGGAGCGCGACGAAGAGGACCCGCCGATCTTTCTCGACGAGGCCGTTCTGCTCGAGGGCGTTCCCAACAGCGGCCAGTTGGCCCTTCAGATCGAGCTGCCGATCGGCGCCGACCTGGACGACGACGTCTTCTCCAGGGCCAAGGAGGTCCTGGCGGCCCACCCGGGAACGGCTCCCGTCGAACTCATCCTGGGCAGCGACAACGGCGTCGCAGCGCCGGTGCTTCGGTCGCGAACGCTCAAAGCGGATCCGAGCCACGACACCATCGAGGCGCTACAGGCGATGTTCGGGAAGGCTCGCGTACGCCTGGTGAGGGTCGCGCAAGGACGAAGCGGGCCGGACGGGGGCGGGTACTAGGGCAGCGCGGGCTTGGACGCCCGAAAATTCACGCCCCTGGTCCCGAAGGCCTCCGCATCAGGGGAGGGGCGGGGCGCACCCACGAATACGTTCTTCCTCCACGTAATCTCGAACCCCTGGAAGTCGGCAGCCACGACCGTGGCCTCCAGCTCTGCCTCCAGCAGAGCCCCCGCGATTCAGTGGGTCCACAGGTCGATGTCCCCCCTCGCCTCCGGCGGAACGGCCTTCAGCACCGTTACGTCCGCAATCTGTAAGCGGCCACCAGGGCGCAGGACCCGAAACATCTCGTTCAGAACCCGTGACTTGTCGGGCGCCAAATTGAGGCACCCGTTGGAGATCACGACGTCGGCCCACGCGTCCGGAACCGGCAACGACTCCATGTACCCCTCCCGGAACTCGACCTGATCGATGCCCATGGCATCCGCGGCGGCCTGCGCCTTCTCGATCATGGCGGCCGTCATCTCCACGCCGATCACGTGACCGTCGACGCCCACCATCTGGCCCGCGATGAGGCTGTCCAGGCCGGCGCCCGAGCCCACGTCCAACACGTGCTCGCCGGGCTGGAGCGTACCCAGGCTGAACGGGTTTCCCAGGCCGGCGAACGACTCCACGACGTCGCCCGGTATGCTCGCGATCCACTCCGGATCGTACTCGTTGATCTCAGCAGCCCGTTGGCCCGTGTTGAAGTGGAATCCCTTTGACGGGTCACACGCCACTTCAGTGTATTCCCGCTGGATTTCGTCCCGCAGGATCCTCACCGCGACATTGGAATCCGAAAACGATTCGCGGATCGCGGCCTCGTCGAACTCTGCGGCATACTCCGGGCGGAGGAGAAACGTCTTGAACGTGCCCACATCGTATTGCTCGCTGCCCTCGACGATTCCCTGATCAGGAAACGGAAGATCCCGGTGCGCCGCCTCGGTCATCAGGATGTATTCATCCAACTCGACGGAATTCTTGAGCAGTCGGTGGACGATGATCGTGTCCACGCCCGAGAGGACCGGGAACCCACCAACCTCGTTCAGAAGTCCCTCCCCCGAGTGGACGACGATCTTGAGTTTGAGCTCGTTGATGTTCGAGCACGCCGGGCACCGGCAAACGCTGTAGGATCCGATTTCCACGATGCTGCGTCCGAACGCCGCGAACATCTGCAAGATCCGCTCAACGATACGCTGGCCACGCCGGCTCCACGCACCCGGGTCGACGGTCTTCGGTGCATATATGAAGAGCGCATCGCCCTCCAGCTCGATCAGCTGGAGAGGCACGTCGATCTGACGGATGAGCGCCTCGATCAGCTCACGGATGATCATCTGACTGTGAGCCACGGCCTTCTCGTGGGAGAGCATGAAATCCGTGTAGCCGCTGATATCAGCGACCAGGAGTACCACGGGCGTGGGCTGCTGATCCAAGGGGGACGTCATACCGGAAAAAAGGCGAGAGGTGGGCTGGCGCGCAAGCCGTCTCGACCCGCCGAGCCATCGCAGAGCACACGAGGCGCATTCAGCGTTATCTTTCGCCTCTCGAACACGAATCCAGTTCCCCTAAAGCCCCTCCAAAAAGGCCCTTCAACGGGGTCGCCCATCTCATGATCACGATCACCCCAGTGCGCCGCGCCCTCATCCCCATCGATTCGGCTGCGGCCGCCCAGATCAGCGCCCCCAACTACGACGAGTTCCAGGGCGATCGCGAAATCTGGGATCTCCTTCAGGACCATCCCATGAGCGTGCTGCGTGTGACCATGGCCCATTGCCACACGGACTCGCCCGCGACGATCGGACGCGGCGATTCGCCGGAGGCCCTGGCCAGAGCGGCCGTGAACATGGAGGAGCTCAGGGCGAGCGAGCTGACCGAGGAGGTGAGTGACATCCTCTGGGTGTACGAGATCGAAGACCCCAGCCGCCCGGGGGTGCGCCAGATCGGTCTGGGCGGCATGGCTCGCACCGACGAGATCCGGACCGACGCGACCCCACAGGGAACCATCATCCGGAACGAGGGAGTCCGTGAGCCGAAGGCACGCGGCCGGTCCGACCTGATCCGGGCCACCGACGCGATCATCGGCATGGTGAACAACGGGATCGATGACGCATCGGGTCAGTTCCAGAATCTCTTGGAGGCACACGCCGATGGCGCTGCACCGGACTTCGAGGTGGTCGATCAGAACGGGAACCGGCACCGTGTATGGATCGTGCGCGACTCGGAAGCCATCCAGCGATTCCAGGAGCGCCTCGCGGAGGAGCCACACGCGTACGTGGCGGACGGGAACCACCGAAGCGCAGCCGCGGCCATGCTCGGATACGAGCATTTCCTGAGCGTCTTCTTTCCGGCTCGCACAATGGGTATCCGGCCCTACAACCGGCTGGTGCGGGTCTCCGCGCTTCCGATGGATCAGCTCACGGCCGCGATCGAGGAGAAGTTCGCACTCGATGAACCCGCCGACGCGGGTCCCTTCCAACCCACCGAGACCCATGACATCGGGCTCTACACGCCCGAGCGAGGCTGGCTGCGTCTACGACCGATCCCGGGAACCTTCGATCCGAACGACGCTGCCGAGTCCATCGACTACGGCATCGTCCAGAAGAACCTCTTCGCGCATGTCTTCGGCATCGCCGACGCCGGCGACGACCGGCTCACCTTTGTCGGTAGCA
>JBDHFN010000038.1:0-49442 GCA_039590375.1 Gemmatimonadota bacterium
CACCCGGAGCATGCGATCATCAGGACAGCCCAGACTGCTCCTCGCGCTGATCGCCTTTCGCCCATCTATCCTCGCGCCGATGGAAGTCACAGCCGCCTAACTCTCAACTGTACCGCGAATCCTCTTGATCTTCTCCATCGGACTCGCCGCGTGGATGGCAACCTAAGAGAGACCGTGAGGGCCCGAAAGTCTCTTGTGCAGCCCGGCTTGTGGCCTGTAGTCTCGCGAATTTGACTGCGTTGGGGACGTCTTGGTCGCGTTCCTGGGGGGTTCGGTGGGCGGCAGCCTAGTCCCCTTCCTCGGGTTGATCGAGTGGGCTGCGCATGCCCAATCCGGCATCGGTGATGGCTTGTACGTAGATCATCGTCGTGCGGATGTCCTTGTGACCCATGAGCTTCTGTACGGAACGTGCGTCGTATCCGGCTCGCAACATCTGGGTAGCGAAGGATCTGCGGAGGGTGTGACACGTTACGGACTTGGTAATGCCCGACGCTCGTGCGGCCACCTTCATCTGCTTTTGCATTGCTGTGGGGTTGAGATGGTACCGACCCTTCCTGCTAGTGGCGGGATCACGCGACCATCGGCTCGCGGGAAACAAGAACTGCCATGCCAGGTCGTAACCCGCTCCTGGATCCTTGCGATCGAGTGCGCCCGGCAGTTGCGCCCAACCGCCGCCTCGACGCCTGTCCTCCTGGTGCAGTTCCCTTGAGCGAGACACCTGGCGGCGTAGCGCCGGACCGAGGCGCTCAGGCAACATGACCCAACGGTCCATGCCACCCTTCCCATCTCGAATCGCGATTTGTAGCAGGTCGAAGTCGATGTCCTTCACCCGTAATTGATGACACTCGGTCAGGCGGGCACCCGTGCCATACATCAGCGAACCGAGGAGCCGATACTTGCCGGATAGGTGGCTGAGCACGAGTCGGACCTGTCCGTGGGATAGCACGGTCGGTATTCGCTGTGGCTCTCGGGCGCGAGGCATGCCTGCAAGATCGTCGCGGCCCAGCACCTCTCGGAAGAAGAATGACAGTGCCGATGCGGCTTGATTGCGACTCTGCGGCGCCAGCCTACGGTGGTCCGTGAGAAGGCTTAGGAACTGCTCGACATGCCGTCTGCTGAGGTCTTCCACCGGAACACCGGGATTGGCGTCCGTGAATCGCCGGAGCCATCCCGCGTATACTTCTATGGTCCTATTCCGGTAATTCCTCTGTCTCAGGAGGCGGCGAGTGGTGGTGAGCGCTCGCTCGACATCGGATGCTGGGCGCATGATGAACGATCCCATCCCCGCCGGGGCGAAGCGATGGGCCTGTGGGACGGACCGATTTGTCCCTCGTTGGTGGGCGGCAGTGCTCCCTAGATGTGGATCGCCCGCCCCAGAGACGCCAACGCTCCCTCGGCAACGGCCTCCGACAGGGTGGGATGCGGGTGCATGGCGCGGTCCATCTCCTCGACGGTGGATTCCAGATGGCGCCCGACCACGAACTCTCCGATCAGCTCGGTGGCGTGGGGGCCTACGATGTGGGCTCCGAGGATCTCTGAATATTGGGCTCCGCGGATGACCTTCACGAAGCCCTCCGTGTGGCCGCCGGCCAGGGCCCGGCCGTTGCCGACCCACGGGAACTTTCCGATCTCGATCTCGAGTCCCTGCTCCCTGGCCTGCTCCTCCGTGAGTCCGACCGACGCGACCTCTGGACTGCAGTAGGTGCAGTTCGGAACGTTCTGATAGTCGACGGGGCCGTGCGCCTGACCGGCGATGGCCTCGACGCAGACGACCCCCTCGTGCATGGCCTTGTGGGCCAACAACTGGTTGCCGGCGCAGTCGCCGACGGCGTAGACGCCCTCGGCGCTGGTGCGCATGAGCTCGTCCACGACGAAGAATCCCTGATCGTCGAGTTCGACCCCGGCGGCGGCCAGGCCCAGGTCCTCCGTGTTCGGTACGCGTCCGACGGCGGACAGGACGTGCTGGACCCTGAGCGCCTTCGGTTCACCCTCCCTGTCCTTGAACTTGAGGGTGACGGACTGTTTGGCGACGCCCGCGCTCTCCACTACCGCCCCGGTGTGGAAATCGACGTCGCGCTTCTTGAAGCTCCGTTCGACCGTGGCGGACGAATCGGCGTCCTCGAGCGGCAGGATACGGTCGAGCGCTTCGATGACCGTCACCTTGCTGCCGTACGCGTTATAGATATCGGCGAACTCCATCCCGACCGCGCCGGCCCCTACGATGGCCAGCGTCTCGGGCGCCTCGATGCGAAAAAGGGCCCCAGTGGAGGACCAGATACGATCCTCGTCGATCGGTAGGACTGGGAGGTCTCTCGGCCGGGAGCCGGTGGCCAGAATGACGTGCCCGGCGGTGTATGGCTGGCGACTTCCGTCCGCCGCCTCGACTTCCACGCCGCCACCGCCAGCCAGGCGGCCACGTCCCTCAATGTGGGTGACCTTGTTCTTCTTGAATAGGTGGCCGACGCCCTTTGCGAGCTGGTCCGCGATGGTCCTGCTGCGCCTCTGGGCCGGCGCTAGATCGACGTTGGCCCCGGTAAAGGTGATGCCGTGCGCCCCGCCGGTCTTGACGTCGTTCACCAGGGCGGCGCTGGTCAGCAGGGCCTTGGTGGGAATGCACCCGATGTTGAGACAGACACCCCCGAGCTTGTCGGCCTCGACACATGCGACCTTGAATCCGAGCTGCGCTGCACGAATAGCGGCAACGTAGCCCCCCGGACCTCCCCCTATGACAAGTACGTCGAAGTCGTTTTCTGGCACGTCTTACCCTTTCCTAAGCAGTTCCGGTCGCCAAGAACTGGCGGGCGGAGAGTGAGATGCTCCACCCCGGCGGGGCTCTTCCAGGACCCGGGGGGAGGGTCCCGCAAAGTAGCGAAATTCATTTACTTCGGGAGGGGCCTGTAGGTATTGTGGACTGTAGGGTACCCATCACGTTTTCCGACTCGGTCGGAGGTTTCACATGTGGGCATTGCTCGCGGTCATCGTCGTCTTCGTAGGCGGTATTGGTCTATATAATCGGCTCGTAAAGCTCAGAGAGCAGGCAGACGCGGCATGGGCGGACATCGATGTCCAACTCAAGCGTCGCTATGATCTGATCCCCAACGTGGTCGAGACCGTAAAGGGATACGCGGCTCATGAGCAGAAGACGCTCGAGGCGGTCGTGGCGGCACGATCTTCTGCGATGTCTGCCCAGAGCCCGGCGCAAAAGGGCCAGGCCGAGGGAATGCTTACCGGAGCCCTCAAATCCCTGTTCGCCCTCGCCGAGGCTTACCCCGATCTCAAAGCCGCCGGCGGCTTTCAGGATCTCCAGGGTACGCTCGCCACATTGGAGGAATCGATTCAGAACGCGCGGCGGTACTACAACGCGGTCGTTCGGGATTTCAACACCAAGATTCATCAGGTGCCGTCGAACCTCATCGCGAGTAGTTTCAACTTTCGTGAGCGGGAGTTCTTCGAGGTGCCAGAGGGTGAGAAGGCGGTGCCCAACGTGAGCTTCAGCGACGGTACGGCCTAGCTGACCCCTCTCTCAGCTGACGCCCTTACGGGAGGTCTCTGGACGATGACGGGACGATGCCTCAGCCCCCTTGGTCTGGTACTCGCACTACTCCTTCTCGGTAACCCCTTTACGGCCTCACCGATCGCGGGCCAAGCCAAGACGCTCGCGATCGAACAGTTCGACGCTGACATCAATGTGCTGCCCAGCGGTCGAGTTCACGTCAGAGAGGCCATCCGGTTTCGCTTCACCGGATCCTGGAATGGGGTCTTCCGCGATATTCCCGTTCGATACGAGACGCCGCAGCGATTCGGTTTCAACCTGGACCTGAGCGTAAGCTCGGTCCTGGACGAAAATGGCCGACCCCTCGAGTACGAGGAGAGCCGCGAGGGAGACTTCAAGAGGGTCAAGATCTGGGTACCCGACGCCAACGATCGGGCTCGGACGGTCCACATCGAGTATTTCGCCGAAAACGCCCTCCGCTTCATCGATCCGGACGACAGTGACTTCGAGGCCGGCCACGACGAGCTCTATTGGAACGTGACGGGCGATGAGTGGGAGATCCCGATTGCGGCCGCCACCGCGCGCGTTCATGTGCCTCCCGAGCTCGGAGGCCTCGCGGCCCGGGTCTACACTGGTCCCATCGGCTCGACCACCACCACTAATGCCACCGCCACAGAAATAGAATCAGGATTCTATTTTGTGACGACGGAGTCCCTCGGACCACGGGAGGGCATGACGTTCTCCATGGCGTGGGCCCCCGGCGTCATCGCTCGTCCCGGGTCCTACGTTTCGACCGTGCGCTTCCTTCGGGCGAACTGGATCTTCCTAGTCCCGCTCGGGACCCTGATCCTCATGTGGCACCTCTGGAACGCCCGGGGACGCGATCCTTCGCGTTTGGCCGTTACACCGCAGTACGAGCCTCCCGACGGGCTGACACCGGCCGAAATCGGCACGCTCATCGACAACAGCCCCGATATGCGCGACATCACGGCGTCCATCGTAGACCTCGCCGTCCGGGGCTATCTGAAGATTACGGAGAAAGAACAGAAGGGCATGGCCGGCTGGCTGAAAGGGAACACCTACTCCTTCGAGCTGCTCAAGGATTCCGAGGAGTGGTCGGAGCTGACGGCCCATGAGCGGGAGCTCATGAGCGGGCTCTTCGAGGGAGGGCTCCGCCGGGTCGTGGACCTCGACGACCTGGAGCACGAGTTCTACAAGCACATGGAGGACATCAAGGAGGGCATATTCAACCGGCTCGTAAAACTCGGGTTCTACCACCATCGCCCGGACCAGGTCCGGAACGCCTACATAGGCGGCGGTATAGCCACGGTCGTGTTCCTGCTGGTCGGCTTGGGGTTCTTCGGCGAGAGCTTTGAAGCCTTCTACTTCCCGCTGGGCTCGGGAATTCTGGCGGCCGTCCTGACGGCCATCCCGATCATCGGGTTCGGAATGGTCATGCCGGCCCGGACCGTGAAGGGCGCCCGGAAGCTGGAGCATGTCCTCGGATTCCAGGAGTTTCTCGACCGGGTCGAGGCGGATCACTTCCGGCGCATGATCGATTCTCCCGAGATGTTCGAGCGATACCTTCCGCACGCCATGGCCCTCCAGGTGGAGAAGAAGTGGGCCCGCGCGTTCGAGGACTTGTACAAGGAGCCCCCGGACTGGTACTCCGGTCCACATGGACGGCGATTCAGGCCGACTGTATTCGTAACGGATCTGGGAGGCATGTCCCACCGCGTCGGCAGCGCCATGAGCTCGCAACCGCGAAGCAGCGGCGGCTCAGGCTTCAGCGGGGGAGGGGGCTTTAGCGGTGGCGGGTTCGGAGGCGGGGGCGGAGGCGGGTTCTAAGGAGCTCGTCCCGGTCATCCCCTACGCTCATCCCACGCTGGACGGCTCCCGTTCCGGCTCCGGCATCTGCGCGCCCGCATCCCTCGCCTGCTGCGCCCGACCCAGTGCGAGACAGAGCATGGCCCACAGGCCTGCCACGGGCACGGTCGCCGCTGCCACCCAGGCCAACGTCATGCCCATGGCTGCGAACATGCCATCCACTCCCGCCCCCGCCACGTCACCGCCGCGATAGAGGAAGACATCGATGATCGGCTTGGCCTTGTACTTCTCCGAGGGTGACACGACGCTGAACAGGGTCTCCCGCGCGGGCCTCGAGAGGGCGTACCGGGTAGCGCGATGCAGAGCCTGGAAGACCGCCATGACACCGAATACGGTCCAGGCGGACAGAATCGCGAAGCCTGCCATGGTCACTATGGGCAAGATGACGAGCGTCCAGCCCACACCGATGCGCTTGATCACATGTGTGGTCACGAAGATCTGGACGAGAAGCGTGGCGACCTGAGCGAGCGCGTCGAATTGGGCAAAACCGGCTACTCGTTGGCTGAACGTGTCCGTGTTGTCGAGGATGATGTTGGCCTGCGTGAAGTAGATCATGGTATTGGCGATCGCCATCAGCACGATGTAGGCGCCGATGCCCAGCAGATAGGGCGAGCCCGCGACGGCCCTGGCGCCGTCCCAAAAGGTGCCGCCGATCTTCGCCTGGCCGGCGGCCTCACCCTCGCCAGCCCCCCGTTGGTCTTGAACGGCCGCGCCGTCGGCGTTTTGAAAGGCCGCCCGGTCGGCGGTGTGCCGCGAATGCTCCGACGCCAGCGCGAGGCGGTCCAGCGTGAGCATCACGGCGATGGCCAACCCGAAGAAGGCGGCCCCCGTCAGCATGAGGCCCGCGGGCAGGTAGACCGACTCGGTCATTCCGCTGATGACGTTCGTGGCCCAGCCGCCGACCAGCGCCCCGAGCGTGCCGCCAATACCGATGAACGCGAACATCCTCTTGCCCTGGCGCATGTCGAAAATGTCCACCATGAACGCCCAGAAGACGCTGGTCACGAACAGATTGATCGCGCTGAGCCAGACGAAGAAGACGTAACCGACGTACCGCGCCACTGGCGTCTCGGAATCCGTGCCGATGAGTCCCCCGCCGGCGGCCCCGTCGACGATCAGCATCCCCGAAAACACGATCAGGCACGCGATCACGAACAAGTAGGCGATCGGGATGAACCGGCGACGGTTCGTTCTCGCGACGACCCCCCCGAACGCGAGGACCAGGGCGAGGGATACGAGCGACGTCCCGACGAAGAGCATGCGAAGCTCCTCCATCCCCCGGGAGACGCCCATCGCCTCTCGTACAGGACGCAGGAAGTAGTAGCCGCACAGGACGCAGAAGAAGTAGGCGACCGACAGGAGCGCGAGCGGCAGCTCCTCCTTCTTGAAGTTCAGGATCCGTGATACGGTATCGGCCACCTGCCGGGCTCCTTGCCTGAGGGAAGACCACCCCGCGTCCGCACCCATCCGGCCGAGGACTGGGCAACCTAAGGCCCCCGATCCCTCGCGGCCAAGTGTTCGGGCGGGCGCTCAGACCACGCGATCCGATCAGGCCGTCAGATCAGGTCCTAAGGGCAGAGCTTCCGATCGGGCCTTCAGGTGAGGATCGCCGTGGGCTCCTCGAGCATCCCCTTCAGGGTAGCGAGAAACGCGGCGCCGAGCGCTCCGTCGATCACGCGGTGGTCGCAACTCATCGTCATCTTCATGCGGTTGCGAATGACCACCTCACCATCCTCGACCACGGGGACCTCCTCCACGCCTCCAACGGCCAGAATCCCGGCCTCGGGCGGGTTGATCACGGCCGTGAACTCGTGAATGCCGAACATTCCGAGGTTCGAGATGGAGAAGGTCGCTCCGGAATACTCGTCGGGCTGAAGCCTCTTTTCCCTGGCTCTTCCGGCCAGCTCCCGGACCTCGGCGCCGATGTGGGCCACGCCCTTCAGGTCGGCATCGCGGATGATGGGGGTGATGAGGCCGTCCTCCACGGCCACCGCCACGCCGATATGGACGCGGTTGAATCGCCGGATCTTATCACCCAGCCAATGCGCGTTGCAGTCGGGGTGACGCTTGAGCGACGCCGCGGTCGCGCGAATGATGAGGTCGTTGAGGGAGACCTTGCGGCCCTCCCGCTCAAGCATCGTGTTGATCGTGCGGCGAGCCTCTATCGCCCGCCCCATGTCCACCTCGATGGTCAGAAAGAAGTGGGGAACGGGGCCGATCGATTCGCTCAGACGTCGGGCAATGGTCTTCCGCATCTGCGTGAGCGGAAGGTCATCGAACTCGGCGCCGGAGGGAACGAACACGGGCGCAGCCGGAAGCGGGGCGGCGGTCACGCCGCTGGCCTCAGCCGGCGAAGGCGCTACGGCTGCCGCCGCCGGCACGGCTGTGACCGCGGGTCCGGCCGCGAGCGCCGCTTCCACGTCGCGCTTGACGATGCGACCCGCGGGTCCGGATCCGGACACGTTCGTCAGCGCAACGCCCGACTCGGCCGCCAGGCGGCGTGCGATCGGCGAAGCCTTGATGCGGCCACCCGGGGCGTCCGCGCCTCCATCCGAGACGGCCACGGGAATCTCCACGGCAGCCTCCGCGGCAGCCACTTGGGTCCCGGCGGCCACATCAGTTCCAGCGGCCACGTCGCTCCCGGCAGCCATGTCGGCATCGGCCGGCGCACCCGTACCCTCTCCCGGATCCGCCCCGTTGCCGCTCGATGCCGCGAGCGCAGCCGCCTGCAGCTCCGAGATGTCCTCTCCCTCCGCTCCGATCAGCGCGATGACCTCCCCCACCGGCGCAATGCCGCCCTCGGCCACCAAAATGGAGCGCAGGACACCGTCTCCGCGCGCCGTCAGCTCCATGGTCGCTTTGTCGGTTTCGATCTCGGCGATGATCTCGCCGCTGCTGACCCCGTCCCCCTCGGACTTGAGCCACTTTACGACCTGCCCTTCCTCCATGGTCGGAGACAGGGCCTCCATGTGAACCTTGGTTGCCATTCCTCAGCCCAGACGCTGTGCGTTAGACATAGAGAACCTTCTTACAGGCCTCGACCACGCGAGCGGCGCCCGGCCTGGCCCAGGTCTCGAGGTGCTTGTTGTAGGGCATCGGGACATCGGCTTGCGTCACGCGGAGCACGGGCGCGTCAAGGTCGTCGAAGGCCTCTTCCATGATGATCGACACGATCTGGGCTCCCACGCCGAGGTACGGCCAGCCCTCCTCCAGATAGACGGCCCGATTCGTCTTTGCGACGGTCGCCAGAATCGCGTCCACGTCGAGAGGGCGAAGCGAGCGCAGATCCAGCACGTCCGCCTCGATCCCATCCTTCGCCAATGCTCCCGCGGCCTGGAGGGCCACGTGAGCCATGCTTCCGTGGGTGATGATCGAGACGTCACCGCCCTCGCGCTTGAGATCCGCCACGCCCAGGGGGATGACGAAGTCGTCATCGTCCGGTACCTCACCCCTCACGTTGTAGAGCAGTTCTCCCTCCATGAAGGCGACCGGGTCGTTGTCCCGGATCGCGGCCTTCAGCAGACCCTTGGCGTCGGCCGGCGTCGAAGGCGTCACGACCTTTACCCCGGGTGCATGAAGATACCACGTCTCGCACGCGTGCGAATGCTGGGCTCCGAGCTGGAGAGCCGCCCCCGACGGTCCACGGAACACCATCGGAATACCGATCTGGCCGCCGCTCATGCTGAGCATCTTCGCAGCGCTGTTGATCACCTGGTCGAGCGCGAGAAACGAGAAGTTGAACGTCATGAATTCGACGACCGGGCGAAGGCCCACCATGGCCGCACCGACCCCGAGGCCGGCGAAGCCGAGCTCGCTGATGGGCGTGTCCTTGACGCGCTTGTCGCCAAACCGCTCGAGGAGGCCCCTCGATACCTTGTACGCGCCGTCGTACTCCGCCACTTCTTCGCCCATCAGGAAGACGTCCCCGTCCCGCTCCATCTCTTCGGCCAGCGCCTGATTCAGCGCGTCCCTGTACGTGAGCTGCGCCATGGCCCTACCTCCCCCGTCCGTCGAAGAAGAGACGTCCGTGAGGATTGATCTCGGAGTATACGTTCTTGTAGAGCGTATCGACCTCCGGCTCGGGCGCCGCCTCGGCAAAGGCGACTGCGGCGTCCACGATGGACCTCACTTCCTTGTCGATGGCCGCGAGCTCTTCACGCGTCAGGATGTCCGCTGTGAACATCCGATCCCGGAGAAGCTTGATCGGATCGGCGTTCTCGGTCCGCTCGTCGACCTCCTCCTTCGACCGATAGGTACCGGACACCGGATCGGACATCGAATGGCCCTTGAACCGGTAACATTCCACATCGACGAACTGGGGGCCGTTGCCGCCTCGAACACGCTCGACGAGGGCATCGATGTGGGCATACGTGGCCATGACGTCCTCTCCATCGATGACCGTGGCCTCCACACCATGCGACACAGCCTTCTGCACCATCTCGGTATCGGACATTCGGCTGAATTTGGTGCCCATGCCGTAGGCATTGTTCTCGACGACGTAGATGACCGGGAGCTTCCAGATGGAGGCCATGTTCATGGACTCATGGAAGCCCCCCTGGTTCACGGCGGCGTCGCCGAGGAAGCAAACACAGACCTGATCGCCACCGCGATAATGAATGGCCCAGGCGATGCCCAGGGCCAATCCGGCTTGCGCCCCCACGATGCCGTTCCCGCCCATGAATCGCGAATCCGCACCAAAAATATGCATGGAGCCGCCCACCCCACCCGAACTTCCACTGGCCTTGCCGAAAAGCTCGGCCATGACCGCATTGGGGGAGAGGCCCTTCGCAAGGGCCTGCGTGTGCTCCCGATACGATCCGATGACGTAATCGTCCGGCCGAAGCGGCAGGATGCACCCCGCGGCGGCGGCCTCCTGCCCGATATGGAGATGACAGAAGCCCCCGATCTTGCCAATCGCGTACGCTTCCTCGGCCTTTTCCTCGAATCTCCGGTAAAGGAGCATATGCCTGAGGAGGTCGACGAGCTTCTCCTTGGAGAACCCGCCGAGCGCGGGACCCCCATTCACAACACTGACTGCTGCAGTCTCAGTCTCGGCCATCGAATGCTCTCTCTTCCTTATCGACAATCGCGCCCGAACCCAACGGATCCGGACGCGCAATTTTCAAGTGAACGAGGTCCGACGGAGGCAGGACTCCCGACGGGACTCCCGGAACGACTTCCGGCGGGACCGCCGGAAGGACCCCCGCAAGGACTTCCGCCGGCGCCGGAACGTCGGCCTCCAGCACCCGCTGTATGCTACCGGGTGCTCCGGCCTCGACTTCCCTGGCCTGTTCCTTTGCGTGGTAACTGGAACGTACTAGAGGTCCCGCCTCTACATGCTTGAACCCGAAGTGCTGCTCACCGACGCGTTTCCATTCGGCGAACTCGGCCGGTGTCACCCAGCGAGCGACCGGAATGTGCTGCATCGACGGGCGTAGGTATTGGCCCAGTGTGAGGATGTCGACAGCCGCCTCGCGAAGGTCATTCATCGCCTGACGGATCTCGGGGCCCTCCTCACCCATCCCGAGAATGATGCCGGTTTTTGTCAGGATCGACGCGTCGATCCTCTTGGCCGCCCCGAGGAAGGAGATGGAGCGCCAGTAACGGCCGCCCGGCCGCACATCGGGATGCAGCCGCTCGACCGTTTCGAGGTTGTGTCCGAGAATCGCCGGAGCGGCGTCCATAACCACTCGCAGCGCGCTCTCGTCCCCCTTGAAGTCCGGGATGAGCACCTCGACCGAGCAACCGGGGACGGCATCGTGGATGCGCCGGATGGTTTCGGCATAGATGCCGGCCCCGCCGTCGGAGAGCTCATCGCGATTCACGCTGGTGATCACCACGTGTTCGAGCTCCATGGCGCGCACCGTGTCGGCAACGCGAGCGGGCTCTTCGACGTCCAATTCGGTCGGTAAACCGTGGGCTACCGCGCAATACTTGCAGGCGCGGGTACAGACGTCGCCGAGGATCATGAAAGTGGCCGTGCCGGCCTCCCAACACTCTCCGATATTGGGGCAACCCGCCTCTTCGCACACCGTGTGCAGCGACTGGCTTCTCATGAGGCCCTTGAGCCGAAGATACTCCGACCCCCCCGGTGACCGGACCTTCAACCACTCCGGCTTTCGGGCGCGCATGGGTACCGTGTCCAGACCCTCGTGGGCTCGAATGCTCGAGCCCCCTTTGGGCTTGACCAGACCGGTGTCCTTACCCGCGGGAGCATAGCCCCCGGAGGATTCCATGAGCGTCTTATGCACCTGATACCTGTCTTGGGAATGTTATGAGGACAGGCCTGTCGGCCTTCCTGGCGGTACTCTAAAGAAAGCGCCGATCACGGGCCGTTACAACCCCGTTAGACCCATCAAAGGCCGCTCGAGAGATACAGTGCGCCGCGGCCTTCTAGCGCCTGGGCCGGGGCTGACTCGACTGGACGTGGGCAACCACGTCCTCGGGCGAGTCCGTGAGGAAAATCAGGTCGAGATCCTCCTTCGAGATCTTACCCTCTCCAAGCGCCCTGGCGCGAATCCAATCCATGAGGCCTGCCCAATACTCGGTGTCGAACATGACCACCGGAAAGTTTCTGACCTTGCCGGTCTGAATCAGCGTCAGCGCCTCGAACAGCTCGTCGAGCGTGCCGAATCCCCCGGGAAAGATGACGAAGGCCTCCGCATACTTCACGAACATCGTCTTGCGTACGAAGAAATACCGGAAGTCGATGCGGAGATCGACGAATTCGTTCAACTCCTGCTCGAACGGTAACTCGATGTTGCAGCCGACCGACGGCGCACCGGCGTCGCGGGCGCCACGATTCGCCGCCTCCATGATCCCGGGGCCACCTCCCGTGATGATACCGTAGCCGGCCTCACCGAGGAGCCTTATCGTCTCGACGCAGCGGTCGTACACGGGGTCGGCCCGGGTCAAGCGCGCCGAGCCGAAGACCGAAACACACCTGCCCAGGTTGCCGAGCTCATCGAATCCCTCGACGAACTCGCCCATGATTCGAAACACGCGCCAGGACTCCTTACCCCCTCGAAAGAGCCCTCTCTCCTGCAATTCTGCGACGGTGGACTGAAGAAACCGCTCGTCCTCCGTCTCCTTCGAGTATGGAGGCGGCGGGACGGTTGGCTCGGTTCCACCCTCTTCGTTGTCTTCGCTCACGATTCAGTTACCTCGTTGTGTCGGCGGCCAGTAGCCACCGCCCCGTTTGATGTAAAGCAGACTCATGCGTCACGGCGGGTCGCCAGCCGAGCCGATCCCGGGCCCGTTGCGACGGATACGGGTTCTCGCCCAGTCCGAGGTGCACTACCCGTGCTCCAGACGGCCCAGGGGCGCCGGGCACCATAAAACGAGCACCATCCGCCAACCTTGCCCCAGCCCGCACCAAAACCGCCGGAAAGGAGACGAAGGTCGGGGATCGGCCGAGCCCCCGAGCGAGTCCCTCGAGAAGCTCCCGCTGCGTAAGCGGGTAATCCACGGCCAAATTGAAGGCGCTTCCAGATGCCCTCCCGTCCAACGCCGAGGCCACACCCGCCGCCACGTTGCCAGCGTACACCACCGGCACGGTATTGTCGCCGCGGCCCAGCACGGGCACAACCGGAATCCGTAGGAGGCGAGCCAGATTCGGAGCAAAGAGCCGATCCCTCTCGCCGTACACGGCACTGGGACGCACGATGGTCACCTGCATTCGGCCCGACTCGTGAATCCCGGTGGCGACCTCCTCGGCCAACCGCTTGGAGCGTCCATAGAAGTTGTCGGGCCGGATGATCCCGTCGAGCGGCTCCGCCCCGTCCATGGGACCGGGGGTCTGTCCGTACACCGCGACCGAGGAGACATGCACGGCGTGCTGCACACCCGCCCGCGCCGCAGCCTCCAGCGTGTTCCGGGTACCCTCGACGTTGACCGTCTGAACCGCGGACCAGTCCTTCCCGCTGTACACTCGAGCCGCACAGTGGACCGCCCAACGACATCCCTCGATTCGCTCAGCCAGCTCGCCGGGGTCGTCCACGACGTCCCCTTCGGCGAGCGTACAGCCCAACGCCTTCAGGAAGGTCGTGTCGGACTCCGGCCGATGCAGGGCCACCACCTCGTGGCCCTCATCGATCAAACGCTCGGCGATGTGGGAGCCGAGCAGACCGGTGCCGCCCGTGAGGAAGACGCGGGACGTCTCCTCCGGTGACGGAGCCCGATCGTTTACGTCGTTCAGTCGTTCCGTCCCAATGCCTCGGCCTTGACCCGCATTCCCGGAAACATCGGATTGTGGTCCCGGTACTCGAGGAGATCCTTGCTGGTCTCGGTCTCATAAGAGTCCAACCAGCGTGCGTAGTACGCGCGGGCGCTCGCGCTGTCACCGAGCGCGAGCGACGCGTCCCCGGCCATCGCCAACCCGAGAAGGTGGTTCGGTTGCTGGGAGAGAATCTCCTCCGCACCCGCCAGCGCCTCCGCGTTGAGCCCGCCGGTCAGTTGCAGCAGCACCAGGTGGAACTGGCCATCGGTGTCGAGAGGCTGGGCGAGCTCCAAGGAACGAATGGCCATGGGCAGGAAGTTGGCCGCCTCCGCGGAGTCTGCAGCCGACACGGCCGTCATCACACGATTGAAGAGACGATCCGCCGCCTCACGAGGCGTCATCGACGACAAGTCGACAGCCGCTGGACCCCCCACTGGGCCGGGGGCAACCGCCGGGGGCGGGGCGGCCCGTCCCGGGCCATACACCGGATACGCGATGACCATGGTCAGTCCCAACAGAAGGGCACCGGCCGTCCACCACGCCACCTGATTTCCCGAGCCCCCGGGACGGCTCCGAGAGCCGCCCATGGCGTTGCCGCATTGATTACAGAATCGCGCGCCGGCGGGGGGCTCGTGTCCACATTCCGCACACTGGGGCGTCGCCAACGCCGCACCGCAGTTCGAGCAGAACCGACCCCCCTCGGTGGCCGCCCCGCAACTCGGGCACTTCAACGATCATCCCCCAGATCCAGCCGGGGTCGGGCATCCGGGCGAGGGACCAAGGCATTGAACAACATCGGCCACGTTGCCACCGTTTGCGCGCGGTAGTTGGGCTGGAAGCCGAACAGCACCAGCGAGCCCTCACCGACGGACACCTCGACCACAGCGGCCTTCCCGGCCACGTGCTCCGGGCCCAGGAGCCAGCCGGACCGCAGGGGGTTCCCGTCACTGAATCGAGCGGTGACGCGAATCGTGGGATCGGAAACGTCGAAGGCCCTGCTGTCGCGAGAGTACCAGGCCGAAACCGACTCCGGGAGCCCCTCATTGAGCGCGTGGCCGGCCTCCGGACGCATCTCGAGGATCGAGCCGGGAATATAGAAATCCGCCGCGGCAAGCCTCTCCACGGCGCTCGAGATTCCGACGTCGAAGAGGTCCGCCACGTACTCGGTCGCATCCTCGATGGCCACGATGCGCCCTCCCTCGCGTACGAATCGGTCCAGCGCCCGCTGGCCCGGCTCCCCCAAGCCCCCCGCGTAGGGTTCGGGGACGGATCCACTCTGAAACCCCCCCGAGATGGATGACGGAGTCTGTCTTTGGAAGAGGATGACGTCGTAGTCCCTCCGAAGATCCCCCTCTCGAACGCGCGCGTCCTTGAGCGTGTCGTACGGAAGCTCGTATTGGTCGAAGAGCCAGCGGGTCCAGCCGGCCTCCATGGGCTCTCGCCAGGACTTATAGACGGCGATCCGCGGCGCCGATTCACCCTGAAGGGCCGGGGGCAACTCGAAGCTGAAATCCGGCGTCTCGATCGGAGCGGCCCCCAACACGTCCGCCACCCCCGGATCCAGGTCCTCCACCGCAATGGCCGCAACGTTCATGAGCAGTGGCAGCGTGTGGGCGGTCACGTCGTAAGGCCTGCGGGGCGGACCACCCGGGTATTCACGCAGGTCCGGATACTGCTGCACCTCCAGGAGCGTCTGGGCAAAGGACGCGTAGGGCTGGTTCATCGGGACTACGTACGTGCCGGGCGGCATCGACTCGCCGTCGGCCTCGAAGGCCCGTGAGGCGCGATACACCTCCACGTCGCCCATTCGCAAAATGCGCAGCACGTACGCCAGGCCCGTCTCGTTGTCCTGGTCGGCGGGAATCACCCAGGCGGCGGGCCAGGCGTCCCACCCATTCACCGCGCGCTCGTTGATCCGGTAGAAGTTCTCGAGCCAGTATGTTCGGTTCTTGGCCGCGTTGCTGAGCAGGGCCATCGCTCCCGCGTCCATGTAGTCGACGATGTCCGGCAGACCCCACGCACCGCCGGTCCACGGATTGGGGTAGTTCACGGAAGCGGTCGCCGCGTCGTACCCTCGTCCACCCCCGATGCTCGAGGGAGAGACGTTCACCGACGTCGCGAGGTCCGCCGACGCCGTCTCCGACAGAATGCGAGCACCGGCGTGATAATGCTGATAGGCACGGGCCGGGGTGAAGCCGTCGTAGATCGCGTGGGTCACCACGCCCGTCTTGCCCTGGGCCGCGAGCTCGGCGGCCATCCCCGTGCCGAGCATGTTCACGGCACTGATGATCGCCGGATCCACGTTGTGCTCGATCGGGTCGATGTACGGGGGAAAGAAGATGCGAGCTCCCCCACCGCCCATCTGATGAATGTCATGCACGATTTGCGGGTGCCAGGCGTTGTGCGCCCCGAGGACCGTCAGCTGCGTCTCATTCTGCGTGAACGCGTACCAGTCCCGGTTGTTGTCGTGGCCGACATAGTAGTGATAGAGCCACGGAAGGGACGAAGCCTCGAATTCGGTGCCGACCCACTCGTTGTACCAGTCCGCCACCCACTGCGTCCCGTCCGGATTCAGGGACGGAATGTCCAGAAGGATGACGTTGTCGAGAATTTCGCGAACTCGCTCCTCGTTCGAAGACGCCAACCGGTGCAGGAGCCGCGCCGCGGTCTGGGCCCCACCCACTTCCGTGGAGTGGATAGCGTGCGTGATGAGCACCACCGTGCGCCCCTCGGCGATGAGCGCTCGAAGCTCCTCGTCGCCGGACACCCGGCGGGGATCGGCTAGCCGCATCTGGATGTCATGAAGCTCCGAGAGACGACTTTGGTTCTCCTCGCTCGTAACCGTCACCATCACGAAGGGCTGACCCATGGTCGTGAGCCCGAGCGTATCGACCTTCACCCGCTCACTCGCGTTCGCGAGCAGCTCGTAGTACGCCGTGAGCTCCGTCCAATTCGCCAGATTCCGCTCAGAACCGATCTCGAAGCCGAAATGTGACTCGGGTGTGGGAACGGTCTGGGCCGAGAGGAGGCCCACGGTAACGAGCGTCAGGCCCGGACCCGCAAGGAGCCTATACAGCATGCGGTTGCCTCCAACCAAGTGTTGAGCGAAATCGGATCAGGATCGTACTCTGGAGCCGTACCCCGGACAAGCTAACAGCGTGCCGAGCCGTGGTGATGGGTACGGGTGGGTGGTGAGGAAGAGCGGTGGCGCCGCGCGTGGGTGCCGGGCGGTGGATGCCGCTACCCGAGGAGGGGCCGTTACAGGCCCGTGGGCATGTCGATGAATTCCTGCTGGAGATCGAATCGCTCCTCCAGGTGGTCCCCGAGCGCCCGCACTCCCCATGTCTCTGTGGCGTAATGTCCTGCGTACAAAGCATTTACGTCATATTCCATTGCGTCGTTGTACGTGTGGTGGGGGCCCTCGCCCGTGATGAGCGCATCCAGACCCTGCCGGGACGCCTCCGGGATGAGATCAGAGGCGGCACCGGTGACCAACCCCACTCGGTAGACGTGTTCCGGCCCGCCCGGAATTAGCCTCACCGGCCCGCCCACGACGTCACCGACGTGCTCCACCAGTGCATTTCGCTCGTAATCGACCTCACACCACCACCCAATGTCACGGTCCTCATGGCGTCCGAATCTTTCCTTGGGGGTCCACCCGAGAGCCCGGCACAGAACGGCGCAGTTGCCCACCTCGGCGTGGGCATCCAGGGGCAAGTGTGCTGAATAGAGCGCGATCTTGCCCTCGATCAGGGCTCGGAGCTTTCGAAAACGAGGACCCACCATCCTGGCCTGGCCGTCCCAAAAGAGCCCGTGATGCACGATCAGGATATCCACACCCCGCGAAGCGGCCTCCTGGATCACCGCCTCACTGGCGTCCACGGCTACCGCGGCGCGACTCACCTCCGCCGGCCCCTCCACTTGAAGGCCGTTGTGGGCGGGCGGGTAGTCCGGAAATCCCCCGAGGGAGAGATACTCGTCCAAGTATTGGACGAGGGATTCGGTCTTCACCGTGGCGCCGGGCCGAAATGTGGAAAAGTGCCCAAGACATGGGCGTGAGGGGGGGCGCCATCCATGCTACACACGGTATAACTCATTGTAACATAATGGGTTGAGGCAATTGTCCACGTAATGTGGATAACTGGCCCCCGGACGTCGGGGGACCTCTCATTCAATTCTGGAAACGCTCCGGTTGCGCCGCTTCGAATTCGGCGCTGTCCTGCCCCTTCGACTTCGATTTCGATTTCGAGTCCGACTCCAGCGCCGCCTCCAACTCCTCCAACTCCTCCGGCTCCTCCGCCCCAGCGTTGTCGGCCTCCGCGTCCTCCTCTTCCCGTTCGGGCTCGGGTTTGCCTCCGCCACCGGGAATCTGCGCCTTCGCGCTCTGATGCGTCCCCTGCCCGAGCGACTCGCCGACCGCCACCTGACCCTGGACCTTGGCGCCCTCCTCCACCTGCATCCGGGGGGCCTCGATTTCTCCCGATACCTCACTGCTCGACAGAAGCTCGAGGCGAGATACGGCGTGAATTCCACCGGAAACCCGACCGGCAACCACGGCATCCTGTGTATAGATGCTCCCGTCCACGAAGCCGTCCTTACCGATCACGACGGACTTTCCCGCCCGAACATTGCCACGGATCGTACCCTCGACACGTAACGAACCGTCAGTCTCCGAGTCCCCTTCCAGGGTCATGCCTGCGCCGATGATCGAAATCACGGCCTCCGGAGGAGTGCTGGAGCTGTGAGGAGACTTGGCCATGTTGTCCGAATCCTTTGTGATTTATGGTTGCTCTACCAACTCGAGAGGATCGACTGTTTCTCCCTCGAGTAGGATCTCGAAGTGCAAGTGAGGTGCCGTCGATTCCCCGGTCGACCCACTCAGGGCGATCACCTCGTTCTTCCGTACCTCCTCGCCGAGCTCGACCGAAGTGTCGGACGCATGGGCATACAACGTCTCGTACCCGTTGTCGTGATCGATCCGCACGTACTTTCCGTACGTGGCGTCCTCGCCGACCTCCGTGACTCGGCCCGCACCCGCGGCACGGATATATGAGCCGGTGGGGGTCGCGATGTCCAGGCCCGGATGGGCACGTCCACCCTCGTCGATGCGCCCCTGGGTCACGAACCCGCGCTCGGCGAGGGGCCAGCTGTCCGGCTGGCCGTCGCGCCCCTCGTCGTCACCACCCGACGAACGGCTGAGCGAACCCGGGGGCGGGAGCCAGAGCTCGGAGGGTGCCCCCGTGCCATCGGGAGCAAACAGACCAAGAATGTCCGAGTACTGACGTTCGACGGCGCCGAGCTGACGAAGCAGTCCGGGAATCCGTTCCTGGTCCGCGCGCATCAAAGCGACTTCGGCTTCGAGCTCTGCCATGTGGGCGACTCTCGAAGCCATGTAGGCCCAGGTCACGATCAAGAACGTCACGGCCACGCCAAGCCCGAGGGCCAGACCGCGAAGCACGCGTAGGCGCCTGTACGAGACCTCGAAGGTCCGGCTCTTGCTCGTGGCGGGCACGAAGATGATCCGCATGACGGGGCCCTTCATGACACGACCTCCGATGCCTCTCGGCCCGTGATCAGATGGAATACCCTCTCGAAATCCTCGTGATTGCGGAATGGCACTTCGATGACGCCGGACCCGCCTCGGCGAAGCCGGACGTTGGCCTTGGTCGCGAGCGTCGCACGGAGATCCTCCTCGAGAGCCCGAACGACGGGATCGCGGCGCTTGGCCGTGCCCCGCTTCGACTTCTTCTTCTTCTTGACCGACTCGACCCCGGCATGGCTCTCCATCTCGCGGACAGACCAACCCTCTTCGATGGCCTTCCGCGCGAGCGCCGCCATCCGCTTGTCATCGTCGAGCGAGAGCAGCGCCCTCCCGTGCCCGCTCGAGAGAGACCCCGCCTCGACGTGCCTCCGCACCGAAGCCGGCAAGTGAAGAAGGCGGACCATATTCGCCACGGTCGAGCGGCTCTTGCCGACGGAGCGGCCGATCTGGGCATGACTCAGCCCGTGCCTGTCCATGAGAGCCTGGTATCCCTCCGCCTCCTCCATGGCGTTCAGCGCCTCGCGCTGAAGATTTTCCACGAGGGCGAGGACCAGGAGCGTGTCATCGCTTACCTCCCGAACGACCGCCGGGACCTGTTTCCAGCCGAGCTTCTGGACGGCGCGCAGGCGGCGCTCGCCGGCGACCAACTCGTACTTGCCGACGGACTTCGGAGCCGGGCGGATCAAGAGTGGCTGAAGGAGCCCGTTCGCCTTGATGGATTGGGCCAGCTCCGCCAATTCCTCCGCCGAGAAGGCCTTGCGGGGCTGTTGTGGATTCGGCCCAATCGCTTTCACGTCGATGAGCTGGGCGTCGCGCTCCGGAGTCTCGTCCAGATACTCACCGAGCAGCGCGCCGAGCCCCTTGCCGAGACGAGCCTTCTTCGGCGGCGGATTCACTCGCCCACCTCCTCCATATGAAGGAACGGAGCGCCGCCGTCAGGCCGCCGCGCCATCACGCCACCGTCGGCCCATGAGCCGTCATGAGCTCCTCGGCGAGTGACAGGTAGCTCTGGGCTCCGTTCGACAAAATGTCATAGCGGAGAATCGCCTGTCCGAACGACGGGGCCTCGGCCAACCGCACATTTCGCGGAATCGAGGTCTTGTAGACACGTTCGCCGAAATATTCCTTCGCCTCGGCGGCCACCTGTCTCGCGAGGTTGAGTCGGTTGTCGTACATCGTGAGCAGCACGCCCTCGATCTCGAGTTGGGGATTGAGCGCTCGCTGGACCAGCCGCACGGTGTTGAGCAGCTGACTGAGACCCTCCAGAGCATAGAACTCGCACTGGATGGGAATCAACAGCGAGTCGGAAGCCGTAAGAGCATTCAGGGTCAGAAGCCCGAGTGATGGCGGACAGTCAAGGAGAATGAAATCGTAGTCGGACCGAATCGGCTCCAGCGCTCGCCGAAGAATCGTCTCCCGGCTCATGGCGCCTACGAGCTCGATCTCCGCACCGACCAGGTCCCGCGTACTCGGCATGAGGTCGAGAAGGGGGAACTGAACCGACGGACGTATGGCCTCTTTGGCATCCGCGCCACTCATCAGAACGTCATAAATCGTGACGCGCTCGTCGTCGGTCGGCGAAAGCCCGAGGCCACTCGACGCGTTCCCCTGCGGATCCAGGTCGACGACCAATGTCCGAGCTTCGGCCACCGCGATTGCGGCGCCCAGATTGATGGCGGTCGTGGTTTTACCCACACCGCCCTTTTGGTTCGCGATGGCAATGACGCGGGACATGCGTACGAAACCGGTGGAATGAACCCTCGGGGTGAGTCTAGAGTAAACGGTCGTCCAAGCGGGGGCAAAATGCAAGGACATGGTCCCACCCCTCTTGCCGACGCGTGGCCACTCACCGAAACTCAAGCGTGGCATAGCGATCCCGGCCTCGCCGACGTTCGCGTGATTCCTCGCTGAAATGGACCGGTATGAGCTCTAAACGTCCGCTTTTACAAGCACCAAACAACGTACGACGCCTCGTGTTGGTCGGTGTCGTCGCCGTCGGCGCAAATGGCTGCGGAAACGGGCCCAACGGACTGGATCTCAACCCGGATTTCATGGTGGGAGAATGGTTGGCCACGTCGTTGGCGATGACGAGCGTGGCGAATCCGGGCCTCACGGTCGAGTTGGACACACTGGGGGCCGTCTTCACGCTCTCGGTCCAGCCATCCGGTCGTTACACGGCCATCCTGCAGGGATTCGGTCAGTCGAGCAGCGAAGTCGGGAAACTCACCGTCGACGGCCCAAACGTCGTCTTCATGCCAGATTCGCCCCCCGGGCCCGATGCGCTGGCGATCTGGCAACGAGTGGGTGATTCGGTCATCCTGGATGGGGACAGCGATTTCGACTTCAATCTGGACGGCACGCCCGAGCCGGCCACGCTCAGGCAGGTGCTGATTCCCAACTAGCGCGTTCCGGGACCGAAGTCGGGGTGTTTCACGTGAAACACGTCTCGGAATGCTCCCCGACTGGGGATGCCGGAGTGGGGTCGCCCGAGTCGGGATGCCCCGGAGCCGCAATACCCCGGGTCGGGATGCCGGAGCGAAGCCTGTTTCACGTGAAACAGCCCGACTCGCCCCTACGTGCTGCTTCGGACTTCAGGCGCCGGTTCGCGCCGCCGCCTTCGTCGGTCCAGTTTGGCGCCACCGCCGCACCTCGAGGATCAAGCTCTGCAGGTCGGCCGGGGACACGCCCGGTATCCGGCCCGCCTGCGCCAGCGAGGACGGCCGCACTCGCGCCAGCTTTTCCCTCGCCTCGAAGGAGAGGCTCAGGAGCTCGAAGTCCGCCTGCCTTCGTAGGCTCCGCGCTCGCTCGGCCTCACGCCGAACATATCCCTCGTACTTGAGCTCGATTTCGACGGCCGCCAGCGCGTCGGCATCCGTTGCGGGGTCGAGCGCGGCCCCTCCAGCGCTCGCGAGTCCACTCGCAGGCACTTCGGGACGCTTCAAGAGGTCGGACGCCCGTGCAGACTGGGTGATCGGGCTGCTCCCGCACTCCTTCAGCAACGGATGCGCCCGGGTGAGCAGGCCGATCTCCCTGGCCAGAGGGCCCAGGCGCCGACTCGTATTGTCCTGTCGGAGCAGAAGCCTGAACTCCGCCCGGGACGTGAACAAGCGGTACGGCTCGTCCGTCCCCTTCGTAATGAGGTCGTCGATCAGGACCCCGATGTAAGCCTCGTCCCGTTCGAGCACGAAGGGCGCCCGCCCGAGGACCCCGAGAGCCGCGTTCGCACCCGCCATCAGTCCCTGGCCCGCCGCTTCCTCGTATCCCGTGGTCCCGTTGATCTGGCCCGCGAAGAAAAGGCCCGGAAACTCCCTCAATTCCAGCGTATGTCTCAACTGGTGGGGCGGGAAATAGTCGTATTCGATGGCGTACCCGACCCGGGTCACCTCCGCGCGCTCCAGGCCGGGAATGGTCTGGAGGAACTCCACTTGAACGTCGGAGGGTAGCGACGTCGACAGGCCGTTCACGTAGAGCTCGGTCGTCTCCAACCCCTCCGGTTCCAAGAAGACCTGATGTCGGGGCGCATCCGGGAACCGGACGATCTTGTCCTCGATCGAGGGACAGTACCGTGGCCCCCGCCCCGAGATCTCGCCGCCGAAAAGAGCGCTCCGGTCCAGACTCCGCTCGACAACCTCCCGAAGCCCCGCCCCGGTCCATGTGATCCAGCAGGGTCGCTGCTCCGGAACGCTCTCCCTCACATAGGAAGAGAACCGGAAATCCTGTGGATCGCCGTCTTGTCTTTCGGTCCGAGTGAAGTCCACGCTCCGCCCGTCGATGCGGGGAGGCGTGCCGGTCTTGAACCGGGCGATCTCCAGGCCCCGGGCCTCCAACTCCTCCGCCAGTTCGACGGACGGCGCCTCCCCGGCCCGGCCCGCCCCCACACTGGCATCCCCGCCAATGTGGATCCTGCCTCGCAGGAACGTCCCCGCTGTAACCACCACCGCCCCAGCACGGAACTCGAAGCCTCCGCCGGTATGTACCCCGGCCACCCGACCGTCCTCCATGAGCAGGCCCGCCACCATGTCCTGATAGAGCCAAAGGCCGGCCACCTCATCGAGAGCCCTTCGTACACCCCGCGGATACAGTCCCCGGTCACACTGGGCGCGGGGACTCCACACGGCCGGCCCCTTCGAGCGGTTCAACATTCGGAACTGAATCCGCGCGGCGTCGGTCGCTCGACCCATGATTCCACCGAGCGCGTCTACTTCCCGTGCGACCACCCCCTTCGCCACCCCTCCGATGGCGGGGTTACAGCTCATCTGCCCCACCCGAGCGAGATCGGGCGTGATCAACAGTGTTCGAGCGCCGATCCGTGCGGACGCCGCCGCGGCCTCGGACCCGGCATGGCCGCCTCCGACGACGATCACATCGTAAGAACGCTTCATCGAACCAAGAATCGCTTCATCAGATGATCTCAAAATGGGTTGGGAGACTCCCGTCCGACGGAATTCCGTCGACTCCCTCGACTCGTGCCATCGGCGGACCGACCTCCAGCTCGGCGGCGAACACCTCGAGCGTCTCGACTTCCCCGGTCACGTGAACCTCTACCGTCCCGTCCGGACGGTTCCCGACGGTACCCCGCAGGCCGTAATTCGACGCTCTAGCGCGCGTCCACCAGCGAAAGCCGACGCCCTGCACCCGTCCACGGACCAGGAAGCCGCGCTGCTGCCGATCGGACTCGGAATCGCTCATATCCGTTTCATCCCCTTGCGGTTCACTCCCCGTCCGCGCCACCTCCTCACTTCCCAATACAAAACTCGCGAAAGACCCGATCCAGAATGTCGTCGGTCGAAATCAGTCCGAGCAACTCCTCCAGAGCCGTTTCCGCCGGCCGAAGCTGCGCGGACGCCACCGCGACCGGCGTACCCGCCTCCAGCGCGCCCATGAACGCCACCACATGATCACGAGCTCTACGGACCGCCTCGGCCTGCCGGGTTCGAGTGAGCGCGGGCGCGGAAGCGCCGGTCCGGACGAGCCCTCCATACACCAACTCGGGGAGAAGCGCGTGCAGGCGTCCCAGCCCGCTTCCGTCGACCACCGACAACTGCACGCTTTCGGTCACGTTGGTGCCCTTCGGATGCTCGGACTCGGCGTCCCCGGACTCGCCATCCTCGGGGGCCCGATTCCCAGGCGGCCCGCTCCTGGACTCCCGATCCGACGACGCGAGGTCGGCCTTGGTCCTGAGCAAGACCGTCGGGACATCCTTCAGCCCCGCCAAGAACTCCCGCTCGGCCGTCCCGACCTCGGCATCCGATTCCACACAGAAAAGCACCAGATCCGCACGGTCGAGATACCGGTGTGCGACCTCGATCCCCAACTCCTCCACCCGATCATCCGAATCGTGGAGCCCAGCGGTGTCGACCAGGCGGAACGGAAAGCCCCCGAGCGAGATCACGGCCTCGAGGGCATCCCGAGTGGTTCCGGGCACGTCGGTCACGATGGCCCGCTCCTCTCCCAGCAAGGCATTGTAGAGACTCGACTTACCACTGTTCGGTGGACCGGCGAGCACCGTCAGGGCACCCTCCCTCAGCAGCTCACCCTCGGGAGCGGTCTCCAATAGCTCCTCGAGAGCCTCCCGCAGCGCAGCGGCCGCATCCACCACCCCATCCACCGGCACCGGTGCTTCGTCCTCTTCGGGAAAGTCGATGTGATGGGCCAGGAACGCCTCGAGCGTGACGAACTGCTCCCGGAGCTCGGCGATTCGTCGACTCAGGCCCCGCTCGACCTGGAACAGCGCCGCGTCGTGCTGCGCCTTGCTCCTTCCCTCGATCAAATCGAGCACGCCCTCGGCCTGCACCAGGTCCATCTTTCCATGCAGGACCGCTCGACGGGTGAACTCGCCGGGCTCGGCCAGGCGAGCGCCCCGCGCGATACACGCATCCAGAATCAACCTGGGCACCAGCCAACCGCCGTGGCAGGAGATCTCGACCACGTCCTCACCGGTATAGCTGTCCGGCCGTGGGAATGCGGTCACCAGTGCCCGATCCAGGAGGTTCCCGCCCGCGCCATCCGTGATGGAGCGTACGCTGGCTGTCCGTGGGGCCGGCTGGTCCTGGTCGGGCGTGAGAGCCCCGAGGATCTGGAAGGCCTCGGGCCCGGAAATACGCACAAGGGCGATGGCGCCCGGCCCGGCGGCGGTAGCCATCGCCGCGATGGAGTCCACCGCCAGCTCGGGAAGCCGGCCGGGGGCCTCGTCAGTCACCGCTCGTCGAGGGCTGATTCACCGGCCCCTTGTCCCTGAGCTGTTGACGCTCCTTGGCTATCAAATACTGCTGCGGGATCGTCGCCAGATTGGAGGTCGCGTAGTAGAGGTTCAGGCCGGAGGCGAAATTGAAGAAGATGAAGGTCATCATGATCGGCATGATCCACATCATCATCTTCATCTGCGGATTGGGTTCAGGCATGGATCGGACCGAGATCCACTGCATGAAAAACATCGAGACGCCGAGCAGAAGCGGGAGAACGTAGAGCGGGTCGGCGTCCGCCAGGTTCGGAAGCCAAAGGAAGCTCTCCCCGCGTAACTGAATCGTGTTTCTGAACACGAAGAACAGGGTGATCAGCACGGGCCACGGAAGAAGCATCGGCAGGCACCCCGCCAGGGGATTGAAGCCGTGGTCCTTGTACAGCTTCATCATCTCCTTCTGCAGTTTCTCCGGCTGTTCCTTGTACTTCTTCTGGATTTCCTGAAGCAAAGGCTGCACCGCCATGTTCCGCATCTGCGCCCGCATCGCCTTCTGGTTGAGCGGGAACGTCAGGACCCGCATCATGACGCCGAAGATGATGAGCACCCAGCCGTATCCAACGTTGAGATTCGCGTGCAGGAAAGTCAGGACCGCCAACACGACCGCGACCACCGGTCGCACGACCACCCGCATCCAGCGATAACCGTACGGATTCGCCTCCTCCAGACCGTTATCGAACGCGATCAGGAGGTCGCGCTCCTGCGGCCCAATGAAGATCCGGTGCTCCACCACCCCGTTGACGCCCACGGCCTCGGTGACGGAGATCGCCGCCTGGTCCTCTCCAGGTGCCGGGGCCGCGATCAGCCCTCCCAGATACTGCTCGCTGCCTTCGCGGCCGGGGACCAGCGCGAAGATGAAATACTTACTCTTGAGTGCGGCCCAAAGGAGGGGCCCCTCTTCCGCGCGCTCGGAATCGACTCGACTGAGCGCCTCGTCGTCGATGCCCTCACGAAGATGGTTCGTCACGTACCCCATGATCCGTGACTCTTCGGCGCGGTTACGCTCGTTGTACTGGAGCCCCGAGCCCATCGACGTCACCACCAACGCACCATCCGCGCCCACAGCCTCGGTCCGCACGTCTATGACGTATGCGGAGGGATCGAAGGTGTAGGCGGTCTCGAGCGTGAGCGCTCCCGACGGGTGCCGATACCGGAAGGTCAGGGTCTGCGGCCCGCCGCCCTCCTGGAGTCGCAATCCATCTGCGGGCTCGACCTCGAACGTCTCCGGACCCAGGTCGAGTTGGCCGTCGGCCACCCGGAGTTGCATTGCCAACGCACCCTCGCTTTCGGGTACGATCAGCTCCACCACCCCCTCCCGATCGAACGACTGAAACCCGAGCAACTGCGCCGAAATCAGCCGGGCTCCCGTCGTACTCCAGGCGAGCCGGTAAAGGGGGCCCTCGACCACGACCGTATCCTCGGCGGCCTCGGCAACCGGGGCCGGCCTCTCGAAGGGACTCGGCACGGTCCCTGGCTGGGCATCGGGTGGGCCGACTACTCCCGCCCCGGCGTCCGAACCCCCCAGCGGTATGCTCGGCGTGTCAGCGACCCCGGAACCATCGAGTTGGCCGGGCGCGTCGCCCTCCGGTACGATCCCCTCCTCGGGAGGAATCGGCGGAAACAAGAGGTTCGTCCCGATGAGAACGAGAATCATTAGCGTTATCGCCAGCAGGAATCGCGCTTCTTGCCGCATCTATCTCGCATCCTCGGGGGAATGCATCGTCTCGCCCACGGCAACTCCGGGAACCGGGTCATAGCCCTGCCCCCCGAAGGGATGACAGCGCAGGATCCGCTTGACCGCGAGCCACCCCCCGGAAGCCGCGCCGTATCGGTCGATGGCGTCCGCCGCGAACTCGGAGCACGTGGGCGTGAAGCGGCAGCAGGGCCCACTGAGCGGAGAAATCGCCCGTTGGTAGAAGCGGATGGCTCCGATCATCCCACGTTTGAACACAGATCCTCCGTCATGGACTGAAGCTCATCGCTCAGCCTGCGATACCCGACGCCATAGGCTTCGCGTCGTGCCCTCACCAACACGTCCAGCACCAGCCCCTGCTCCGCGAGCCGGGGCAGCACACGAGTTCGGCCAATCTCACGCAGGCGTCGCTTGACACGGTTCCGCTCCACGATGGAATGCCGGTGTTTGGGAACGATGATGCCCCAACGGCTGCGGTCCGCGGATGAAGACAAAAAGAAGACGTCCAAGCTGGGCGTCTTCTTCCTCGATCCGTCCCTGAGAAGGGATCGAATGTCTCGCGCCTTGTGGATCCGCCCCGAACGAGGCAAGCGAAACCCTCTTCCTCCCAGGCTCGTCCCCGCAGCCGAGTGGGCTGCCATCATTCGATTACTTCGAGCCGATCTTCACTACGAGGCGTGCGCGTCCCCGGGCCCGCCTCCTCGCAAGGATCTTTCTCCCGCCGCGAGTCTTCATGCGTTCCCGAAAACCGTGCTTGTTCAAGCGCTTCCGATTTCGTGGCCTGTATGTGGGCTTCATAACGTTTGGTGCCTATGGTCGTCGTCCCACGGCCACGTGGATAGGCCGCGCAGTGGAGGTACAGCACGGTAAGATATTCGAGTGAGCGCGCGCCGGTCAAGGTGGCGCCGAAGGCGAGGACTGAGCGTGTCCACGCGTAAAATTGACTTTTCCACATTCAGAATCTAGCGTCTTTAGCCGTCTCTGTTCCGCATACGTCGGCGAGTGTCAACGTTCACCTTAGGAGCGCATGGAGTTCACGGCCGACGAGCTCTGGTCGAGGGTTCTCGAGGCGACCCAAGACAGAGTCCAGGGACAGGCGTACCGTACGTGGCTCGCTGGCACCGCCGCGGTGGGTGTTACCGACTCCGAGGTTCTGGTCGAGGTGCCCAGCCAATTCCACGTCGAGTGGATCGGCGACCGCTACGGACCGCTCCTGACGGAGGTGATTCAGCAGATCCTGGGTCGCCCGCTGACGCTTACCTTCCGCTGCGCCGACCCGGCCGCGGCGGCGCCGATCCCCAGCGTCGAGGTCACACCCCAAGCGCTCGAGCCCGGCCCGGCCGCGCCGGCGGCGGAACGGATCGGACCTCCCCCCTCGCTCAACCAGCGCTACGCGTTCGAGCGATTCGTCGTGGGAAACAATAACCAGCTCGCTTCGGCCGCATGTCATGCCGTTGCCGACCAGCCGGCGCTCACGTACAACCCGCTCTTCATCTATGGCGGGGTGGGTCTGGGGAAGACGCATCTCATGCACGCGATCGGGAATGCCGTGCTCTTGGCCGACCCCACCGCGCGGATCGCCTACGTCCCCACCGAGCAGTTCACCAACGACCTGGTCACGGCCATTCAGCAGGGAACCACAGCCGAGTTCCGACGGCGGTACCGGCAGATGGACCTCCTGCTCGTCGACGATATTCAGTTTCTCAGGGGCAAGGAGCGCACCCAAGAGGAGTTCTTCCACACGTTCAACGCCCTCTACGATGCCCGAAAGCAGATCGTGCTCACGAGCGATCGGCCCCCGAAGGAGATCCCCGGCCTCGAGGAGCGCCTCATTTCGAGGTTCGAGTGGGGGCTGGTAGCGGACATCAAATCGCCCGACTACGAGACCCGGGTGGCCATCCTACGGAAGAAGGCCGACGACGACCGACTCATGCTCTCCAACGACGTGATGGACTTCGTCGCTCAGTTCTGCACTTCCTCGGTACGGGAGCTCGAGGGCGCGATCATCAAGTTGCTCGCCTATTCATCCATTACGAACCAGGAAATCTCCGTGGATCTGGCGCGCAAGGCGCTTCATGGAAGCTTCGGGAGCGCCTCGGCAGGTACCGGGTCGGTCCTGGGTGCAGAACAGATCCGCAGAGCAGTCGCGACACGCTGGCAGGTCCGCGAAGAGGCCCTCAGCTCGAAGCGGAGGACCAAGGACTTGACGGTCCCTCGCCAGGTCGCCATGTACCTGATCAGAGATCTCCTGGACTACTCGCTCGTGCACATCGGCCATTTGTTCGGAGACCGCGACCATTCGACGGTCATCCACTCGATTCGTAAGGTCGAGGACGCGATGAGCGCCGACGCGGAGTTCCGGCAGACGGTCGAAGGGGTACGCGCCGAAATCGGGAGGGCACCCTGATGGGCGCCAGACGTCCGATTCGCTCGAAGTCCGTTCGCTCGAAGCCCATAGGTGGTGTGGAAAGGAGTGTGGAAAACCTGCAGAGTTCTTACGTCTTGCCCACATCCCTCAATCGGAACGCCGGTATTCCCCGCTTTCCACAAATGGAAGAACGCTCCAAACCCCTTGCTATCATTGGCGAACGTCGGTTTGTGAACATTTTGACACTCTCTACTACTACTAAGTTTTTTCTATAACTCAGTGTTTCTATATCTAGACACTGTTTATAACCAGGCGCACACGGACGCCGTGGAGGCTCGATGAATTGCTTGATCACTCGGCAGAACCTGCATACGGGGCTTGCTGCCGTTTCCGCGAGCATCCCCACCAAGACGACTCTTCCCGTTCTCTCGAATATCCTTTTCGAGGCCGGACAAGATGGTATTTGGATGAGTGGTACCGACCTGGATGTGGCGGTTCGTGTGTGGGTACAGGCTGAGGTGAAGGAGCAAGGAACCATTACCGCTCCTGGAAAGAAGCTGCAGGAGATCGTAAAGGAATTGCCGGAGCAGCCTGTGGAGGTGAGTACTAGGGGTGATCAGATCGAATTGAAGTGCGGAAAGAGCCATTTCAAGCTGAACGGCCTTCCGAGTGACTCTTTTCCGACGTTGCCTGAGGTGGATTTCGAGCAAGGCTGGAGCGTGAAGGGTGGAGATCTGCAAGGGTTGATCAAGAACACGGCATTTGCGGTCTCTTCCGAGGAGAGCCGACCGATCCTCAACGGCGTGCTCTGGGAGTTGCGGGATGGGCACATGCGGATGGTTGCGACGAATGGGCATCGTCTCGCGAGAAATGGCGTCGCCGCGGGCTCGTCCAGCGCGCCGAGTGAGGATTTCATCGTCCCTCCGAACGCGCTCCAGCAGGTGCAGCGACTCTTCGAGAGCAAGGAGACCCTCGAGGTCGCCAAGAGCGGTAATCATCTCGGATTCAGGGCCGATGGCACCGAGGTCTATACCCGGCTCATCGAAGGCACGTATCCCAATTACGAGCAGGTGATTCCGAAGGACAACGATAAGTACGCGATCGTCGCCAGGGATGCATTGGCCTCCGCGGTCCGCCGTATGGCGGTGGTTGCGAGCGACCAAACGCACAGGATCCGCATGGCCTTCGAGGCCGATCGAGTCCATCTCAACGTCCTCACGCCGGACCTCGGCGAAGGAGAAGACGAGCTCGAGTTGACGTATGAAGGAGAGGGCATCGAGATCGGATTCAACGCGGCATACTTACTCGAGGTGCTGAAGTACATGTCCACCGACGAGGTAAAGATCACCCTGAAGGCCCCCGAGCGAGCTGCGACCATCGAGCCGGTCCCGCCCGAGGGCGAAGAGGCGGAGGATTACCTTTGCCTGGTGATGCCGCTGCGATTGCTGGACTGAGGTCCTGAGGTCCGGCCTTGGTCCCCGGAGCGGCCTGGGGCCCCGGACGGGACCCCAGTTCGACGCCCAAAGAAGCTAGGCGCTCACCGTTTTACTCAGCCCATCCTCGACTCCCACCGGTGTACCCAGCACGTCGAGGAAGTTGCGGATCCAGGCCGGATGGGCGGGCCAGGCCGGGGCACTGACCAGGTTGCCGTCGACGTGCGCGTTGTCGAACGTGTCGGCGGCCGGGATGAACTCGCCACCGGCGCTCTCGACGTCCGGTTGTACCGCCGGATACGCGCTGCAGGCCTTCCCGGTGAGGACGCCCGCCGCGGCCAGCACTTGCGGACCGTGGCAGATGGCCGCAATCGGCTTGTTCTCCTCGGAGAAGTGCCGCACGATTTCCAGCACGCGCTCGTCCAGCCGCAAGTACTCGGGCGATCTGCCGCCGGGAATCACCAACGCGTCGTACGCGCCAGGGTCGACGTCCGCGAAATCGGCATTCAGGCCGAAGTTATGGCCACGCTTCTCAGTGTAGGTCTGGTCGCCTTCGAAGTCGTGGATCGCGGTCGCCACGGTGTCGCCCGCCTTCTTGCCGGGACAGACGGCATCCACCTGGTGGCCGACCATCAGCAACATCTGGAACGGGACCATAACCTCATAGTCTTCCACGAAGTCGCCCACGAGCATGAGAATTCTCTGTTTGGCCATGGTTAGTCCCCCATGATCTGATTGAATGAGACTGGATACGCGGGGCGGACAGTTTAACTGAAAGGGACTCATCCCGCTTCCCCTTCGCGACGCTGCCTGGCTACGCCGGCCGGGCACCGGTCCGTTGTGGGGGTCGTTTGGCAGGCGGTGATATCCGCCTTACCTTCTCCGCCCTCTGCCCAATTCGGAAAATCCCTCTGCACCTGGTGACGACAGATGAACCGATCTCCCGCTTGGATTCGCACGGTCTTGGTAACGTCGATGGTGGCCTTGGCCACGTCGGGATGCGGTGTGGACGCCGCCTCGACGGGAGCGGCCTTGGCCAGAGTGCCGGCGGACGCATCCGGAGCCGGTGTACCGGAGGGCGTGGCGCAGTTTTCGGTGGACCCGTACTGGCCCCAGCCACTTCCCAACAACTGGATCTTGGGGCAGGTCGCCGGCACGTCGATCGACAGCAACGACAACCTCTGGATCATCCACAGGCCGTGGACCGTGCAAGGCACGAATGCCGGCTCGACCCCGCTGATGACCACCCGAGACCAGTCCTGGGGCAGCGATCCGGTTCAGTCGCTCTGCTGCACGACGGCGCCACCGGTGGTGGCGTTCAACCCGCAAGGGGAAGTCATCCAGGCTTGGGGCGGCGATGATCCCGGCGGGGCGTACCAGTGGTTCAATAGCGAGCACGGAATCCACGTGGACTATCAGGGTTTCGTCTGGGTCGCAGGGAACGGTGGCGACGACCATCACATGATGAAGTTCACACAGGACGGCGAGCTCGTGCTCAAGATCGGGGACGTCGGCGTTAGCCAGGGCAGCAACGACACGAACTCGGTCAACCGAGCCGCCACCATGGAAGTGGACCCCCTGACCGACGAGCTCTACGTGGCGGACGGCTACGGCAATCGGCGGCTGGTCGTCTTCGATGCGAATACCGGCGAGTACCTGAGACACTGGGGAGCCTATGGCGAGCGCCCGGTCGACGAGGATCCGGGCCCGTGGGACCCGAACGCTCCTCCGAGCCGTACGTGGCGGACACCCGTGCACGGACTCGCCATCTCCGATGACCGGCGGGTCTACGTGAGCGACCGCCCCAGCAACCGCTTCCAGGTCTTCGATACGGACGGCACCTACATCATGGAGAGCGTCCTGGCCCCGCAGACGTACGGGCCTGGATCCACGTGGGGCGCCGAGTTCGATCCGCTCGACACCGAGCAGCGGTTCCTGTACGTGCCCGACGGCACCAACAACAGGGTGTGGGCCTTGGACAGGGCGACGCTCGAGCCGGTCTACTCCTGGGGTACGGGCGGAAAACAGCCGGGCAATTTCGACTGGCTCCACTACATGGATTTCGATTCCCAGGGGAATCTCTACACCGGCGAGGTGCAGACCGGGCATCGGATCCAGAAGTTCGTGCGGCTGAACGGCAACTAGGAGCTGAGTGGGGGCGAGCGATACGGCTCGGAATCGAGCATCCTCGACCGGAGGATCTCAGCTGCCAGGTGGCGAAATCCCTGCGTCGGCATCCGACCAGAGTTCGAGGTACGTCGTGCGGGCTTCGGCTGCCTCCTCGGGCCGACCCGACGCGTCGAGCACTTGGGCTACCAGGTATCGGGTGGGAGCGAGGTAGTACACCTGGCCGGGGCTGGCGATAAAGGTGTCTTCGAGCCATCGAAGCGCTTCGTCGTTCTGTCCGGCCTGCTGGAGGGCCGAGGCCCGCACGTAGCGAGCGTGCTCCTGTCCGAAAACCGGGTGGTTGTAGAGCACAGCAGGGAGTTGACCGCGGAGGGGCTCGAGGGCACGGAGAACGTCCGCGGGAGAGTTCCCCTGCCGCCACGCGACGTCCGCCCGGAGCGTGGTCGCCAGCTCGCCGGGCACGGCGGTCTCGGCCTCGTCGGGGAGTTGCACGATCGCGTCCGCGTATTCCAGGGCCCTGGCCCCGTCGCCCAACTTCGACGACAGCAGTCCCAACAAGTACAGTCGGGCGTGCTGATCATAAGCGCGTTCAGGCGGCGATCCCGGCTCCGCGACCGGAGGCGACCAGCGCTGGAGTTCCTCCATCGCCCTCTCAAGGTCGTCGCGCGGGATCGAAAGGAAGGGCAGCGTCGTGAGGACGGCTCGTGCCATGCGCGCCTGCTCGGCGTCGACGTCGGCGGCCCCTTCAAGCTCCAACGCGGCGGCTCCCCACTCTCCCTGACCCACGAGGAGCCGAGCGAGGTTGAGGTGCCCCGCGAGCCGGATCGCATCGGCGTTCTCCGACCGAGTGTGGCCGCGGGCCACTCTCTCCGCCATGGAGTAGTCGCCGCCCCATTGGGCTATGTTCAACGGATAGCTGAGGTTGATGGCAGTCGGCCGCGCGTCGAAGAGAGCGAAGAGCTCCTCGGCAGTCTGATCGTCACCCCGCATGACGGCGTTGATCAGCTCGTTGTGAGTGCGTCCCCCCGTGCCGCGCACCGCCTTGAGCATCGTGTTGAGGCTGTCTGAGGCCACGTAGTCATGCTCGCTCCCGACGAGCTGGAACAGTGGTCATATAGGGCACGTGAAGCCGGGATCTGCTCTCAGCACCTCCTCGAATACGGCCCGAGCCTCCATTGGCGAACGCCCGCGGACCGGGTTGAGTCGCAGGAGCGTCTGCGCAAGAAAGAAACGCGCTTCGACGTCGCCGGGCCGCTCCAAGAGCATCGCGTTGAAAGCCCCCTCGGCCCGATCTCCATCGCCTGCCCGGAAGGCCTCGTACGCATCGAGGAAGTCCTGGTCACGCTCGTCGAGTCGATCGGCGAGTGCCAGAGCGCCCGGAAGAGCATTCGGTGCCGATCCCACGAGGTGACTGAACGACCCGTCCGTCTCCATGAGAGCAGCGACGATCGCAGTGCGGAGATACGCCAGCGCGAACGTGTTGTCCGCCTCGACTGCCGACTGAAACGCCTCGAGCGCCACGTCGTGCTGGGAGTCCCGCATCGCCTGCTCTCCCCGCAGGAAGTTCTCCCAAGCCGCCCGTGACTCGGTGCCCTGGAAGGCGGATCGCACGAGCCGGGCACTGGCCCGCCCGAACTGCGCAAAGACCAGATCGACGGCGAGCTCGTCGATGTGGGCAAACACGTCCACGGCGTCACCCCCGGCGTCGGCCAGCGCGAGCGGCTCCTCGGGGGACTCCGCGTCGAAGAGCGACGCCTGGATACGGATCTCCCCTCCGCTCGCGGTGATCACGGGAAGTATGAAGAGGCCCCAGCCGCGCTCGCTGGCGATCGTAGCTGCACGACCGACCTCGAGCACAACTTCCGGCGACTGCATACCGGCGGCCTTGATCGCGGTCCCGGGGTCGACGATCTGCAGGTTGGCGATCACCGCCAGCTTCCCGCGTAGGAGATCCACGATTCCCTCGTGCAGGAACGAATCGGCGCCCCCTCGGACCGTGGCCGGGAAGATCGCCAGCTGTGGCACGGTGGCCCCGGCGGCAGGCTGTGGGGACGCCGCGGGCATCACGATCCTCGCCGCCGTGACGAACCCCAACGCCGCGAAGGCCAGCACGCCGCCGCCGAGCGCATTTCGCCACGTGAAAAAGCGACGGACGCCGGTCCGCGGAACGAGGTCACGCCTGGAGAGCCCTTGCTGCACGTACGACGTGACCAGGGTGACCGGTAGCCCGACGAGCAATAGCACCAGCGAGTAGCGGACGACCCACGTCGGGAGCAGAAGCCATTCGGACACGTCGAGAATCACCGTGAAGACGGCCCATCCGCCGGCCAGGTATACACCCAGCACCTGCCACAGAGAGGGGTGGCGGAGCTCATCGAGGAACTTCTTCAGTGCTGACATTTCAGGGCGCCGATGATGCGGGTCCTTGGGAGGACGATCGCTGGAGTCACGGTACGGCGGGCCCGCTTGGTGGGCAAGGAAACGGAAACCACGGCGTCGTCACCGTCCCCCGGGGGGTCCCGGGTCACTCGATTGACCCGACTTCTCACGCCCGGTAGCTTGGCCCTCCCGGAAGGATACGTGAACCCGGCCGTCGGGCTGGCGTAGGACCGCTAACAGGAGCCGAGTCATGGACGTGGGCAAGGGGAAACCGCTTTCACGACGGACCGCCCTGGGCGGCATGGGGGCAGCGATGGCGTTGCCGCTGGTCGGCCCCGACGTGTCCCCCTCGGCTCGACCGGTCGACGGAAAAGTCGCCCTGGTCACCGGGTCCGGCCGAAACCTCGGCCGCGCGACCGTACTCGAGCTGGCGAGGCGAGGCGCGGACGTCGTGGTCAACGCACGCTCCAATCGGGAAGAGGCCGAAGCCGTCGCGCGCGAGGCCGAGGCGCTGGGCGTGAGGGCCATTGCGCTGATGGCCGACGTCGGCAACGAGCAGCAGGTGAATCAGATGGTGGCCGAGGCGCTGGAACGCCTCGGACGCATCGACATTCTGATCAACAACGCCGGGTTCCGAGGGTCGAGCTCTCTCACGGACATGACCACGGATGAGTGGCGGGCGGCGGCGGCCGTCAACTTCGACGGTCCCTTCTTCTGCACCCGAGCGGTCGTTCCCAGCATGATCGCCAACGGCTACGGCCGCATCATCACCGTGTCGGGCCTGAACTCATTCCATGGAAGACCCAACTGGGCCCACGTGTGCGGCTCGAAGATGGGAGCGGTGGGCATGACCCGGGCGCTCGCGATAGAGCTGGCGGAGCACAACATCCTGGTGAACCACGTGGTGCCCGGGGCCTACGTCGCGCACCCCAATCTGGACCAGATACCCCTCGGGCGTCTGGGACTCGCGCAGGAGCTAGCGAACACGTACGCGTTCCTGTCGTCCGAAGACGCGAGCTACATCACCGGCCAGACGTTCCACGTGAACGGTGGGGAAATCCGCTACTAAAGGCCTGCGCATAGGCCTCGAGGCACGAGCGGATCCAGGGGGCTGGAGCCCTACCGCGGCAGGAGCCCCGAGAATCCAAACGTGAACCCGTGGTCCACGGCCTGGTCCGTGACGCCCACGACCGCGGCGGCGTCCAACTGCCATCGCGGGTTCAGCAGGAAGGTGCCTCCGAAGTCGACGTAACCGACGTTGCCGCCGTACTGGTTCTTCGCGATCTGTTCGAAGGCGATTTCCACGAAGGCGCGAAGCGAGTCGGTGAGCCCCTTCCCCACAACCGCGCCGAAGATCCCCGACACGAATCGCTCGTCGCCCGCTCGATCGTAGAGGATGCCCGGCATGATCCCGATCCCCCAGTCGCCGGCCAGTGCCCATTCGGCCACGACCCGAAGCGAAGGCCGCATCCCGTCGCCCCCGAAGTCGTCGGACCCCGTGGGTAAGTCGGCGTGAACCAGCGCGGCCATGGCTGGCGCGTTGCCTGTCTCGGGAGCGAAGAAGGCCCATTTCACTCCGAGCGCGAAGTCGGAGAGGCCGCTGGTCGTGATCTCGGATCCTCCCCCCACGTCCTCGACCGTGTTGCGGATGAGCCAGTCCGACTCGAGGCGGAGCTCCCACCCGTCGGCCACGCCCACCCGGAAGAGGAAGGGGGTCGTGAAGTTTTCGACCTCCGTTCCGAGAGTCTCCGTTTCGTCGAACGCGACGGATCCCTCGATCTGGACGCTGCCCCTGCCCACGGTCGAGCTGGATTCGACGAAGTCGGGCCGGTCGGTCCCGATGGACTGGGAGACACCAGTTGCGGGGACGAGGGCCGTGGCCAGTGCGATGAGAATGGCGGCGTGCAGGCGGGACATGTGTAGGCGGGACATGGCCAACTCCGAGCGGTCGGGGAGTAAAATTAGGCTAGCCTAAAAATATGCGGGAACGCCGGCTTGCCAAGTGCCTCCCGCGCGATCGCGAGCCCGCGCCGTTCCACCCATCGACTTGTCCATTCCATCACCGACGGATACGGTGCTTCGTGGTGGATGGACGCGGTGCTCGCGGCACGGCGGGTACGGTGCCTCGATGCATCGTCCCGGAGAAGAATCGACGTAGGAGGTAGAGATGAGGGACCCGGATGCGAAGGGCGAGAACAAGCAGTCACGTCGTGACTTTCTTCTCAGGGCCGGAGCGACGGCGACGGGATTGGTCCTCGCGCCCACGCTGTTGCCGGGAAGACTCGAAGCGTCCGGGGTACAGCGCGGCGCCTCGAGGATCGGCATCATCGGGTCCGGAAACATAGGAGGGGCGGTCGGCCTCAAGTGGGCGGAGGCCGGACACGAGATCCTCTTCTCGTCCCGCCATCCCGAGGAGCTCACGGAGCTGGTCGAGCAGGCAGGCCCCAGAGCGCGCGCCGGACTTCCGGCAGAGGCTGCCGCCTTCGGGGAGATCGTCTTCATCGCGGTGCCCTACGCAGCGCTCCCGCAGGTGGGCCGGGACTACTCGCCCCTGATGCAGGGCAAGGTCGTCATCGAATGCGGGAATCCCTACCCGCGGCGCGACGGACCCATGGCCGAGGAGGCGTTGGCCAAAGGGACGGGGGTCGCCTCGGCCGAATTCCTACCGGGCGTCCGCCTCGTGCGTGCCTTCAACGCGATCCGCAACACGTCGGTGGAGCAGAATGCTCACCGTGATGGGGAGAAGGTCGGGATTCCGATTGCCGGTGACGATGCGGATGCCCTACGCATCGTGTCGGACCTCGTGGTGGACGCCGGCTTCGATCCGGTCGTGGTCGGCCCGCTCGCCCGCGCGCGGGAATTCGATCAGGGCTCCGCCGTTTACGTGACCGACATGACGGCGGCCCAGCTCCGGGAGGCCTTGGGCCTCAGATAGCGAGAGCGTACCTTGCCGACCTCACGCTCGATCCGTGGGTGATCGGGGTTGGCGTCGGATACGCGTTCGGGCGGTAGTCAGGAGGCGCCCCCCGACGCCTCCTTCGCCGCAGCCAGAAGCTCGGGGCCCGTAAACGCCGCCAGTAGCGGCAGCCCGAGCTCGTCCAGCTTGGCCCGACCGCCTTCTTCCCGGTCGACCAGGCTAATCACGCCGACGATCGTCGCTCCGTGCTCGCGAACCGCGTCGATCGCCCGAATCGCGCTCGCGCCGCTCGTCACCGCGTCCTCGACGATGACCACACGGGCATCCGTCGGAAGGCCCCCTTCGATCTGTCGGCCGGCTCCATGGCCTTTGGCTTCCTTGCGAACCGTGAAGCCATCGAGCACCCGCTCACGCGAAGTGCTGTGGTGCGCGATGGCGTACGTCACGGGGTCGGCGCCCAGGGTCAGGCCCCCCACGTGCGTCACGTCCCAGCCCGCCTCGTCGATCAGATCGTATCCGACCTTGCCGGTGAGCCGTTGCCCCTCTGCGGTCATGGTCGTTTGGCGGGCGTCGACGTAATACGCCGACTTGGCTCCGCTCGAGAGCGTGAAGTCGCCGAGGCGCACGGAGCGCTCCAGCAGCAGGGCCTTCAGTTTCTCGCGATCGTCCATGGGCTCGCTCACTCTCGGGCTTCAGGCGCCTCGAGGGCCCCCAACCCGTCCCGGACCTCCTCGGGAACCCGGATCGGGCGGCGGTTCACTCCGATCCAGACCGCCACGATACGAATTCGCGCCACCACCGTTGAATCGGACTCACCCTCCCGAGGGTCCCGCCGGGCCTCCTGGAGTAGGACCATGCTCGTGCGCTTGAAGCCCTCCGTCCAGGTCCGGATCCGCAGCCGGTCTCCGAGAAGAACTTCGCTCAGGTAGTCCACCTCGACGCGCACAACATGGATCGCCCAACCCCTTTGCGCGAGTACGTCATACGTGAAGCCGCAGCGGTCCAGGGCCTCGAAGCGGGCTTGTTCGAAATAGTTGAGATGGACGGCGTGATTGACGTGCCCGAAGGAATCCAGCTCGTAGGCGCGTGCCTCGATTACGGCTTCGGCGACGCTCAGTTTCCGTCGCCCTCAGGTCGCGAGGAACGCGGTCCGCAGGCCCTCGCGGTTCTCCACGGCGGTGATCGCGTCTACGACACCCGTCACGGCACCGTCTGCGTCCCGAAGGGGCGTCGAGATCACTTCCACCGAAATTACCCTACCGTCCCTGTTGAGGAGCGGCGCGTCGTACCGGGTGCGCTTCCTCTCCCGCCGAGCCGCCATCCGCGAGTCGCCATCGCTCCAATTCGCGGTGTCGAACAGCAGATCCTGGGCCTCTCTTCCATCCAGGTCCTCGGGGCGGTGGCCCGTCATGTCGGTGATGCGGGGGTTCACGTACACGATGCGGTCGTTCAGGTCGGTGATGACCAGGCCCTCACGCAGCGATTCGACCACCGACCGGAAGCGGGTCTCCGAATCGAGCAGGGACCGCTCGGATTCCCTCTCCTTGCCGCGCGCCCTGTTTTGGAGCGTGACGGAAACACCCGTCGCCGAGGGATTGACGTACAGGTCGAGCCAGGGGCCGTCGCGTTCCAGTTGCCGGCGGAGCCGAGCGGGCCCCCCGCCACGGGCGGCTTTACGAACCTCCGCAACGATCGACCTGTCCTTGACGCCCTTCATCGACTCCGCAAGCGTGCGACCCACAAGTGCGGCGCCATCCACTCCCCGCTCCTCGAGCCACTGAACGGCGGCCGGGTTGAGGAAGGTGAAGCGGAGCTTCTCGTCGAGATGGACGAAACCATCGATGTTGCTGGACGCCGCAGGCGGGAACGCCTGGGGCACCTGGACCTCCACGTCGCGGGTCCCTTCCTCCGCCCGCCCGGTCTCCGCCATGAACGACATGCGGTCTCCGATCGAGGCGGCGAAGCGAGTCTCGTCCGGCGTCCAGGAGCGAGCCGTGTGATGGGCGATAATGAGCGTGCCGACTACCCTCCCTCGGACCCGGATGGGGATATCCAAGCGGCTCGCGGCGTCGGGCCTGATCCTCCCGTGGCCCAACAGGATTGGCCCATCCGGGTCACTCTCGACGTCCGGTGTGACCAACACGCGGACCTGCTCGAGGCTCCGGAGATACGGGCCGGTTTGCGGGACCGAGATCTCTGGTGTCGACTCTTCCCTCTCTCTTGCCGTCGCGTACTCTAAATGGTTGAGCGTCCACCGAGCCCGGTCGTCGCTGAGGGACCAAAGCTCCCATCGGTCGCGCTTCCACGCCCGGGCAGCCAGGTCCGCGACCTCGCGCAACACCGACGGTTCGTCCTTCTCGGTCTCGGTGCTCTCGCTCTTGCGAGCCAGCGTGAGCAGGATCTGGTCGAGCTCGTGGAGGTGGATCTCCCGTGTCTGATGAGCGGGGCTGAGGTTCTTGCGCGGCGTGACGTCCACGAAATAGGCGACACGCCCGCCGTCGAACGGCTTCTCCTGGATCACCTGGCACGTGTGCTCGATCCAGCGTTCGCCTCGACCGTCCCGTGCCCGGACGTAGAACTCGAAGGGAGAGCCCTTCGCCTCGGACCCGTACGCCTCCAGTAGGCCGGCCTCGACCGCGTCGGGCTCCTCGACCAATTCCTTCAACCCCTGCTCGATGACCTCCCGCAATTCGCGGCCAAGCAACTCGTCGGGGGTCAGGCCGAAAAGACCACAAAACGCTTCGTTGGCCCACGTGACGTGGAGTGCGGCGTCGAGGACGAGCGTGCCCACCGGCGAATGGTCCAGGAGATGGGCTCCGGCTCCGGGCACGGCCCCAGCCGTGGATCCCTTGGAGGAGCGAAGCAGAGCCCATCCGACGATCAGGGCCAAGGCGATCGCTGCCGCAATAAGCGCTGGTGTCATGCTGAACCGGGTCCGCTCTGCTTCAAGCTGGCTTCCATTGCTCGCATTTCTCGTGAGTGCACGCCCGGCCGACTCCTTGCCGGTATTCGGGCAGGTACCTAACCTGGGCGACTTCCAGGGACCAAGAACTCCCCTTCCGTGGGGCCGCTAAACTGGCCCCGCTCCGGGACCTAAGAGCAGGTCGTTCCTTGCCGATTCTCCTATCTACAGAATGGCTCATCGGGGTAGCCGCTGTCCAGCTAATGATGCTGCAGCCAACCGTTGCAAAGGCTGTGCCAGGGTCCGGCCCCGCGGTCGAGGTCGCGTGGACGGAGCGGCGGGCGGACCAAGAAGCGTACCAAACGCCCGAAACATTACGGGTGCTGGCGGCTTCGAGCCTGCAGGATGTGTTGCCCGTCGTGGCCCGAGCCTGGGATGCCCAGGGCGGCGTCCCGGTTCGCTTCAGCTTCGACGCGACCTCGCGCCTGGCGCCGCAGGTTCTCAGGGGTGCTCCGGCCGATGTCTTCATCTCGGCCGACGACGTATGGATGCGATGGCTCGAGGAGCGGGGTGGCGTAGACGGCCAGTCCATCCGGCGTGTGGCGACGAATCAACTCGTGTTCGTCGTTCCCAGCGGAGCGCCCGATCCACCCAGGGATGCCGGGTCCATCGCGGCCGCGGATCTCCCTCGGATCGCCCTGGCCGGCGAGAATGTCCCGGCTGGCCGATACGCGAGGGCGGCGCTCGAGAGCGTGGGCGCTTGGAGCTCGGTCGAGCCGCGCATCGTTCGGGGCGGAAGCGTCCGGGGGACGCTCGAGTGGGTGGCGCGGTCCGAGGCGGACGGCGGCATCGTGTACCGGTCGGACGCCTTGGCGGAGGACCGTGTCCGCTTGGCCTTCGCCTTCGAGGGGGAGGACCCTCCGGCGCCGGCGTATTCGGGCGCCGTAACGGCGCGAACCGAATTCCGTGAGGCCGCGGAGGCCTTTCTCGACTTCATGGGTGGAGCGGAGGCGACGGCCGCACTCTCGGCGGCGGGATTCGGGCCGGCGGGCGCCGGTGGGGCGGTGGCGCAAGCTCCTGCTGTGTCCGGGGGATCTTCAGTGTTGGACGGATCGACCACGTTGGGCGGGCCCATGGGCCTGGATCCGTGGTCGGCGGTCCGACTGTCGCTGATCGTCGCGTTCAGTGCCGTTCTGCTGGGGCTGATTCCGGCGGTCGCCATGGGCTGGCTGCTGGCCCGCCGCGACTTCTTCGGGAAGAGCTTCGTTTCCATGATCGTCATGGCGCCGTTGGTCGTCCCCCCCGTGGTGACCGGCTTCCTGCTCCTGAGCGTCTTGGGCCGGGAGTCCGCCCTGGGGGGCCTTCTCGCCGCGGTCGGTTTGCCGATTCCGTTCACGCTGTTGGGCGCGACCCTGGCGGCGCTCGTCGTGGGTTTCCCTCTGTACGTCATGGCCATCCGGGCCGTGTTCGACACCGTGGACCGACGGTTCGAGGAGGTCTCCTGGACCCTGGGCGTGCCGAAGGCGCCCACGTTCCGGCGCATATCCCTTCCGCTGGCTCTTCCCGGGATCGCGGCGGGGGCCGTTCTCGCCTTTGCGCGAGCGTTGGGGGAGTTCGGCGCCACCGTCGTGCTCGCCGGCAACATGGAGGGAGAGACCCGCACCATCGCCCTCGCGGTCTACTCCTTGCTCGAGTCGCCCTCCGGCCGCGGCGCCACCTGGATCCTGGTGATCGCCAGCGTGATGCTTTCACTGGTGGCCCTCCTCGGATTCGAGGGGCTCACGAGGTGGCAGCGCCGCAGAATGGAGGACCACCATGGCCGCTGAGGGGCATGCTGAGGGACGTGCCGCAGGGGGTGCCGAGGGACGTATCGCGGGACGTGCGGCGGGCGCGCAGGGGTGGGGACTTCACGTGCAGGTGCGTGTCCCGCTCGACGCCATCGAACTGGATGTCGACTGGCGGCCCCAGAGCGACCACGTCGCGATCGTGGGACCATCGGGGTCGGGGAAGAGCACCCTCCTGCGGACGTTGGCCGGACTCGATCCTGGTGCCGAGGGCCGCGTGAGCTGCGGCGATGAGGTGTGGCTCGACTCCGACTCCGGCGTGTATACGCCCCCATGGGAGCGGAGGGTCGGGTGGGTGCCGCAGGATGCCCTTCTCTTCCCCCACCTTTCTCTCAGAGAGAATCTCGCCTACGCGGGCGCCGGCCCGGCGGACGTGGAGGGAATGGCCGAGTCGTTGCTACTCGCCGATTTGCTCGACCGGCGTCCCCGGTTTCTCTCCGGGGGCGAACGCCAGAGGGTGGCGTTGGGCCGTGCTCTTCTCTCGGCCCCCCGGATGCTGCTTCTCGACGAGCCGTTCTCCGCGCTCGACCGGCCCCTGCGTTCGGAGATCGCCGCCATGGTACGCAAGTTCTCCCGTGACAGCGGGACGCCCATCGTACTCGTGAGCCACGACGAACATGACGCCGAGCTCCTCGCCGACGAGCGCTGGGTGCTCGTCGCGGGCAGCCTATCGAAGGACGGCACCTCGGCGTAGCTCGAGATTCGGTGTCGCTCCTGGCGCCTCGGCGTCCATCGAAAATCCCCCGGAGACGTCAGTCCGGGACCACCACCTGGAGTGCCCCGGGCACGGTCTCGACGGTCACCTCGGCACCCTCGGCCTGCCAGAGCTCCCCATCCACTTCGTATTTCGGTGGAGCCGAGAAGCGCACGGAAAAGCGGGTGCTCTGCCGCATTCGGACATGCGGCGAGTGAACGTGCCGCCCCGTCGGTGCCGCGTTGAAGAGACGCAGCCGTGTGAACGGTGACGTGTTGCCGATGGCACACGCGTGCAGCAATCCGTCGCTGAGCTGGGCCTCGGGAGCGATCAGGAAGCCGCCCCCGAAAAAGGGCGCGTTCGAAATGGTGAGCATGAGCTGCTCACCGTCCACCGTGGATCCGTCCACCGTGGATCCATCGCCCTCGAGCACCAACGGGACGCCGGAGAAGGAGAAGAGATTCTTCAGGGCGGTGAATTTGTACAGCAACTCTCCCCGCAGGAAGCGGGCGCCGGCCGTGTCTTCGATGACTGCCACGTCGAATCCGAACCCGACCAGATTGAGAAAGTGGCGACCGGCCGACGCGTCGACCGAGCCCAGATCCCTCACCGGAGTCCCCCTCGAGACGACCCGGCCCACGTCGACGCTGCGGGCCACTCCCTTCGCGAGCGTTTGAATCGCGAGCTCGGGGTCACGTATGGACACGCTGAAATTGCGTCCGAAATCGTTGCCCGTGCCGGAAGCGAGAATGCCCAGCGCCACGCCCTCTTTGTGCGACGACACGATCCGGTCCGCGACGTTACTCCAGGTCCCGTCCCCGCCCACGGCGACGATGAGGTTGAACCCCTCGGCCATCGCCTGCTCCGCGAGAACACCCTCCTCGCCGGCGCGCGACGTGCCCGCGTGCGTAAAACCGGGCAGGTGGTCCCCAAGCAGCGAGAGGAACCGGCCGATTCTTCGCGCACCCGCGCCGCGCCCCGACGCGGGGTTGAAGATGACGAAGACCCGGCGCTCATCGGTGTACACGGTGGTCTTAGATGGCTTCGAGGGGGGCGAAGATCTCCACGCCCTTCTTCATCCACTGCTCCCGAAACGGGACGCGGGCGATTTCGTCTATGGTCAGACCGTCGGTCAACTCGTGGGGATGGATCACGAGTGAGCCCGTCTCGAACTCGTGCTCACTGTAGCTCTCGCCGCGCATGATGATGTCCGACTTGTAGATGCTTCCCGCGTCGGACATGAACGTGTGGAAGAGCAGCTCCGCGGGCTCGAAGAGATGACTCGTGCCGGTCAACTCGAGGATCGGCTCTCCATCCGCGCTCGTCGTCGCGCGAATCCGGCCCTCGGATTCCGTGAACGTCACATCGATGTTCCGCTCCAGGTGCGGCAGCTTCCAGCGGTCGACGCCTTCCCTGCGGCCCGTCTCCGTACTCGTCGCTACGAGGAAGGGGTAGAGGGCGGCCTTTGGAAGCGGATCACCGGGCTTCACGAGTGGTGGCACGAGGACCGAGAGCACCACTTCCTGGAATGCACCGGCGTCGCCCTCGAAAAAATCGAACACGGTGACCGAGAGAACGCTGCGCTCGTGCTGGACTTCGAGGGGTTGGAGGTCCGACGGGACCAGACGCCGCGCGTCGGCCGTCGGCATCTCAAAGAGACAGCTCAGCCCGTGGTTGAAGAAATATTGCCCTCGGCCGTCGGGCATACGCCATACCTCTGTAGTACGCTTGTGATGATCCGAGCCCCCTCCTCCAACTCCTCCTTCGAGTGGGCGGCGGAGATCGACATCCGGAAGCGAGACTTGTGCTTCGGCACGGCGGGATACTTGACCGGGTTCAAGTAGATTCCCTCGTGCATGAGCGCCTCACCGATCTCGAAGATGCGCGCGTCGTCCCGTATCATGATCGGAATCACCTGCGACTCGGAGTCCCCGACCGAGATGCCGGAGTCGCGCAGGCTCTTCTGCATGAACTCCACGTTGTCCCAGAGCTTGGTCCTCAACTCGGGCTCCTCCAGGAAGAGCTCGAGCGCCCTCAGAATCCCGGCGGTCACCACCGGAGATATCCCGCAAGAGAAGGTCCGGGACCGGGAGAATCCGCGGAGATAATTGATCAACTTCTGAGACCCGGCGACGAATCCGCCCTGGCCACCCAGACTCTTGGAGAACGTGCCGACGTGGATGTCGATCTCGTCCTCGAAACCGAAGTGCTCGGCCACGCCACGACCGTTCCTTCCATAGATGAAGGTCGAGTGCGCCTCGTCGATCAGAATGCGGGCACCATAGCGCTTACAGACTTCCACGATGTCGGGCACGAGCGCCACGTCGCCGTCCATCGAGTAAACGCCCTCGATCAGGACCAGCTTCTTGCCCTCGTAACGCTTCAGCTTGCGCTCGAGGTCGTCGACCTTGTTGTGCCGGAAGAAGCGGCTGTTGGCCTTCGACAGGATCATGCCGTCCACGATGCTGGCGTGCGCGTACTGGTCGGCCACACAGAGGTCGCCCGAGCGCATGAGTCCGGCAATGACCCCGACGTTCACGCTATAGCCTGTCGGGAACAGTAGGACGGCTTCCTTGCCCTTGAACTCGGCCATGCGCTCGGCCAACTCGTGGTGCACCTCCAGCGAGCCGCTCAGAATCGGCGATCCCGAGGCGCCGTTCCCGTACCTGTACACGGCCTCCACTACCGCTTCTTTGACCTCGGGCCGGTAGGAGAGTCCCAGGTAGTTGTACGAGGCGAAGTTCAGGAGGTCGCCGTGAACCTCACCCGTCTTGGTGTTGCGGACGTCGACTCGCGTCGTGGGCGAGCCCTGCATGGGAAGACCGTACAAGTAGTAGCCCGACGGCTCGGAGTCCTTCCACCACTCGTCGAAGGGCTCGAGCATGCCGAAGGCATCGTCCCCCGCCCCGAAGTAGAAGTTCGTGTAGTCGTACTGCATGGCGAGCGGGAGTTGCTTGCCGGACTTGTCATTGAACATGCCGCCCTGGCTCTTACTGTCCGCTTTTTTCTTGCCCATCGAGCCCTCCATCCGAGGTGCCTCTTGGTCCAGCCCCAATCCAGGTGTCGCCCAGCCTCGGTTCCGAGAACGATCTCGGGCCGGCGCCGGGCGATGAGGGGTGAACCCTGAAACTAAAAGAACGGGTCATCAGGTCCAGGCGAGGATCGCGCTGGACGGGGTCGGAAGCGAAGGAGGCCGGAGTGTAGGGTGCGGCCTCCTTCGCCCCAAAAGGAGCTCCCGCGGCTGGACTCGAACCAGCGACAAGACGGTTAACAGCCGTCTGCTCTACCAACTGAGCTACGCGGGAATCGGTGCTCCTGCCGGGTGAAGGCAGACAGAAATACTCTACCGTCGAGTCGGGGGGTGTCAAGGACTTCGCGGCGATCTAACGAGCGATCAGGACGATGAGGGACGCCGCCGTGAAAAGGGTGCTGAACACACTCCCCCAGAACGTGACATTCTCTCTGAGTTGCGAGCGAGCGGCCGTGGGCACGTAGAGCCAGTCACCCGACTGGACCAGGAGGTCGACCACCTCCGGGCGCACCGCAAGGGGACGCAAGTCGACCATCGTACCCACGCCGTCGCGAACGAGGCGAACCTGGCTGGGATCGGACGCGCCGCCTTGAAGTCCTATGTCGGTCTCGGACGTAGCTCCGCCGGCGCGGGCCAGGGCGTCGACCAACGTAGCCGAAGGCGGGACGTAAAACTGGCCCGGATTACGGACCGCGCCCGTGATGTTGATGCTGACCTGCGTGACGACTTCGATGACCGGATTCGAATAGAGGGCTCCATAGCGCTCCTCCAGGAGCCTCCTGATGTCGGCCGTGCCCAGCCCGACCACCGAGACCGTTCCGAGAAAGGGAAGAAAGAGCTCTCCGTTGGGGTCCACCGTGCGTTCACCGGAGACCTCGTTCAATCTCGTCCCCGCCGACGTATAGAGGGCGATGCGCACCTGGTCCCCCGGCTGAACACCCGTGCGCGTCAGCGATGGGAGCACTACGGTCGCCGGAGCCGGGGGCGGAGCAGAGGCGCAGCCACCGACGAAAAGGGACAGGATGAAGACGAGTGCCGTCGCACCGTCGGATTTCACCATGAGGTCGGGGTATCCTGTTGAGGCGAGTTTCTAGGGGTTCACCCGTATCGTTTAGTCTATACCAAGGCCCGAGGGTGTGTCCAGATTCCCGGATCGCCCACCCTGCCGGCACCGAACTCCAAGTGTTTCTCATTTTGGGCTCCAACCAAAGGTTGCATCCCCGTGCCAACTTAGAGCGATGGGGGTCCTCGCCAGCGCCAAATGTTTGCAGAAAAAATGAAATCCTTGACAGGCGTCCCCCTAGGCCTTCATATCAGATGCCTCAATTGCCCCCCTCGGTACGGGATGGACACTCCAGGAGGGATGTGTCCAACGAATATTTCGGCTGGGAAGCGATGAGAGGGAGAACCCACGCGAAGGAGGCTGCGGTTGCACTGGTCATGACAGCCGGACCGATGAACGGTAGAATGGGTCAAGTTCGAGCGCCCAAACTAGACGTCGCTCGGAATCGCCCAAGAAATCGTTCCTCGAACCCGTGAAATAGTGGACGCCCAACTGACCCCGAAATCCGAGTGGAACATCGAGAGGGCCGAGGCTCTCCTCAACTCACTTCGGGGCGTCGTGTCTGCGCGAGTCGTGGCTCGCCCGGGTGGCGTCATAGAAGAGATCCATCTCCTGACGGAGGGAGAGGTCCCGGCGAAGCAGTCGGTAAGGAATGTGGAGTCGGCGCTGCTGGCACACTTCGGTCTGAAGATCGACCACCGAAAAGTGTCGGTAGCGCAGCAAGGCGATGGGGAGACTCCGGCGCTGGCAGCCCTCGAAGGGTTCTCAGGCCAGGGTGGAGAGGGGCGTTTTCTCTTCGTGACCCACCGGGTCGAAGCGGAGAACGCGCACCGGGTTCGGATCGCCGTCACGGTGGAGTGGGGCGGCGAGCAGTACGAAGGAGAAGCGAGTGGGGCCGACCTTCCTCGGGCGAGGCTCGAGGTGACGGCCTCGGCGACGTTGCGTGCCATCGAGAGAGCAATCGTTGCCCTACTCGGTGAGGGTGAAGTAGCGTTGTCATTAGATGGAGTGAAGCCAGTCGAGGCGTTCGACGGACAGTTCGTCTTGGTTGCGATACATGCGATTCACGGACGGTCGATTGCTGCCCTCGCGGGGGCTGCGGCCGTTGAAGACACAGCCGAAAGGGCTGTAATAATGGGGACGCTACAGGCCGCGGACCGTTGGGTCCGAGGCAGACTCTGAGTGACCCCGCAGGACTCACAATAAAAAGGGAGACCCCCTCGACCGGCCAAGAGCGGAGCGGAGAGCGAGCGAAGCGATCGCAGCTTCTTGAGCGGTAGAAGCTGACACCTACGAAAGGAGGTGCAGCTTATGTTTAGCTCTCTGTTCGATTTCTTTGGAGCTTTGCTTTTCAGAGGCATATCAGGTTGGTAGACTGGCCAGTCGAGGGGGACTTTCGCGAATGCAAAACACCGCCCTGCGAGTGTACGTCGGGATCATTGTGGTGCTTTTCGCCGGATCCCTTTTCTTGGCGGATTGGTCGGCCCTGTCCGGCGTTTCTACGGAAGTCTGGGCCGGAGTGTTGTCTCTCATCATATTGGGTCTCATCTCAGAGTCCCTTTCCCTCACCGTAAAGGTCGGCGGCAACTCGGGCAGTTCGTCAATCACGTTCT